>NZ_JBSFHO010000035.1:0-96822 GCF_053597075.1 Streptomyces sp. NPDC001514
GGCCGCGGGGGCGCCGTGCGGGCCGGCGCCGTGCGGGCCGGCGCCGTGCGGGCCGGCGCCGTGCGGGCCTGCTCCCGGTCCGGCCGGGGCGCGGTCGGGCGACTGTGACGTACTCGACGCGAGCGTACGGCTGCGGACCCGGTACAGACCGGTGTCGAGGTCCTCGGCCTTCTCCAGATGGACCTTGATCGGGCCCATGAAGGTGTACCGCTGCTGCTTGGCGTAGTCCCTGACCAGGCCGGAGAGCTCGTCGCCGAGCTGGCCGGAGTAGGGGCTGAGGCGCTCGTAGTCCGGCGCGCTCAGCTCCACGATGAAGTCGTTGGGGACGACGGTCCGCTCGCGGTTCCAGATCGTCGCGTTGTTGTCGCACTCGCGCTGGAGGGCGCCCGCGATCTCGACGGGCTGGACCTCGGACTTGAAGACCTTGGCGAAGGTGCCGTTGACCAGACCTTCGAGTCGCTGTTCGAAACGCTTCAGGACTCCCATGGGGCACCTCCTCCGTCGTTGCCGTCCTGGTACTGCTTACTGATCGTATCCACGCGTCGGGAAATCGGCTGGTTCCCCTTGTCTGCCCCGTCGATGAGTGTCACCTCTCACACGGATCTCCACATGGATCGTAGAGGCGGCTTCCTGACAGTGTCCCGCACCCGGCGAGTACCGCGGAGAAGAGGGGGAGGTGCCACCCCCGGAGCTGCCTGGTCCGCTGAACAAAGGGATGTGAATCGACCCTCGGCAGCGTGCTAATGTTCTGCATGTCGCAAGGCGCTCGCACCGAACAGGTGGGGGATCCGGCGGCAACACCCAATGCGCGGGTGGCGGAATAGGCAGACGCGCTGGATTCAGGTTCCAGTGCCCGCAAGGGCGTGGGGGTTCAACTCCCCCCTCGCGCACCACCAGAGAAACCGACGAAACGGGTTCTCGCCAGAGACGAAAGTCCTGGTGAGGGCCCGTTTCTCGTTGTTCGGCAGCGCTGCGGTCCGAGCTGAGGCGGATTCGGGCGGTTTCCACGTGAAAGAGCCCACACCGTGGCATACGCCACGATGCGGGCCCTGATCTTCAGTTGATCTTCAGGCCGCCGAAGCGGCCGGGGCGGGCACCCCCACGTTCACCGATCCGCGCGGTGGAAGGTCACACCAGTGGCCACAGCCCTGCGGTGAGGGCGAAGCCCATGAGGCCCATGGCGGTCGTCTGGACCGTCCACGTCCGCAGGCCGGTGGCGACGTCGAGGCCGACGAGCCTGGTGAACATCCAGTACCCGGCGTCATTGACGTGCGAGAGCGCGAGGGCGCCCGCACCCATCGCCAGCGCCACCAGCGACAGGTGACCTGCCGACAGGTCGGCTCGGTCCAGCAGTGGCGTGAGAATGCCCGCGGTGGTGATGAGCGCGACGGTCGCCGAACCCTGGGCGGCGCGCAGCGCAAGGGACGTCAGGAACGCCAGCAGCAGGACGGGCAGTCCGGTGCGCTCCAGGACGTCGGCGATCGCGTTGCCGATGCCGCTGGCGACCAGCACCTTCCCGAAGACACCGCCCGCGCCCGCCACCAGGATCACCGCCGCGACGGGCGGCAACGCCGAACCCATCACCTCGGCGATGCGCGCGCGGTCCCAGCCACGCCGGGCCCCGAGGAAGTAGGCACACAGGCCGAGGTCGATCAGCAGCGCCACCATCGGGGCGCCTACCACGGTGAGCACGGACCGCAGGACCGAGTCCGCGGCGAGGGTGTTCTGGCCGATGGTGCCGAGGAGGATCAGCAGGATCGGCAGGACGATCAGCGTCAGCACCATGCCGAAGGACGGCGGACGCACGTCGGTACCCGACACGGCCGGCTTGGTCAGGACCGCGGTGCCGTGGCCCTCCGGCGCCACGCCACCGGTCGTCTCCACCGGGGCGGGCGTGTCCTCGACGGTGCTGGGGTCGCCGTACACCTCGGCGTACACCGCCGGGTCCATCGGGTACTCGCGGCGGGTGAGGCGGCGGGAGAGCAGGTAGCCGAGCAGGGTCACCACCGCCGTGATCGGGATGCCCATGAGCAGGACCAGCCCCTGACTGGCGCCGATCGCCTCGATGGCCGCGACCGGGCCGGGGTGCGGGGGCAGGAAGGCGTGCACGGTGAGCATCGCGGCGCCCATCGGCAGCGCGTAGACCAGTAGCGGCTTGCGGGCGGCACGGGCGACGCCGTAGGCGATCGGCATCAGGATGATCAGGCCGACCTCGAAGAACACCGGGATGCCCAGGATGAACCCGGCGACGGTCAGCGCGAGCGCGGTGCGTCGGGTGCCGAACTTCTCGATGAGCGCGTGCGCGAACGAGTGGGCGCCGCCGGAGAGTTCGATGATCCGGCCGACCATCGCGCCGAGGGCGATGATGGTGGCGATGTGCCCGAGCGTGGAGCCCATGCCGTCCTCGATGGTCTTCACCAGGTCGGCGGGGGGCACGCCCGCGGCGAGCGCGACGCCGATGCTGACGACCATGAGGGCCACGAAGGGCTGTACCCTGCCCTTCAGGATGAGCAGGAGCAGGGCCGCGACTCCGGCGACCGCGATGATCAGAAGGCCGCTGTTGCTCATCGTCCCGCTCCCTCCGCACCGTCCGGCGCCTTCGGGGAGAGCACGGTGACGACAGAGGAGTCGTCGTGGGCGCCGAGCCCGGCGCCTTCCCCGAGCAGGTACAGCTGCTCGGCGGCGGCAGCCAGCGGCACCGGCACATGGGCGTCCTTCGCGATACCGGTCACGATGCCCATGTCCTTGACGAAGATGTCGAGCCGCGACTTGACCTCGGGCTCGGGACCGTCCTCGTACGTCTGGACCATGCGCGGCCCGCGGTCGGCGAACATGAAGGAGCCCGCGGCGCCGTGCTTGAGGCTCTCCACCACCGTGGCCGGGTCGAGTCCGAGCCCGCGGGCGAGCGCGATCGCCTCGGCCGCCGCGGCGATGTGCACGCCCGCCAGCAGCTGGTTGACAGCCTTGAGGGCCTGCCCGTCGCCGGGCCGCGGTCCGACGACGGTGAGCGTCGAGGCGAGCAGGTCGAGCACCGGCTGCGCCGCCTTCAGCGCGACGTCCTCGGCGCCGACGACGATCAGCAGGTCGCCCTCGCCGGCCCGCACCGGGCCGCCGCTGACCGGCGCGTCCACGGTCAGCACACCGCGCTCGGCGAGCCGTCGGGCGGTGGTGCGCGCCGCCTCGGGACCCACGGTGCTGGTCAGCACCACCACCGAGTCCGGACGGAGCGTTTCCATCGCGCCGTGTTCGCCGAACAGCGCGCCCTCGACCTGGGCCTGGTCCCGGACCGCGAGGACGACGATGTCGGCCTCGCGGGCGGCCTCGGCCGGGGACGCCGCCTCGCGGGCCCCTTCCGCAGCGAGTGAAGCCCTGCGGTCGGCCGCGATGTCGTAGACGGTGACGGGAAGTCCGCCGGTCAGCCGCCGGGCCATGGGCATACCCATGGCGCCGAGGCCTATCACGGCTGTGCGGGGACGGGGGTGGGGAGACATCTTTGTCCTCCAGGGGAGAAATGGGAGGTGCGTCGCGGCTGGGGAAGGGCCGCGACGGATGAGTGGGGGGCCACGGGGGACGGCGAGCGGTGTCAGGAGCCCACGCCGTCAGGAGGCGTCAGGCGCGCGATGACCTCCAGCGCTGCGGCGGTCACCGCATCGCGGCCCGCCGCCCAGACGGAGACCACGTCGGAGCCGGGGAGGGCGCCTGGGAGGGTCGTGCGGACGGCTTCCAGGAAGGCGCGCCGCAGTTCGGCGTTGACGTTGACCTTGGCGACACCACGGGTGAGGGCGCCGTGGAGCTGTTCGACGGGCAGGCCACTGGCGCCGTGCAGGACCAGCGGCACCGGTACGGCCTGGTGGATCGCGGCCAAGCGCTCCAGGTCGAGGCGTACCGGATCCTTGGTGAAGCCGTGGACGTTGCCGACCGCGACGGCGAGCGCGTCCACGCCCGTCGCGGCCACGAACTCGGCCGCCTGTGCGGGGTCGGTCATCGCCGCGGTCCGGGCGACTGCGTTCGTGGAGACGTCCTCGTCACCCGCGAGGGCTCCGAGTTCGGCCTCCACCCAGGCGCCGTGGTCGCGGGCGCGGCGTACCGCCTCGCGGGTCAGGGCGATGTTCTCCGCGAAGGGAAGGTGAGAGCCGTCGACCATGACGGAGGTGTAGCCGGCCCGGAGGCAGGCCGTGATCTCCTCCAGGTCCCGGCTGTGGTCGAGATGTACGCCCAGGTGGGCGGCGGAGTTTTCGGCGGCGTCCAGCGCCAGCCGCATCAGCGCCTGTCGCCCGGCGTGTTTGAAGGGACTCGAGCCGGCCTGGATCAGCACGGGCCGTCCGGCGGCCTCGGCGGCGGCCGTGATGCCCTGGACCGTTTCCAGGTTGTACGCGACGAATCCGGGCAGCGCCCGCCCCTCCGTCGCGGCCCGCTTGAGGGCGTCGGTTCCGTGCAGCAGCATCATGCGCTCCTGAGCAGGTCGAGGGTGTCGGCGAGGGCGTCGTCACCGCCGACGTTCCCGGCGAAGACGATGTAGGGGATACCGGCGGCGGGGCCGTCCACCGGCTCCCACAGCGAGACGATGCCGGGCAGGAGCGTGCCCCGTGCCCAGGCGCGGCGGATCCGCAGACCGTGGGTGGCGGTGTCGCTGGAGGTGATACCGCCCTTGGCGATGACGAATGCGGGCCGGCGGGCCTCGTTGACCCGGCGTACGGCCTCGACGAGCGCCGCCGAGACCCGGCGCGAGATCGCCAGGCTGTCGTCCGCGTCGGCACCCGTCACCAGCGTGCGCGAGGTACGGATCACCGCGTCGGTGGACTCGAGTGCCTCGGCGGCGGCCGCCGCGACCTCGGTGATGTGGGCGTCGCGCCGCTCCTCGTCGAGCAGGAGGGCGACATCGAGCTCGAACTCGGTGACCCCGCCGCGTTCCCGCAGCCGGTCCAACTGCCTTGTCGTCAGCGACACATGGGAGCCGACAGCGATGAGTCCGTGCGGGGCGTCCCCGCGCGATCGGTGCAGTTCCGCCGGCGTCAGGGGCGGCCGACCGGACTGGCCTGCGCGGGCCCGCACGAAGGACGGCCCCACCCGGTACAGCAGCCGTGAGCCCTTCTCCTCCGCCTCGGCGAGAGCCAGGGCCAGCACCCGCAGGTCGTCGTCGCAGACCGCGTCGACCACGGCGGTACGCCCGTCGCGCAGCGAGGCGAGCATCCGCGCCGTGTGCGCCGGGCCACCGCCCCGCAGGTCGTCGAGCGTGATGCGCAGCACGTCGCCCGCGGCAACGCGTCCGCCCGTCTTCTCCTCGACCCACTCGGGCAGTGACGAGCTCCGGTATCCGAACGTGGCGTCCCGGGCGAACTCGCTCTCGCCGACCGGCAGCAGCCCGTCCGTGGTGCGCATCCAGTGGTGCGAGCCGACGGTCAGCCGGCCCGCCTCGATGTACGCGGGTACGAGCACCACGCCGTCCGTTGCGCCCCCGCACAGCGCCGACAGTTCCTCGGCGAGTACGTCGGTCTCCAGCGGGAAGTGACCGCGCAGCGTGGAGTCCCCGCGGCTGGCCAGCACGTAGCCGGTGCCTTCGGCCTCTGACGCCTCATGAAGGGCGCACACCACCTCGCGGTTGCGGGCGGCGGCGTCCTCCGGCGACAGACTGCGGGTGTTGGTGAGCACGAAGAAGGCGGCGCTGTCCTGGCGCAGCGCCCAGCGAAGGTCGTCCACCGTCCAGGAGGTCAGCACCGGGACGTCGGCGACGGTCTGGGTGCCGGTCGGATCGTCGTCGAGGACGACCAGACGGGGCCCTGAGGAGATACGGGCGGCCACCTCGTCGGCGGTCACCTCGCGGACCGGGGGCAGGCCGTCCAGCACCTGGTGTTCGGGCACCGGCGTGCCGGGCCGGGTGGAGGCGGAGAGAGGTGGGGGCATGGCGCATTCCTGGGCTGAGCGGGGAGATGGGGGGAGGTGGGGCGTCAGTCGCCGTCACGCTTAATGACGTGGGTGCGCAGATCGTCCGCGGTCTGTTTCATGTGGGCGTCCATCGCGGCACGCGCCGCTTCGGGGCTTCCCGATTCCAGTGCGGCCAGCACTGCCGCGTGGTGCGCGATGGCGTTCTCGCGGATCTCTGGGACGGCCGAGGTCTCCCGGCGGCCCTCGACGAGCAGCGGACCGAACGGCTCGAACAGCAGCGGGACGAACAGGTTGCCCGTCGCCCGCATCACTGTGTCGTGGAAGTCGATGTCGGCCTGCACGAACTGCTCGGTGTCACCGGCTTCGGCGGCCTTGCGCATGACGTCCAGATGCTGCCGCAACGCCTCCAGGTCCTCCTCGGTACGGCGGGAAGCGGCCAGCTCGCAGGCGCCGTTCTCGATGAGGCGGCGCGCCTCGATCAGCCGCTCGGACAGGGCACCGCTGGACGTGCGCGAGGTCGCGCGCACCACCGGCTCCAGGGCCGTCCACCGGTCCGGCGGGTTGACGTAGGTGCCCCGACCGCGCACCACCCGGACGACGTTCTGCGCGCGGAGTTGCTTGACCGCCTCGCGCACGGTCAGGCGGCTGATCCCGCCCTGCTCCGCGAGCTCGCCCTCCGGCGGGAGGGCGGAGTCCGGCGGGTACCGGCCGTCGATGATCGCGGTGAGCAGCTGCTCCGCGAGGTCGTCTGAGAGCGACATGGTGAGCACCTCACGTTCAATGACATCAGACATCAGACATCAGATGTCTACCTGTTGGAAACAATGACAGCGAGAGAGGGGCGCGTCAATACCCGGCGAGTGGCGTCAAACGGGTGCTTCGCTCGTAGTGTGCTTTCAATCACTCAAACGAACATCCGGGGCGGGGCAGGCCTCATGCGTGAGCCCGGTCGATCTCGGACGTCAGCGTCGGAGCCGGTCATGGACATGGCCGGGATGGCGATACTGAAGGGCGCCTCCCGCCCGTGGCCCCTCAGGCTGCAAGGGCGTGATCGATGCGCCGGGTGACACGTCCCTTGAGAGCCAGGGTTGCAGCGGAGCAAAGGACGCCGGCCAGGAGCGCCGTCCACCAGAGGACCGCCGGGGCAAGACCGGTGTAGAGGGTGACGCCCAGGGTGAGGGCGGCGAACCTGGCGACGCCCCAGATCCAGCTGAAGGCTCCCTGATAGCGGCCGCGTGCGTGGGCCGGAGCGAGGTTGGCGACGACTGTGGCGGCGATACCGGCCACGACCACCTCGCCGAGGGACCAGACGATCACCGAGAACGCGTAGCCCGCGATGCTGTCCGCGACTCCTGTCAGTGCCACGCCGGCGGCGATCAGCGCGCTGCCCGCGCACTGGACCGGGAGCTGGGGCAGCCGGGCGAGCCGCGCCGTCGCGAACGGCTGGAGGACCACCACAAGGACCGCGTTGACCGCCGCCATCGCCCCGTAGACGGCCGGGGAGAGCCCACTGTCGTGAATGGCGAGCGGCAGGGCGGCCTCGGTCAGCGAGTAGACGAAGAGCTGAATACCGAACAAGGGGAGCAGCGCCAGCATCAAACGGTCCCGGAGGACGACCCCGTAGCCGATGCCGTCGTCCTTGCGCACCGGATCCTTCGCCGTGGGCCGCGGCTCGCTCAGCCGGGTCGCGACGACAGCGGCGTAGATCAGCATGGTCCCGGCATCGACCGCGAAGAGCAGCCAGTACCCGTGCGCGGCGAGAAGACCGCCGAGCACCCCGGCCACGGCCGTACCGATGTTGACGCCCCATCCGAACAGGGCGTACGCCCGCTGCCTGTGCTCCGTGTCCACGGAGTCGGCCATCAAGGCGTACGCGGCGGGCCCGACCATCGCGCCCGTCGCGCTGATCAGCAGTGCGGCTGCGGCCATCGTCGGCACGCCCGGAGCCACGAACAGCGCACCCTGCGCCGCCGCCGCACCGAGGAGCCCGATCAGCATCGTCGGGCGACGGCCGATCCGGTCGGCGAGCAGCCCGCCGGCCGCCGGGCCGAGCAGATTGCCCGCGCCCAGGGCGCCGAGGACAAAAGAGGTCTCCGTCCCCGTGACGCCGCGCGCGGCCAGGAAGAACACCAGGAACGGAGTGACCAGGTAGCCGAGACGGTTGACGATCGTGCCGGCGAAGACGGTCCAGACGGTGGGCGGAAGTCCGCGGAAGGTGGAGAGCATGCCAGGAGGCTGCGGCCCAGCCCCCTCGGTGGACCATTGATTAAGCTCAGACCGAATCCAACGATTGGAAGGGGGCGTTGGCACATGGAGTCGGGACTGAGTTTCTCCACGGCGGACCTGGCCCAGACGCGCTTCGCGGTCTCACCGATGTGGGAGGTCGTCACCAGCTTCCGGCTGCTCAGGGACAGGGCCGAGCCACCACTTCACCGGCGATGGGCCACACAGGTACGGCCCCGGCTGGCACATGCGGGGCTCGACCGCGGCTGGCTGGCCGAGCTGGTCCCCGCCCGTGGCTATCTCGCGGACTTCCTCAACCCGACCCCCACCGCCCCGTTCCCCACCCTTGCCGCCGAACTGGAGGCGATCCGGCGCACCCGGCCCGAGCAGGTACGTACCGACCTGGACATGCTGAGGGCCGAGCGCGACCACGGTCCGTCCCCGAGGATCAGACTGCTGGAACAAGCCCCTGAGGCGGCTCTCGAGAAGGTCTGCGCCGAGATCGAGACTTACTGGGAGCTCGCCCTCGGTCCTTACTGGGCCCGGATCCGGCGGCTCCTCGAAGCCGACGTGTTCCACCGCGCCCGGCAAGTGGCCGAGTACGGCTCGGCCCACGTCCTGGGCGAACTCCACGAAACCGTACGGTGGGACGACGGCACCCTGCGCCTGGTGCGCCGCCACTGCGCTCTGACGCGTGACAAAGCGGGCTCGGGACTGCTGTTGGTGCCCTCGGCGTTCGCCTGGCCGCGTGTGCTGACCCGCTCGGTACCGCCGGAGCCACCCCAACTCGCGTATCCGGCCCGCGGTATCGGCAATCTGTGGGAGCCGAGGGCCACCGCTGCCGCCGACGCGGTCGCGGCCGTCATGGGCCGCTCCCGCACGCTGCTCCTGACCGATCTCGACACACCGGCCTCCACCACTCAACTCGCCCAGCACTCCGGTCTGTCCGCCGCGGGTGTCTCCCAGCACCTCACAGCCCTGCGGAATGCGGGTCTGGTCACCGCCCACCGCAGCGGCCGCTCGGTCCTCTACGCCCGCACGGCCGTCGCCGACGCACTCCTGGCCCCCACCGGAGACCGACCGCCGGCCGGGAGTCCGGGAGTGTCCTGGTGGGACTGACCACCGGAGGTCAGCTCGGCTCGGCATCTTTCTGCAGTGCCGAAAGGACTTCGCGCCCACATGGATAGCTCAGGTCGACCCGGGTGGCTCCGTCGAAACGGAAGCCGACCTCGACAAGCAGAGCGGCGGCGGCCAAGTCGCCCGGCATCTCGGAAACGAGGACCGGCTCCCTCGGCACGCCGTAGCGCGTGTAACGGTCGTCGTGCTCCTCGTCCCAGGTGAAGAGGTAGGGACCTCGCTGCAGCTCGACGGGGCAGTGCGTCGTCTCCGGGCACTCGTCTTCATGGCAGATGGGATCGAACCACTCAGGATGCAGAGCCCTCGCCCCGGACGTCGCCTTGTCCATGATCAGGACCTGGTCATGGGCCGCGCCGGGAACAGGCCCGAACGCCGAGTAGAACAAACCGACATGACCTGACGGATCGACCGCCCACCAATGGAACTGGAGTCCCCAGCGGGGATGCCTCCAGGGACTCGCTGCCTTCACGGACTCACCCTAGGCGGATCCGAATTCCACTTTCGTCGCGTGCCCGTGCGACGAAAGTGGACCGCGGGCGGCGGTGGGCGCTGAATAGGGTGCCTGCCGTGGACGCGTCATCGAACATACGGGCCGGGGTGCGGGCGGGCTGGCGCTGGCTGGCCGCGCCGGAGTTGTGGTCCCGGCGCAGGCTCGCGGGCGAGGCCGTCCTCGCGCTCGTACTGGGGCTGATGAGCGCGGGGCTGGCCGAGCTGTTGGGGGCGTCGGGGGCAGCCATCGCCGCCGAGGGGGCCGCGACCGCCGTGCTGTCCCTGATGCGGCGGAGACTGCCCGTGACCGTCCTGGTCGTGACGTCGGGGCTGGCCCCGGTGGTGGACGGGTTCGCTCCGCTGATGATGGTCGTGGGCTGGTCGGCCGGTCGGCGGATTCCCGGGGCCGGCAGGGCGCTGGCCGCGTTCACCGGTGCGTACGTCCTCTGCGTCGGCACGACACTGACCGACGGCTGGTCGCAGGACGTCGGGATGGGCATCGTGCTGTTCACGACGCTGTTCTACCTGGCGACGACGGTCGTGCCGGGCCTCGCCAGCCGCTACTGGACCCAGCGGCGGACCCTGCTGCACACCCTCCAGGAGCGCAATGTCCAGCTGCTGCGGGAACGCGCGATGGTCGCCGGGCAGGCGCGGCTGCGCGAGCGGCAGCGGATCGCCCAGGACATGCACGACAGCCTCGGACATCAACTGGCCCTCATCGCCGTGCACACCGGCGCTCTCGAGGTCGACCGTGAGCTGACCAGCCGGCAGCGGGAGGCTGTCGGGGTCCTGCGGGAGGCATCGGTGACCGCGATGCACGAGCTGCGCGAGGTCGTCGGCATCCTGAGGGACGGGGTGGAGGCTCCGGCGGCGCCCGCCGTGGACGAGTCCGGGCGTGCCACACGCGGGACGGCCGGTGTCGTGGGGCTGGTCGAGGCGGCCAGGGCCGCGGGCAACACGGTGGAGCTGCGGCGTACGGGAGAGGCCAGGCCACTGGCGGCGGCGGCCGACCACGCCGCGTTCCGTATTGCTCAGGAAGCGCTGACCAACACCTTCAAGCACGCGCCGGGAGCGCCGATCACGGTGGAGCTGCGGTACGAGCCCGACTCCTTCGTGGTGGAGATCGTCAACGGGGCCGCGGCCGCTGCCGTGGAGGCCGTGGGTGAGGCCGTCAGGGGTGGTCAGGGGCTGACCGGGCTGCACGAACGCGCCCGGCTCGTCGGGGGCATGGTGCACGCGGGGCCGGTTGCCGGCGGCGGCTTCCGGGTGGCGGGCGTCCTTCCCTACGGCGTCGTCGAAGCCGCGCCCATCGGCGATGCGGTGGACGACTTCCGGCAGCAGTCGCCGGCCGTCCCGCTCGGGAACGGTGTTCCGGTCATGGACTGGACCGTTTCGGAGAGGGAGCTGGCAATGGGTGGCGGAAGCAGGAGCAGGAGCGGCGGATGGGCTCTGGGGTGCGGGATCGCGGTGGCTGCCTTGGTGCTGCTCGTGGTGGCGAGTCTCTTCGGGCTCTTCTTCCTGATGGGTTCGCTGAGCAAGGGGATGATCGACCCGGAGCAGTACGACGCCATCGAGGTCGGCATGGCGGAGAAGGACGTACGCGACCGGCTGCCGGACGGTGACACCATCACGACGTCAGGTCTTCACGGGAAGGGTCCGAAGGAGCCGAAGGGGTCGTCCTGCCTGGTGCTGATGTCCTCCGAGACGGGGGACAGCCTGGAGACCGAACCGGTGTTCCGGTTCTGCTTCAAGGACGGCAAGCTGGTGGAGAAGAAGGCGTACGAGGTCAAGCGGTAGGAAAGCAGGGGGAGTTTCTGTGACCGGGTCTGCGGGGGCTTCGGGGTCTTCGGATTCAGGGTCTGCGGGTTCTGCGGGTTCTGCGGATGTGCCGGGGGCGCCGGGTTCGGGGTCTTCGGGTTCGGGGACGTCGGGTTCGGGGTCTTCGGATTCGGGGACGTCGGGTTCGCCGGGGTCTCCGGGTTCGCCCGGCACGCCGATCAGGGTCGTGATCGCCGACGACGAGCCGCTGATCCGTGCCGGGATCCGGATGATCCTCACCTCCGACCGGGAGATCGAGGTGGTGGCGGAGGGGGCGAACGGCCGCGAGGCCGTCGACCTGGCCCGCTCGCACAGCGCGGACGTGGTGCTGCTCGACATACAGATGCCGGTCATGGACGGCCTCACGGCCCTGGCCGAGCTGCGGAGGGCGGTTCCGGCGGCCCGGGTCGTCGTGCTCACGACCTTCGGCGAGCGGGAGAACGTGCTGCGGGCGCTGGAGCACGGCGGTGCCGGTTTCCTGCTGAAGGACACCGCGCCCGCGGAACTGATCCGCGCGGTACGGGCCGCGGCCGCCGGTGACGCGTATCTGTCGCCCGGAGCCACCCGACATGTGGTGGACCAGTTGGCCTCGGGGCGGGCCGCGGCGCGCAGCGAGCAGGCCCGGGCGCGGGTGACGGCGCTGAGTGCGCGTGAACGTGAGGTGCTGGCGTTGCTCGGGGAGGGGCTGTCCAACGCGGACGCCGGGCGCCGGCTGCATATGAGCGAGGCGACCGTGAAGACGTACGTCAGCAGAATCCTCGCCAAGCTGGAGTGCGACAACCGGGTGCAGGCGGCGCTGCTGGCACGCGACGCGGGGCTGTAGCGCAGTCTTTCCGGGCTGGAGCGGATGGCTGCCGGCTGTCGCCATCCAGGTGTGTGCTGTCGCCGTCCGGGTGTGCGATGTTTCACGTGGAACACACGCGGGACATCGGCGGGAGCGGCTGAGCCGTCACCGCCGATGCCCGCCGCTCCCGCGGTGGGGTGGCCGGTTACGCGGCCAGGCGCGCTGCCAGCTCCTTCGCCTTCTGCGTGGCCTGGTCGAACGCCTTGGCCCGGGAGGCCTCGGCGAGAGGGACGAGCTCGGCCATCTCGGGCTTCGCGGGTGCCATGGTCAGCTCGGGCACGATGAAGTCGACCTCGGCGCCGAGCATCCCGGTGAGGACCTTCTCCAGGTAGTTCTGGACGAACTCGAAGTCCTCGCGCGGTGTGCCGGGGGCGTACGAGCCGCCGCGGCTGGCGACGACGGTGACCGGGGTGCCCGCCACCGGGCCGTCGGGGCTGCCCGCGTTGTGACCCACGATGATCACCTGGTCCAGCCATGCCTTGAGCGTGGACGGGATCGTGAAGTTGTACATGGGGGCGCCGATCAGTACGGCGTCCGCCGCCGCGAGCTCGTCGGCGAGCTCGCGGCGGAGCGCGTCGTCCGCGCCTGCGGAGACGGCGGCAATGTCGAGGTGCGGCAGCGGGTTCGCGGCCAGATCGCGGTAGACGACCTTGCCCTCGGGGTGCTCCTCCAGCCAGGACTTTACAAAGGCGGCGGTGACCTCGCGCGATGCGGAGCCCTGGGGGAAGACGGCGGAATCGATGTGCAGCAGCGTGGCCACGATGTTCTCCAGATGTGCAGGTGTGCAGGGGGTGGGCACGAGGCGGAAGCGCCTTAAAGTTCCGTGCGTAACTATGAATAGCACAGCTGCTTACTTTTTCTCACCCCCTCACGAGAGGGCAGTACGCTGGGGGCATGGCGGATCACAGCGAGCAGACGTGCAGGCAGGTCGACCGGGCGATCACGCACGTCTTCGAGCTGTTCGGCAAGCGCTGGACCGGCCCGATCGTCTCCGTGCTGATGCAGCGGCCGGTGTACTTCGCCGAGCTGCGCAGGGCGATCCCGGGCATCAGCGAGCGCATGCTGTCCGACCGGCTGACCGAGCTGGTGGCGGCCGGACTGGTCGTGCGCGAGGTCGACGAAGGGCCGCCGCTGCGCGTGTCGTACCGGCTGACGGAGGCCGGTTCGGCACTGGAGCCCGCACTCAAAGAGCTGGGGCGGTGGGCCGAGGCCTATCTGCCGGGCGGTGTGCGAGGAGACGGGCAGCCCTGCTGACTGCCGACAACTGCGGCGAAGTACCCGACCGCTGCCGCGCTGACTGCTGACCTGTCGGCGAAGCCTGTGCCGGTGGCGGGGCGGTTCGGGGACGGCTGGTGGCGAGGTTTTCCGAGGTTGTCCACAGGGGGAGACGGCTGTCTGACGTGGCTGTACCGTCTTGGGCAGTTGATGTTGTACGACGTCGGGGGAGGCGGTCCCGCCATGGGTGAGGTCGAAGCGGTCGTGCCGGTGCAGCGGTCGGCTTCCGGGGGTGTGCGGGTTCCCGATGTTGCCGGATTCGCCCGGCGTCACGCGACGGGGAGTGAGCCCGACTCGCCCAAAGAGGCGGGCAAAGCGCTGCGGGCCCGGGTGCCGCGCTCGTCGCACGACACGCTGCTCATCGATGCGGGGCGACCAGATGCTTTGCGGGCGGTCGAGGAGTCCAGCCGTGGCCGGGTGCCGGAGCTCGCTCCGATCCGGGTCGGGCGGATGGCCGCGTCTCCCTTCGCGTTTCTGCGCGGTGCGGCGGGACTGATGGCTCATGACCTGGTCGCCACCCCTGTCACCGGCGTCACGGCGCAGATCTGCGGCGACGCGCATGCGGCGAACTTCGGGCTGTACGGGGACGCGCGCGGGCGCCTGGTCATCGATCTGAACGACTTCGACGAGACCGTTCTCGGCCCCTGGGAGTGGGACCTCAAGCGGCTCGCGGCCTCGATCGTCCTGGCCGGCCGCGTGGCGGGTGCCGACGAGGACACCTGTCGCAAGGCCGCTTTCGACGTGGCCGGTGCGTACCGCCGGACGATGCGGCTGCTGGCCAAGCTCCCGGTGATCGACGCGTGGAACGCGATCGCGGACGAGGAGCTCGTCTCGCACACGGACGCGCGGGATCTGCTCGGCACGCTCGAGCGGGTCTCGGAGAAGGCCCGGAGCAACACCAGCGCGCGGTTCGCCGCCAGGTCGACGGAGGCCGGGCCCGACGGTGGCCGCCGCTTCGTGGACGCGCCGCCCGTGCTGCGCCGGGTGCCGGACGAGGAGGCCGCCGCCGTCGCCGCGGCGCTCGGGGAGTACCTGGAGACGCTCTCCCACGACCGGCTGCCGCTGCTCGCGCGGTATGCCATCCACGATGTCGCGTTCCGGGTAGTGGGCACCGGGAGCGTCGGGACCAGGTCCTATGTGGTGCTGCTGATCGACCACCGGGGCGAGCCGCTGGTGCTCCAGGTGAAGGAGGCGCGGGCCTCCGCGCTGCTGCCGCATCTGCGGGCCGCCGGCTTCGACGAGCCCGAGCCCATGCACGAGGGCCGCCGGGTCGTGCTGGGACAGAAGCGGATGCAGGTCGTCAGCGACATCCTGCTGGGCTGGACGACGGTGGAGGGCAGGCCCTTCCAGGTGCGGCAGTTCAGGAATCGCAAGGGCAGCGTGGACCCGGCAGCCCTCGCGGCCGACCAGGTGGACGACTACGCCCGGATGACGGGAGCACTGCTGGCCAGGGCTCATGCGCACAGCGTCGACCCGCGACTGGTCGCGGGGTACTGCGGGAAGAACGAGGAGCTCGACGAGGCCGTGGCCGGCTTCGCGGTGCTCTATGCGGACCGGACGGAGGCGGACCACACCGAGCTGGTTGCTGCCGTGCGGAGCGGGCGGATAGCCGCCGAGCTCGGCGTGTGACGGGCCGGGAGCCCGTCCGTCCGGGGTGGAGGGAGCTCTGCCATACGCTGGGCGGGTGACCCAGGATCCTCCCGGGGCGCCGACGACCCGGACCGACGACGAGCAGGACGACCACCGCGTGGACGAACAGAGCAGCGTGGACGAGCAGGGCAGCCAGGACGCACAGGACGGCCAGGACGCGCAGGACAGTCGGGCTGCTCGGACAACGGGCGGTGAGCGGCCCGAGGCGCGCCTGGAGCGAGCCGTGCGCGCCGCCGAGCAGGCGCTGATCGAGTTCGAGATCGCCGTGGAGACCTTCCGCGTCGAGGTGGAGAACTTCTCGCGGCTGCACCACCAGAAGCTCGGCCCGATGTACTCCCGGCTCGACGAGCTCGACGCCCTGATCGCGGAGGCCCGCGCCGCCCGCACCGGCGATCCGGAGGATCTGCGCCGAGCGCAGGAGGCACGGGCGATGGTGATGCCGATGCCCGGCGTCGACGAGCTCTTCCACGACTGGATCGACTCGGACGGTCTCCCGCCCGAGGCCGCCGCGATGCTGACGGACCAGTCAGTGCAGCCGCCGAAGCGTGTGCGGCCGAGTGACGAGGCGCGCAAGCTTTACCGGGAGCTCGCCCGCAAGGCCCACCCGGATCTGGCGCAGGAGGAGAAGGAGCGGGCCCGCCGGGAGGAGTTCATCACGCGCGTGAACGCCGCTTACGGGCGCGGGGACGAGGCCCTGCTCCGTGAGCTGTCGCAGGAGTGGGACGCCGGACCGGTGCCGGAGGCTACCCGGCTCAGCGAGAGCGAGGAGCTCTACGCCCGCCTGGAGTGGCTGGCGCAGCGCAAGGAGCTGCTGACCTTGGTCGCCAAGGAGCTGGAGGACAGTGCGATCGGCGCGATGCTGAGGATGGCACCCGACGACCCGGACCGGCTGCTGGAAGAGATCGCCGAGCAGCTGCTGGCGCAGGTCGCACAGCGCGAGGCCGAGCTGGCGGGCCTGGTGCAGTAGGTTTCCCATGGGCGCCCGTCATACGCGGCACGCCCCGTAGGTACGAGAGAAGGCCAACCCCATGAATTTCGCCCCGCTGCCCTCGGTGGACGTCGTGTCCGTCCCGGCCGACGGTCTGGTGCTCGACGTCCGGGAGGACGACGAGTGGGCGGCCGGCCACGTCGAGGGCGCGCTGCACATCCCGATCAGCGACTTCGTTGCCCGCTACGGCGAGGTCACCGAGGCCGTGGCCGAGGGCCGCGCCTATGTGATGTGCCGGGTCGGCGGCCGGTCCGCACAGGTCACGCAGTATCTGGTGCAGCAGGGCATCGACGCCGTGAACATCGACGGCGGGATGCAGGCATGGGAGGCCGCCGGGCGCCCGATGGTTACCGAGGACGGCAGCCCGGCGTACGTGCTGTAGGCGCCTTCAGGACCCCAGTGGGTGGGCGGCGAGCAGGTCGCCCAGGGCCTCCTCATGGGCCGCCGCCGGGCCGAGCGAAAGCTCGAGCTGCTTGGCCCAGGCGTGGTAGCGGTGAAGCGGGTAGTCGGTGTCGGCACCGAAGCCGCCGTGCAGATGCTGCGCGGTCTGGACGATGCGACGCACGCCCTCGGACGCCCAGATCTTCGCCACGGCGATATCCCCGGCGGCCGGCAGCGCCCCACCCGAGCCGGTGGCGATCCGCCAGGCGGCCTGCCACAGGGTCGCCTCCATCGCTCGCAGATCGATGTAGCGGTCGGCCGCCTGCACCGCCACGGCCTGGAAGGTCGCGACGGGGAACCCGAACTGCTCGCGCTTGCTGGTGTATTCACTCGTCATGGACAGCACGCGCTCGCCGAGGCCGAGCGCCAGCGCACAGGTCCCGGTGGCCAGCAGCCCGCGCAGCCACTCCCAGGCGCCTTCGGCGTCGATGAGCGCGCCGCCCTCGAGCCGTACCGAGTTCAGCCGGACCTCGGCGAAGAGTTCGCCACTGGTGGAGATCTGCTCGGCGAGCGTCAGGCCCTCATGGCCGCGGGGCACGAGAGCGAGGACCGCTCGTCCGCCGTCGGTGTGTGCGGGGACGGCGATCAGATCGGCGCACTGGGCCCAGGGCACGCCGGTCTGCACCCCGTCGAGAACCCAGAGGTCGCCGTCCTGGCGGGCGGTGACAGCGAGCTCGGCAGCATCATGGCCGGTGCGGCCATTGGCCCCGACGGTCAGCACCAGTTCGCCGCGGCCGACCCGGGGCAGGATGTCGACCCCGAGCGTTTCGCCTCCGAAACGCTGCACGGCCATCGCGACCGCACTGGTTTCCAGCAGCGGCACACGGGCCAGCACCTTCGCCGATTCCCGCAGCACCAGGCAGAGCGCGATGGGGTCCAGGCCCGCCCCACCGTGCTCCGGGGCGACCACGAGGCTCAGCAGGTCGGCGTCCGCGAGCCTCGCCCACAGTGGCCGGTCGAACTCCTCGGCCACTGCGCCCGGACTGAGCGCGGGGCTCGGCACCCCGTCGGGCGCCACGCCCGAAAAGACCGCCCTCGCCGCTTCGACGGCCGCCTGCTGCTCCTCGGTGAAGGTGAAGTCCACTGCCCAGTCCTTCCGCGCACCGGCCCTGCCCGTGTCGATCGGACCCGACGGATCCGACCGACCTGACAGATCTGACGGGTCGTCAAGATAGAACAGGTTCTAGCGGAAGGGAATGGCGTCGGCAGTACGGCAACGGGCAGTGCGGACGTGTGGTGCAGGCCCGGCCTCCTCCGCGTCAGCGGTCGAAGTCCAGCTCCACTTCGGACGTCACCGGATGCGACTGGCAGGCCAGCACATAGCCCGCCTCGGTCTCGTCCTGCTCCAGCGCGAAGTTGCGGTCCATCCGCACCTCTCCCGAGACCAGGAACGCCCGGCAGGTCCCGCATACGCCGCCCTTGCAGGCGTACGGCGCGTCGGACCGGGCCCGCAGCACCGTCTCGAGCAGCGACTCCCCTTCCTGCACCGGCCACGTGCCCGAGCGGCCGTCCAGCGTCGCACTCAGCGTGCTGTGCGCGGGCGCAGCGACCGGCGCCGGGGCGGGCGCCTCGTCCACATGGAAGATCTCCTCGTGGATACGGCTCCGGTCCACACCCAGCCCGCGAAGCGCCCGCTCCGCGCCCTGCACCAGCCCGAACGGCCCGCACAGGAACCATCCGTCCACATCCGGCACCGGAAGCAGCGCGGGCAGCAGACCGGCCAGTCGCTCCTGGTCCAACCGCCCGGACGGCAGACCCGCCTGCTGCTCCTCCCGGGACAGAACGGTGACCAGCTGGAAGCGGTCCGGATAACGGTCCTTGAGGTCGGCGACCTCCTCCAGGAACATCGTCGAGGCCGCCGTACGGTCGCTGCGGATCAGACAGAACCGACCCTCCGGCTCCCGCGCCAGCAGTGTCGCGGCAATCGACAGCACGGGGGTGATACCGCTGCCCCCGACGATCCCCGCGAAGTGCCCGGCACGCGGCTCCAGGACGAAGCGGCCCATCGGCTGCATGACCTCGACCGTGTCCCCGACGGTGAGCTCCTTCAGGGCGTACGTCGAGAATTCGCCGCCCTCGACCAGCCGGATTCCCACGCGCAGCATGGGATCCTCACCGGCGGGGGCGGCGGGAGCGCAGATCGAGTACGTACGCCGGATTTCCTCGCCGTTGGCTCCCGTACGACGGATGGCGATGTGCTGGCCGGGCGTGTGGCGGAAGGCGTCGCGCAGCTCGGCGGGGACTGCGAGGGTGACGGCCACCGAGTCGTCCGTGAGCCGCTCGACCTCGCTGACCCGGAGCGGATGGAACATCTACAACTCCTTGAAGTGGTCGAACGGTTCGCGACAGGTCGTGCAGCGGCGCAGCGCCTTGCACGCCGTGGAGGAGAACCTGCTCAGCAGTTCTGTGTCCGTGGAGCCGCAGTGCGGGCAGCGCACGGTGAGCGTGAGCGGGACCGGCCCGTTCGCGGCACCCGGGCGCGGCGGGGCTATCCCGAACTCCGAGAGCTTGCGGCGGCCTTCCGCGCTGATGTCGTCCGTCGACCAGGCCGGGGAGAGCACCTTGACGACCGACACCTCCGATATGCCGTGGTCGTGGAGCACCTGCTCGATGTCCGAGGTCATCGCCTCGATGGCCGGGCAGCCGGTGTAGGTGGGGGTCAGCTCGACCTCGACCCTGCCAGGGCCGAGGATCTGCACCCCGCGAAGCACACCGAGCTCCTCCAGCGTCAGCACGGGCAGCTCGGGGTCGGGCACGGAACCCGCCAGTCTGCGCAGCTCGGCTTCCAGCAGTGTGTCGGTCACCATGACGCCCCCGGGTGGCTGCGGTGCAGATGCTGCATCTCGGCCAGCATCCGCCCGAACGACTCGGTGTGCAGTCCCTGCCGCCCCGCTCCCGCCGACCAGGCGCCCTTGTCCGCCGTGTCCGGGACGGTCAGCGTGGCGCGCTCCAGCACGCCGGTGACCGACTCCAGCCAGCCCGTGCGCAGCGACTCCCAGTCCACGTCCAGGCCCTCGACCGGCTGGAACATCTCACCGGTGAACCGCCACAGCGCGTCACAGGCCCGCTGCATCCGCTCATGGCTCTCGGCCGTGCCGTCGCCCAGCCGCAGGGTCCACTGCTCCGCGTGGTCCTGGTGGTAGGCGACTTCCTTGACCGCCTTAGCCGCCAGCCCGGCGAATTCGCTGTCGCCCGCCGCCAGCTGTCCGAACAGCAAGCGCTGGAACGTCGAGAAGTACAGCTGCCGGACGATGGTGTGCGCGAAGTCGCCGTTCGGCTGCTCGACCAGCTGGAGATTGCGGAAGGCCCGCTCCTCACGGAGATACGCCAGCTCGTCCTCGTCGCCGACGAGGGAGAGCAGGGTCCGGGCCTGTCCCAGCAGGTCGAGGGCGATGTTGGCCAGGGCGACCTCTTCTTCCAGGACCGGGGCGTGGCCGGCCCACTCCCCCAGCCGGTGCGAGAGCACCAGAGCGTCGTCGCCCAGCGCGAGTGCGGCGGTCACAGGTGCTTCACCCCCTCCGGAATGTCATAGAAGGTCGGGTGGCGATACGGCTTGTCGGCAGCCGACTCGAAGAACGGGTCCTTCTCGTCCGGGGAGGAAGCGGTGATCGCCGTGGACGGCACCACCCAGATCGAGACGCCCTCATTGCGCCGGGTGTAGAGATCCCGGGCATTGCGCAGCGCCATCTCGGCGTCCGGGGCGTGCAGGCTGCCCGCGTGGGTGTGGGACAGCCCGCGCCGCGAACGCACGAACACCTCCCACAGCGGCCAGTCGGTCGAGCTGCTCATGCCGTTGCCTCCACCTGCGCCTCGTCGCGCTTCTCGTTCGACTTGTCCGGCCTGCTGGAGGCCGCCTTCGCGGCGTACGCCGCAGCCGCCTCGCGGACCCAGGCGCCTTCCTCATGGGCCCGGCGGCGCTGGGTGATCCGCTGTTCGTTGCACGGCCCGTTGCCCTTCAGGACCTGCCAGAACTCGTCCCAGTCGATCGTCCCGAAGTCGTAGTGACCCCGCTCCTCGTTCCACCGCAGATCGGGGTCGGGGAGGGTCAGGCCGAGTGCCTCCGCCTGCGGGACGCAGATGTCCACGAAGCGCTGACGCAGCTCGTCGTTCGAGTGCCGCTTGATCTTCCAGGCCATGGACTGCGCCGAGTGTGCCGATGCGTCGTCCGGGGGGCCGAACATCATGAGGGACGGCCACCACCAGCGGTTCACCGCGTCCTGCGCCATCTCGTGCTGGGCGGGTGTGCCCTGTGAGAGCGCGAGCAGCAGCTCGTACCCCTGGCGCTGGTGGAAGGACTCCTCCTTGCAGATCCGGACCATGGCGCGTGCATACGGCCCGTAGGAGCAGCGGCACAGCGGCACCTGGTTGGTGATCGCCGCGCCGTCCACCAGCCAGCCGATCGCGCCGACGTCGGCCCAGGTCAGCGTCGGGTAGTTGAAGATCGACGAGTACTTCTGCCGACCGGAATGGAGCTTGTCGAGGAGCTCGTCGCGGCTCGTCCCCAGCGTTTCCGTCGCGCTGTAGAGATACAGGCCGTGGCCCGCCTCGTCCTGCACCTTGGCCATGAGGATCGCCTTGCGGCGCAGGGAGGGCGCTCGCGTGATCCAGTTCGCCTCAGGCTGCATGCCGATGATTTCCGAATGCGCGTGCTGGGCCATTTGGCGGACCAGCGAGGCGCGGTACTCGTCGGGCATCCAGTCGCGAGGCTCGATGCGCTCGTCGGCGGCCACGGCAGCGTCGAACCCCGCCTGGTGCGTCATAGCCGCAGTCGTCTCTGCAGTCACTGCCGTCATGGGGCCCCCTACCGACCGATCGTTCGGTTGAATGACTTCAATGGTGAGTCTGAGGCCCGTAAGGTGTCAACCCTGTGGATAACCGCGGTGGACCGAAGTGACCATGGGGATCGGGGCGGGATGGACGCGTACGGCAACGAGGGCGCGAGGCGCGAGGACGCGCCTCCGGGCGACGGGGGCGCCCAGGGGGGCATAGTGAGCCTCTCCCTCCCCTACCAGGTCGTGGCCGCGGTCGCTCTCGCGGTCATCGGTGTGCTCGCCTGCGCCCACCTGGCCATGGTCTTTCTTCATGTCGCGCCCTCGAACACCATGACCAAGCAGCACGGCGAGGCTGTCGACGGCTGGATCTACCCCGAGTTCGAGCAGAACTGGAAGCTCTTTGCCCCCAATCCGCTGCAGCAGAACATCGGTGTCCAGGCGCGGGCGGAGGTCACGGACGGTGACGGTGCCCGCAGTACGAGCGAGTGGATCGACCTCACGGCCGAGGACGGCGAGGCGATTCGCGGCAATCTTCTCCCGAGCCACGTCGACCAGAACGAGCTCCGCCGCGCCTGGGACTTCTACGCCAACTCGCACACCGACGACAACCGGCCCAACGGCCTGCGCGGCCAGCTCTCCGAGCGCTACATCCGCCGCATCGTGATGATGCGCCTCGAGCACCACGACCTCGGCGGAAAGGTCGAGCGCGTCCAGCTGCGGTCCGTCACCCGCTCCGTCAAGGCCCCGGCCTGGAGCAAGGAGAAGACGGACACCCGGCCGTACTACCGGGTTCTCCCGTGGTGGAAGGTGACCGGCGCGGATCTCCCCCTGGATACGCGGAACGACGGCGCAGCAAGCACGGAGGCGGCCAAGTGACCCAGGCCCTCGACGCGGAGACTCCCGACCGCGAGAACCGAGACAACACCGTGAGCCACGAGAGCCACGAGAGCCACGAGAGCCACGAGAGCCGTGCGGGCCGTGCGGGCCGTGCGGGCCGTGCCGGCCAGGAGGACCGCACGCGCCTCGAGCGCCTGACCCCGGACCGCCGGCTGGCCCACGCCATCCAGCGCGTGACATCGACCGCCCTCGGCCCGTACCAGAGCGCGATCGTCCGTATCGGCTTCTCGGCCACCTGGCTGTTCTTCCTGCTGCGCGAGTTCCCGAACCGCCGGGAGCTGTACGGGCCCGATGGCCCGTGGGGCTGGGACATGGCCCAGCAGCTGATCGCCAACAACCATGCCTTCACCGCGCTGATGTGGTCCGACAGCACGGTCTGGTTCGAGGCCGTGTACGTCGTCGCCGTGCTCTCCGGTGCGCTGCTGATGCTCGGCTGGCGGACCCGGACCATGTCGGTGCTCTTCATGGTCGGTGTGCTGTCGTTGCAGAACCGGTCGATCTTCATGGGCGACGGCGGCGACAACGTCATCCACCTCATGGCGATCTATCTCGTCCTCACCCGCTGCGGGCAGGTGTGGTCCCTGGACGCCAGGCGCGCCCGGCGTGACGCCGCGCGAGGCCAGGGCGGCGCGGCACGGGACCGGTCGGGCCCTGTGCTCTGGGCGGTGCTCGGCGTGGTCCTTCTCGCGGGGACGGTCCTTGACCGGCTCGGCGGGGAGTGGTGGCTCCTCACCCTGCTCTGGGCGCTGTGGGTCTTCCACGGAGTGTGGTGGGCGGTGAATCGCCGCGCACCGGGCAGCGAGCTGCGCACGCTGCTCGACGTCCTCGCCAACCTCATCCACAATGCCACCCTCGCCGTGGTCATGGCCGAGGTCTGTCTGATCTACGCCACCGCCGGCTGGTACAAGATCCAGGGCTCGCGCTGGCAGGACGGCAGTGCCCTGTACTACCCGCTCAAGCTCGACTACTTCACCCCCTGGCCCGCGCTCTCCGGCATCCTGGCCGGCAGCGGCCTGATCGTGATGCTGCTGACGTACGGCACGGTGATCGTGCAGGTCGCCTTCCCGTTCACGCTCTTCAACCGCAAGGTCAAGAACGTCCTGCTGGTGGCGATGATGATGGAGCACGCCGGCATCGCCGTGCTGCTCGGCCTGCCGTTCTTCTCGCTGGCGATGATCGCCGCGGATGCGGTGTTTCTGCCGACCGTGTTCCTGGTGTGGCTCGGGGGCCGCGTGGCGCAGGGGCGGGACAGGGTGCTTCGCCGGGGGCGGGAGCGGGTCCCCGAGGAGCGCGGTGCGCCCGAGGCGCAGGCCGCACGTACCCTCGTCGGGTGAGCAGCGAGACCCAGGAACCGGTTCAGTACGACGACGGCTACGGCCCGGAGGTCGGTGTCGGACCCCATCCGCGCCCCTGGCCGGAGGGCGGACCGTACGACCCCGAGCTGCTCGCCCACGGGGACCGGCGCAATGTCGTCGACCGGTACCGGTACTGGACACGGGAGGCGATCGTCGCCGACCTGGACACCCGGCGGCATGACTTCCACGTGGCCGTGGAGAACTGGGGTCACGACTTCAACATCGGCTCCGTGGTCCGGACCGCCAACGCCTTCCTGGCGAAGGAGATCCACATCGTGGGGCGACGGCGCTGGAACCGGCGCGGAGCGATGGTCACCGACCGCTACCAGCATGTGCGCCACCACGCAGACACGGAGTCGCTGACCGCCTGGGCGGCGGCCGAGGAACTGCCGATCATCGGGATCGACAACCTGCCGGGCGCAGTGCCGCTGGAGCGGATCGAGCTGCCCCGGCGGTGCGTGCTGCTCTTCGGCCAGGAGGGCCCGGGGCTGACCGAGGAGGCGCGCAAGCACGTCGCGATGGTCTGCTCGATCGCCCAGTTCGGCTCGACCCGCTCGATCAACGCAGGCGCGGCCGCGGCGATCGCGATGCATGCGTGGGTGCAGCGGTACGCGGAGATCCCCGGCCAGGCAGGCTGAGGCCCGCCGCCCCGATCCGCGGCGCAGCCGATCGGCGGCGCCGCGGCGGGCCGATCGCGGGCCGCGTGGTCCTGTGGCCCGTGCCGTTCGTGGCCGCGGCCGGCGTTGATGGCTGCTCACCGTCGGCAGCCGTGGGCAGTGCGCGTTGGGGGTCCGTGGCCCGCAGGTGCGGGCAACGGACCCCCCTCGCCGTCAGGCCTGGCGGCGCACTTCCACCACGCGGAAGCGGTTCGACACGAAGGCGCCGTCGCACAGTGCGGCGTTCGCCGCCGGGTTGCCGCCCGAGCCGTGGAAGTCGGAGAAGGCGGCCGTCTGGTTCACATAGACCCCGCCGGTCAGGTTGAGCGACAGCTGAGCCGACTCCTCCAGGCAGACCTCCTCGACGGCCTGCTCGGTCTCCGGCGACGTCGTGTACGCCCCGACCGTCATCGCGCCCTTGTCGCGCACCGTGCGGCGCAGCAGCTCCACCGCGTCCGTCGTCGAGTCGACCGCGACCGCGAACGACACCGGGCCGAAGCACTCCGACAGATACGCGGCCTCGTCGTCGGGCTTGGCCCCGTCCAGCTTGACGATCACCGGCGTACGCACCACGGCGTCCGGGAACTCGGGGTTGGCGACCTCGCGCGAGGCCAGGGCCACCTCGCCCAGGCCGGCTGCCGCCTCCAGGCGGGCCTTCACATCGGGGTTGACCAGGGCGCCCAGCAGGGCATTCGCCCGGGCGTCGTCGCCGAGCAGGCCGGCCACGGCGGCGCTGAGGTCGGCGACCACCTCGTCGTACGACTTCTGGCCCGCGTCCGTCGTGATGCCGTCGCGCGGGATCAGCAGGTTCTGCGGGGTGGTGCACATCTGGCCGCTGTACAGCGAGAGGGAGAAGGCCAGGTTGGACAGCATCCCCTTGTAGTCGTCGGTGGAGTCGATGACGACCGTGTTGACCCCGGCCTTCTCCGTGTAGACCTGGGCCTGGCGGGCGTTGGCCTCCAGCCAGTCGCCGAAAGCCGTGGAGCCCGTGTAGTCGATGATCTTGATCTCGGGGCGCACGGCGAGGGTCTTCGCGATGCCCTCGCCCGGGCGCTCGACGGCCAGTGCGACCAGGTTCGGATCGAAGCCCGCCTCGCTCAGCACCTCGCGAGCGACCCGCACCGTGAGTGCCAGGGGGAGCACAGCGCGGGGGTGCGGCTTGACCAGGACCGGGTTGCCGGTGGCCAGGGAGGCGAACAGGCCCGGGTACCCGTTCCACGTGGGGAACGTGTTGCAGCCGATCAACAGCGAGATGCCGCGCGGGGCCGCGGTGAACTCCTTCCGCAGCTCCAGGGGGTCACGCTTGCCCTGGGGCTTGGACCAGTCCGCGGCGGCAGGGGTGCGCGTCTGCTCCTCGTAGGCATACGCCACCGCTTCCAGGCCGCGGTCCTGGGCGTGTGGGCCGCCCGCCTGGAACGCCATCATGAACGCCTGGCCGCTCGTGTGCATGACAGCATGCGCGAACTCATGGGTGCGGGCACTGATGCGGGACAGGATCTCCAGACAGACCAGGGCGCGGGTCTCGGGACCGGCGTCGCGCCACGCCGCCATGCCCGCGCGCATCGCGGGCAGCAGCACGTCGAGGTCGGGATGGGGATACTCGATGCCCAGATCAGGGCCGTACGGCGACACTTCGCCGCCCGTCCAGGCGTCGGTGCCGGGCTGGTCCAGCTCGAAGCGGGTGCCCAGCAGGGCCTGGTGAGCCGCGAGGCCGTCGGCCGCCCCCGTCTCGCCGTACGCCTTGGGGTGCTCGGGGTGCGGCGACCAGTACGCCCGGGAGCGGATCGCTTCGAGGGCCTGGTCGAGCGTGGGCCGGTGGGTCTCGGTCAGCTGCATGGAAGACCAACTCCTCGTCGAGCTGGGCAGGGAAACGCGGACAGAGTTAGAGTAACCGAACGATCGGTCGGGACAAGGGGGGTCCGCAGAAACCTGTGGACAACTCGTAGGGGAGGATCACAGCCATGACCGCCACCGACGCCACCCAGGGGACCGGCGCCATCGCGCCGAGCCGTACCGTCGCGGTCGTCGGCGCCGGGACCATGGGCCAGGGCATCGCCCAGGTCGCGCTTCTCGCCGGCCATCGTGTGCGCCTCTACGACGTCGCCCCCGCCCAGGTGGAGGCGGGCGCGGGTGCGATCCTCGCCCGTCTGGAGCGGCTGGTCGAGAAGGGGCGACTGGACGACGAAGCGCGCGGCGCCGCGGAGCTACGGCTGGAGCGGACGACCGACCTCAAGGAGCTCGCCGACAGTGCGCTGGTCGTCGAGGCCGTTGTCGAACAACTCCCTGTCAAGCAGGAGCTCTTCGGCGCACTGGAGGAGGTCGTCGCCGAGGACTGCATACTCGCCACGAACACCTCCTCCCTCTCCGTCACCGCCATCGCGGGCGCCCTGCGCCTGCCCGGCCGGTTCGTCGGACTGCACTTCTTCAACCCGGCCCCGCTGCTCCCGCTCGTCGAGGTCGTCAGCGGATTCGCCACCGACCAGGGCACGGCGACGCGCGCGTACGAGACCGCCAAGGCCTGGGGAAAGACCCCGGTGCGCTGCACCGACACCCCCGGTTTCATCGTCAACCGCATCGCGCGGCCCTTCTACGCGGAGGCCTTCGCCGTCTACGAGGAGCGGGGCGCCGACCCTGCCACCATCGACGCGGTGCTGCGCGAGTGCGGCGGCTTCAGGATGGGCGCGTTCGAGCTCACCGATCTGATCGGCCAGGACGTCAACGAGGCGGTCACCCGATCCGTGTGGGAGGCCTTCTTCCGGGACCCGAAATTCACGCCGTCGCTCGCCCAGCGACGGCTGGTCGAGTCCGGACGCCTGGGCCGCAAGTCGGGACAGGGCTGGTTCTCGTACGCGGACGGAGCCGAGCGCCCCGCGCCGCACACCGCTCCGGCCACGGAGCCGCCCCCGCACATCACCGTGGAGGGCGATCTGGGCCCCGCGCGGGAGGTGCTCGCACTGTGCCGAGAAGCCGGCATCACGGTGCGCGAGGAGGAGGAAGACCGGGGGACCCGCATCCTGCTGCCGAGCGGCGGGCAGCTGGCGCTCGCCGACGGTCAGACGTCCGCCGAGTTCCGGGACGTCGTCTACTTCGACCTCGCCCTCGACTACCGGGCGGCGACCCGGATAGCCCTGTCCGCCTCCGAGGTCACCGAGTGGGAGACGCTCCGGCAGTCGATCGGCCTGTTCCAGGCGCTCGGCAAGAGCGTCAGCGTCATCGGCGACATACCGGGCATGATCGTTGCGCGTACGGTCGCCATGCTGGTGGACCTCGCTGCCGACGCCGTGGCCAAGGGCGTCGCGTCCGCCGAGGACATCGACACGGCGATGCGGCTCGGCGTCAACTATCCGATCGGCCCGGTCGAATGGGGCCGCAGGCTCGGCCGCGCCTGGGCGCACGAGCTGCTCGACGAGCTCCACGCGCGCGTGCCCACCGGCCGCTATGCGCCGTCCCTGGGTCTCTACCGCCAGTCCTACGTCCAGATGAAGAGCGAGTAGGTCCCATGACGACCGCCAAGCGCGACACCTACACCCCGGAGACCCTGCTCTCCGTCGCCGTCCGCGTCTTCAACGAGCGCGGTTACGACGGCACCTCCATGGAGCACCTCTCCAAGGCCGCCGGTATCTCCAAATCGTCGATATACCACCACGTCGCGGGCAAGGAAGAGTTGCTGCGTCGTGCGGTGAGCCGGGCGCTCGACGGGCTCTTCGGGATCCTCGACGAGCCCGGGGCCACCCGCGGGCGTGCCATAGAGCGCGTCGAGTACGTGACCCGGCGCACCGTCGAGGTGCTCATGGCCGAGCTGCCCTACGTCACCCTGCTGCTGCGTGTGCGCGGCAACACCAGGACCGAGCGCTGGGCATTGGAGCGGCGCCGGGAGTTCGACCACAAGGTCGCCGATCTGCTCAAGGCCGCAGCGGCCGAAGGCGATCTCCGGGCCGACATGGACATGCGGCTGGCGACCCGGCTGCTCTTCGGCATGGTCAACTCCCTGGTGGAGTGGTACCGCCCGCAGGCCGGCACCGGCTACGACCGGGAGCAGGTCGCCGACGCGGTCGTACGGCTCGCGTTCGACGGGCTGCGCACGACCCCCTAGCACGGCTGCACGCGATCGCGTGGCACGGGCTCACACGATCACGTGGCACCGGATGCACACGATCGCGCGGCACGGGCCGCACACGATCACGTAGCGCTCTTTCAGCGAGACGGATCAGGATCCAGATCCGTCTCCTCGAAGACCAGCAAAGTGCGGGTGGAGAGCACCTCGGGGATCGACTGGAGCTTGGTCAGGACGAGTTCGCGCAGCGTGCGGTTGTCCGGCGTGTGGACCAGCAGCAGTACGTCGAAGTCGCCGCTGACCAGAGCGATGTGTGCGGCCCCCGGCAGCGCCTGGAGCTGCTCGCGCACCGTCCGCCAGGAGTTCTGCACGATCTTGAGCGTGATGTAGGCGGAAGCGCCGTGCCCGGCGCGCTCGTGGTTCACACGGGCGCTGAAGCCGCGGATCACGCCGTCGTCGATGAGCCTGTTGATGCGGGCGTAGGCATTGGCGCGGGAGACATGCACCCGTTCGGCCACGGAGCGTATCGAGGCGCGGCCGTCCGTCTGCAGGATGCGCAGGATGTCCCGGTCGATCGAATCGAGGGGGCGGGGCGGCGGGCTCTGGGCGGCTCCGGGCACGGCTTCGTAAACCGTCCGGTCCTCGCCCTCGGCCATTTGTTCAGCTGTCACGTCCCCCCGCCTCTCTCTCATGGACGACCTGTTCCTATCCCAGGCTGTGGAGAACCGTTTGTCCACAGGCTGAAGGTGCCTGTAGCCAAAATGCGCCCACGACCGAACAATCGGTAGGTGAGGCGCCTCACACTCCGCGCCCTTCACGGGTCCTTATGCCCGCTCCCACGAGGAGGTGCTCGCGTTGAAGAAGAGCAGCATGACGGTCGAGGAGCGGCCGGGTGCCGCTTACCGGCCCACCCCGCCGCCGGCGTGGAAGCCGCGCACCGACCCCGCGCCGTTGCTTCCGGACGCCGAGCCGTACCGCGTGCTCGGTACGGAGGCGGCCGCCGGGGCGGACCCCCAGCTGCTGCTGCGGCTGTACGCCGAGCTGGTGCGCGGCCGCAGGTACAACGCGCAGGCGACCGCGCTCACCAAGCAGGGCAGGCTCGCCGTCTATCCGTCGAGCACCGGCCAGGAAGCGTGCGAGGTCACCGCCGCGCTCGCCCTGGAGGAGCGCGACTGGCTCTTCCCCAGCTACAGGGACACCCTCGCGGCCGTGGCCCGTGGCCTCGACCCCGTCCAGGCGCTCACGCTGCTGCGCGGCGACTGGCACACCGGTTACGACCCGCACGAGCACCGCATAGCGCCCCTGTGCACCCCACTCGCCACCCAGCTCCCGCATGCAGTGGGCCTGGCGCACGCGGCTCGCCTCAAGGGTGACGACGTCGTCGCGCTCGCCATGGTCGGCGACGGCGGCACCAGCGAGGGCGACTTCCACGAGGCGCTCAACTTCGCCGCCGTATGGAAGGCCCCCGTCGTCTTCCTCGTGCAGAACAACGGCTTTGCGATCTCCGTCCCGCTTGCCAAGCAGACCGCCGCGCCCTCCCTCGCCCACAAGGCGGTCGGGTACGGAATGCCGGGCCGGCTGGTCGACGGAAACGACGCGGTGGCGGTGCACGAGGTGCTGACCGATGCCGTCGCGCGGGCGCGGCGCGGCGGGGGCCCCACACTCGTCGAGGCCGTCACGTACCGCATGGACGCGCACACGAACGCCGACGACGCCACCCGGTACCGGGCCGACGCCGAGGTGGAGACCTGGCGTGAGCACGACCCGATCCGGCTGCTCGAGCGAGAGCTGACCGGGCGCGGACTGCTCGACGAGGACACCGTACGGGCGGCCGCCGACGCCGCGGAGACGATGGCCGCACAGCTGAGGGAGCGGATGAACGCCGATCCGGTGCTCGACCCGATGGACCTGTTCGCGCATGTCTACACCGAGCAGACCAGCCAACTGAGGGAGCAGGCCGCGCAGTTGCGTGCGGAGCTGGACGCCGAGGACGGGGAAGGCGCGCACGGCGCGGAGGGTGACGCACGATGAGCACGGCAACTGCCGGGCGGGCCGCCAAGCCCGCCACGATGGCGCAGGCCCTCCAGCGCGCGATGCGCGACGCGATGGCAGAGGACCCGTCCGTCCATGTCATGGGCGAGGACGTCGGCACGCTCGGCGGTGTGTTCCGGGTCACCGACGGGCTCGCCAAGGAGTTCGGCGAGGACCGCTGTACTGACACGCCGCTCGCCGAGGCCGGCATCCTCGGGACGGCCGTCGGCATGGCGATGTACGGGCTGCGGCCCGTCGTGGAGATGCAGTTCGACGCCTTCGCCTATCCGGCGTTCGAGCAGCTGATCAGCCATGTCGCCCGCATGCGCAACCGCACGCGGGGCGCCATGCCGCTGCCGATCACGGTTCGGGTGCCGTACGGCGGCGGGATCGGCGGCGTCGAGCACCACAGCGACTCCTCCGAGGCGTACTACATGGCGACTCCGGGGCTCCATGTCGTCACGCCCGCGACGGTCGACGACGCCTACGGGCTGCTGCGGGCGGCGATCGCCTCCGACGACCCGGTGGTCTTCCTGGAGCCGAAGCGGCTGTACTGGTCGAAGGCCGACTGGTCGCCGGAAGCCCCGGCGGCGGTGGAGCCGATCGGCCGCGCGGTGGTACGGCGCCCGGGTCGCAGCGCCACGCTCATCACGTACGGCCCGTCGGTGCCGGTCTGTATGGAGGCGGCCGAGGCGGCACAGGCCGAGGGCTGGGACCTCGAGGTCGTCGATCTGCGCTCGCTCGTGCCGTTCGACGACGAGACGGTGTGCGCGTCGGTGCGGCGCACCGGGCGAGCGGTCGTCGTCCATGAGTCGAACGGCTTCGGCGGCCCTGGCGGGGAGATAGCCGCCCGGGTCACCGAGCGCTGCTTCCACCACCTGGAGGCGCCGGTGCTGCGCGTGGCCGGCTTCGACATCCCGTACCCGCCGCCGATGCTGGAGCGGCACCATCTGCCGGGTGTGGACCGGATTCTGGATGCGGTCGCCCGGCTGCAGTGGGAGGCGCAGAGCTGATGGCCCAGGTGCTCGAATTCAAGCTGCCCGACCTCGGTGAAGGCCTGACCGAGGCGGAGATCGTGCGCTGGCTGGTCTCGGTGGGCGATGTCGTCGCCATCGACCAGCCGGTCGTCGAGGTCGAGACGGCCAAGGCGATGGTGGAGGTGCCGTGCCCGTACGCGGGCGTGGTGACCGCGCGCTTCGGTGAGGAGGGCACGGAGCTGCCCGTCGGGTCGCCGCTGCTGACCGTCGCGGTAGGCGCGTCGGAACCGGGACCCGGGGACTCCGGGGCGGCGGCCGGATCCGGCGCCTCTGGCACCTCCGGCAGCTCCGGAATCTCCGGGGACGAGTCCTCCGGCAATGTGCTGGTCGGGTACGGCACGGGCGCCCCGGCGGCCCGTCGACGCCGGATCCGGCCGACGGCGCTGTCGGGCGCCGCTCACTCCACGGCGTCGGCCGGCAGCGGTGCTCCGGGTGCCGGCCGGGCAGGCGGCCATGTCTCGCCGGGCGCTGCCCATGCGTCCGCGTCGGGGGACCGGCCGGGCGGCGGGCACAGCTTCCCGGAGCCCGTGTGGGACAGCGCTGTGGAGAGCCCGGCGCCCGATGCGGTCATCGACGAGGAGTTCGCTCCTGCCGCTCCTGCCGCTCCTGCCGCTCCGCTCGCGACGGACCGTGAAGGCCCTGTGGCGGTGATCTCGCCGCTGGTGCGGAGGCTGGCCAGGGAGAACGGGGTCGATCTGCGTCAGCTGCACGGATCCGGGCCCGACGGGCTGATTCTGCGGGCCGACGTGGAGCAGGCGGTACGGTCCCTCGCCGGCACCGCCGCGCCGCAGCAGGCCGCGCCCACTCCGACGCCCGCAGCGGCACCCACTTCCGCGCCCGCACCCGTTGTCGCAGGAGTCGAGCGGATCCCGCTGCGCGGGGTGCGCGGGGCCGTCGCGGAGAAGCTGTCCCGCAGCCGCCGGGAGATACCGGACGCGACCTGCTGGGTCGACGCGGACGCGACCGAGCTGATGGCCGCGCGCCGGGCGATGAACGCGGCGGGCGGGCCGAAGATCTCGCTCCTCGCCCTGCTCGCCCGGATCTGCACGGCCGCTCTCGCCCGCTACCCCGAGCTGAACGCCACGGTGGACCTGGATGCCAGGGAGATCGTGCGTCTGCCCGAGGTGCATCTCGGCTTCGCGGCCCAGACCGAGCGCGGCCTGGTCGTCCCCGTCGTGCGGGACGCACACAGCCGTACGGCCGAGTCGCTCACCGAGGAGTTCGCCCGGCTGACCGAGACGGCACGACGGGGCGCCCTGACCCCGGCGGATCTCACCGGCGGCACGTTCACGCTGAACAACTACGGAGTGTTCGGTGTCGACGGGTCCACCCCGATCATCAACCACCCGGAGGCGGCCATGCTCGGGGTCGGCCGCATCGTGCCGAAGCCCTGGGTGCACGAGGGCGAGCTCGCGGTCCGGCAAATCGTCCAGCTCTCGCTCACCTTCGACCACCGGGTGTGCGACGGTGGCACGGCGGGCGGCTTCCTCCGGTATGTGGCCGACTGCGTGGAGAATCCGGCAGTGCTGCTGCGCACGCTGTAGCGCCGAGCGTTTCCGGGGATCCCGGGCGATTCCGGGGCGTCCGCGGTCTCCGAGCGGTCCCGAGCGGTCCCGAGCGGTTCGGTACGGGTGATCGCGGCCCATACTGCTGGGGTGACTGCGGAAGCGGAGTACGACGCGATCGTGCTCGCCGGAGGTGCCGCCAAGCGGCTCGGCGGAGCGGACAAGCCCGGAGTGAGCGTCGGCGGCCGGGCGTTGCTCGAGCGTGTGCTCGCGGTGTGCCAAGGCGCCGGCCGCACCGTCGTCGTGGGTGACCGGCGGGCGACCGCGCGCCCCGTGATCTGGGCGCGCGAGACCCCGCCCGGCGGAGGTCCGCTCGCCGCGCTCGACGCGGGAGTGCGGCAGACCGCGGCCGGCACGGTTCTCGTGCTCTCCGCGGATCTGCCGTTTCTCGGCGATGCGACGGTACGACGGCTGATCGACGCGCTGGAGCCCGGCGGGCCGGAAGCCACGCTGCTCACCGACGCCGACGGGCGGGACCAGCCGCTCGTTGCCGCCTACCGGACGGAGCCGCTGCGCCGCGAACTGGCGCTCATCGCCACCGAGCACGGCGGACTCGCCGGGCTGCCGCTGCGGCGTCTGACGCAGGAGCTGAAGTTCCACCGGGTCGCCGCGGGGCCGCTCGACGCCTTCGACTGCGACACCTGGGAGGACATTGCCGCGGCCAGGGCCCGAATCAGGGAGCATGGGAACGTGCTGGATGAATGGATCACCGCAGTCAAGACCGAACTCGGCATCGAGCTCGACGTCGACACCGGCGTCCTCCTCGACCTGGCCCGGGACGCCGCGCACGGCGTCGCCCGGCCCGCAGCACCGCTGACCACGTTCCTCGTCGGCTATGCGGCGGCCAAGGCGGGCGGTGACAGCGCCCAGGCGGTTGCCGAAGCGGCGCGCAAGGCGGCCGCGCTCGCCGACCGCTGGGCGGCGGAAGCGGCGGAAGCGGACGAGGCCGGCAGCTGATGACCACGCAGGACCACGAACCCGATGCTCCGGGCGCGCCCGGACAGGCTGACGCAGGAGGGTCCGGTACGGGTCCGGGCGTCGGCGGCCACGCAGACACCCCAGCCACGGCCCCAGCCACGGGCACGGCTGCGTCACCGGCCACAGGCACGGCTGCGGCCATGGCCGGTGGCGCCGCCGACGACGACGGCATGGAGGACGCTCTCGCCCTCGTGGGCCGGCAGCCCGCCCCCGGCAAGGGGCGACCTGCCACCGAGACCGAGCGGCACCGGGCGATCCCCTGGGGCGAGGCTCGTGCCCTCGCGGCGCGTGCGGGCCGCGGTACTCCGCCTCGGGTCCGGCACGAGCCCCTCGACCGGGCCCTCGGGCAGGTCCTCGCCGAACCGCTCACCGCGCTCACCGATCTGCCGTCCTTCGACACCTCCGCCATGGATGGCTGGGCCGTCGCAGGACCGGGCCCGTGGACGGTCCGGAGCAGCGGCAGCGGCATCCTCGCCGGGCACAGCGAGCCGGAGGCGCTCACCGACGGTACGGCCGTGCGGATCGCCACCGGCGCCCGGATCCCGGCCGGGGCCACAGCCGTCATCCGCAGCGAGCACTCCCGCGCCGACGGGAGCGGCCATCTCCATGCCCAGCGGCAGGTGACGCACGGTCAGGACATCAGACCCCGCGGCCAGGAATGCCGGTCCGGGGACCAACTCCTGCCCGCCGGAGCCCCGGTGACTCCGGCCGCGCTCGGGCTCGCCGCGGCCGCCGGATACGACCAGTTGCTGGTTGTCCGCCGACCGCGCGTCGAAGTGCTCGTGCTCGGCGACGAGTTGCTGACCATGGGGCTGCCCCAGGATGGGCTCATTCGTGATGCCCTCGGGCCGATGATCGGGCCCTGGCTGCGCGCGCTCGGCGCCGAGGTGCTCGCGACCCGGCGGATCGGTGACGACGCGGAGGCGCTGCACCGGGCCATCACATCGTCGGAGGCCGACCTCCTCGTCACCACGGGCGGTACGGCGGCCGGACCGGTCGACCATGTCCACCCGGTGCTGCGGAAGGCGGGGGCCGAGCTGCTCGTCGACGGTGTCGCCGTACGTCCTGGACATCCCATGCTGATGGCCAGGCTCGCGCCCGGCCGGTATCTGGTGGGGCTGCCCGGAAATCCGTTGGCCGCGGTCTCCGGGCTGCTCACCCTTGCCGAGCCGCTGCTGCGGGGCATGTCCGGGCGGGAGGCCGCGGTGGCTGCCCCGGCCCCGTATCGCACCTGCCTGCGGGACGAGGTACAGGGTCATCCGTACGACACGCGGCTGGTGCCTGTGGTGCGCCGCGGCGACCGGCTCGTACCGGTGCACTACAACGGTCCGGCCATGCTCCGGGGTATCGCCGCCGCGCACGGCCTCGCCGTCGTACCGCCCGGCGGGGCGCGCGTCGGCGATGAGCTGGAGGTCCTCGATCTGCCGTGGTCGCCGGCCGGCGAAGGGTGTTTCACGTGAAACTGCCTGGCCAGGACGCGATGGCCCGGCAGGCGGAGGAACAGCTGGTCACCGCACGTGTGACGATGCCACGCCCGGTCGTCGAGCGGCCCCTGCGCCAGGTCGGCAAACGCCTGCTGGTGGCGATGCTGGTGCTGTTGCTGACGGTGCTCATCGTCTGGCTCGACCGCGGCGGCTACTACGACAACGCGGACGAGCGCGTCGATTTCCTCGATGCCGTCTATTACGCGACCGTCACCCTCTCCACCACGGGGTATGGCGACATCGTGCCGCACAGTGCCAGCGCGCGACTGGTCAATGTGCTGGTCGTGACACCACTGCGCGTGGTCTTTCTGATCATCCTGGTCGGCACGACTCTCGAGGTTCTCACCAGGCGGACCCGGGAGGAGTGGCGGCTGAACCGCTGGAGGGACACCGTGCGCGACCACACCGTAGTCGTCGGCTTCGGTACGAAGGGACGTTCCGCAGTTCAGACCCTGTGCGCCACGGGCCTGAAGAAGGAGCAGGTCGTCGTCGTGGACCCGAGTTCGAAGGTCATCGAGGCGGCGAACGTGGACGGGTTCGCGGGCGTGATCGGGGACGCGACCCGCAGTGAGGTGCTGCTGCGCGCGGAGCTGCAGAGGGCACGACAGATCATCATCGCCACACAGCGTGATGACACGGCCGTTCTGGTCGCGCTGACGGCGAGGCAGCTCAATCGTGGGGCGAAGATCGTCGCCGCGGTACGGGAAGAGGAGAACGCACCGCTGCTGCGGCAGTCCGGGGCGGATGCGGTGATCACCAGCGCCAGTGCGGCGGGCCGCCTGCTCGGGCTGTCCGTGCTCAGCCCGAGTGCGGGCAGGGTGATGGAGGACCTGATCCAGCAGGGCACCGGGCTCGATGTCATCGAGCGGCCGGTGACGAAGAGCGAGGTCGGCAAGAGCGTCCGGGAGACGGACGACCTGGTGGTGAGCGTGCTGCGCGGGCACCGGCTGCTCGGTTACGACGATCCTCAGGCGAGCCCGCTGCAGTTGACGGACCGTCTGATCGCCATCGTGCGGGCGACGAACGCGCCGCCCCCGGGTGCCGTCGAGTAGCGGCCGGGGGACGTCGGAGTAGCCTCGCGGCCATGCATGCGATCACGATTCCCGAACCAGGTGGTCCCGAGGCGCTGGTGTGGGCGGAGGTGCCCGATGCCGAGGCCGGCGAGGGGGAAGTCCTTGTCGAAGTTGCCGCGAGCGCCGTCAACCGCGCGGATCTGCTGCAGCGGCAGGGCTTTTACGACCCGCCGCCCGGGTCGTCCCCGTACCCCGGGCTGGAGTGCTCGGGGCGCATCGCCGAGCTCGGCCCCGGGGTGTCCGGGTGGAGCGTCGGCGACGAGGTGTGCGCGCTGCTGGCGGGCGGCGGATACGCGGAGAAGGTGGCGGTGCCGGTCGGGCAGCTGTTGCCGGTGCCCGAGGGGGTGGACCTGGTCACCGCGGCGGCGCTGCCGGAGGTGACGTGCACGGTCTGGTCCAACGTGTTCATGGTGGCGCATCTGCGGCCGGGCGAGACGCTGCTGGTGCACGGTGGTGCCAGCGGGATCGGCACGATGGCGATCCAGCTGGCGAAGGCGGTGGGCGCGAAGGTCGCGGTCACCGCGGGTGGGCCGGAGAAGCTGGCGCGCTGCGCGGAGCTGGGCGCGGACATCCTGATCGACTACCGCGAGCAGGACTTCGTGGAGGAGATCAGGGAGGCGACGGGGGGCGCGGGAGCGGACGTCATCCTCGACATCATCGGCGCGAAGTATCTGGACCGGAATGTGCGGGCGTTGGCCGTGAGCGGCCGCCTTGCCGTGATCGGGCTGCAGGGTGGGGTGAAGGGCGAGCTGAATCTGGGGGCGCTGCTGGGGAAGCGGGCGGCGGTGACGGCGACGTCGCTGCGGGGGCGGCCGCTGCATGAGAAGACGGCGATCGTGGCGGCGGTGCGGGAGCACGTGTGGCCGCTGGTCGCGGCCGGGACGGTGCGGGCGGTGGTGGATCGCACCGTGCCGATGCGGGAGGCGGCGGAGGGGCACCGGGTGCTGGAGTCGGGTGCGAACGTGGGCAAGGTGGTGCTGGTGGCGCCGACGGCGGGCGGTGACACGGACCCGGCTGCGGGCTGAGGCGGGGGCTGCGGGTCGGCCCACAGGCCGGTGGGCGTGCGCCCGCCTGCGGCCGGACTTGGGGTTCCCTGTACAGCCGTGGGCCCCGTTCCCTTTCGGGAAACGGGGCCCACACGCAGGCGTCTAGGGGCCCACACGCAGGCGTCTAGAGGTACGGGCCCGAGCGGATGGCGCCGTGGGAGGAGTCGTCGTCGGTCGGGGCTCCCGGAGGCAGGGCGCGGCGCATTTGCTCCAGCTGGGCGCGGGCGGCCATCTGCTGGGCGAACAGCGCCGTCTGGATGCCGTGGAAGAGGCCTTCCAGCCAGCCGACCAACTGGGCCTGCGCGATGCGCAGTTCCGCCTCCGAAGGGATCGCTTCGTCGGTGAACGGCAGCGAGAGACGCTCGAGCTCCTCGACCAGTTCCGGAGCGAGGCCGTCCTCGAGCTCCTTGACCGAGCCGCGGTGGATTTCCTTGAGTCTGACGCGGCTGGCCTCGTCGAGAGGTGCCGCCCGCACTTCCTCCAGCAGCTGCTTGATCATGCTTCCGATGCGCATGACCTTCGCAGGCTGTTCCACCATGTCCGTCACAGGGACCTCGCGCGATTCGTCGTCAGCTTCACCGCCTCCGAGCGCCATCCCGTCCTGTCCCACTACGAGGACGTGGGGGCTCTGCGGCGACCGTTCATTCCTCGGCATCTCCATGCCGCCATTCTCTCGCACATGTGCTGTCCCACAGGGTGTGCCCCCGTACAAGGGTGATCCACCCTCGTACGGGGGCACAGACCCGTCACAGAGCCGCAGAATCGGCCGGTCAGATGGCCTCCCGCCGGGCCAGTGCCCCGCGGGAGCGGGTGACCAGGGCCGCGAGGACGGCCGCGCCGACCGGGACGGCGACGATCAGGGCGGCCAGGGTCTCCCAGGGGACGACGATCAGGACGTGCGGCCGGGTGAGGCCTCCGCCGAAGCCCGCGTCGAGGACCTCCTCGTACCACTTGAGCTGCTGGCGTTGCTCGGTCAGCCGCAGCCCGACCGCGGGCAGCACACCGGCCGCGGAGCCCAGCACCACACCCATCGCGGCCACGACACCGCACTGGAAGCCGCTCAGCGTGCGCCGCACCCTCGGCGGGGCGCCGACGGCAGCCAGCGTCTTCAGGTCCGCCTCGGCATCGGCCTGGGCGAGCCCGGTGGCGATGCCGGCCGCACCGATGGTGATCAGCCCGGCGAATACGGTCAGCGCCAGCAGCACGATGTTGTTCTCGCTGGTGTACCCCTCCTCGATGTGGAGCATGACGTCGGCACCCGACTTGTCGAGCTCACCGTTGAGCTTCTGCCGCTGCTCGCTGGTGGGCGCCTGCTCGGTCGTGTAGTACGCGCCGTACGGGACCGTGGCGACGCCGGCCGTCCCGGCCGCCGCCGGGGGCACGATCATGGAGATTCCGTACGACGTGACCTCCCCGGGCGCCTGGTAGGCGGGGAACGTCTTGACCGTGCCCGGCGCCTCCTTGCCCTCCTCGGCCGCCTTGTCGGCCGCCTCGCTGTCGGTGATCAGCCGGATACCGATCGTGCCGCTCTTGTCCACGTTGCGCTTGTCGAACGACACGACCTTGCCGTCCGCCAGTGCCTTCACGGCTCCCGGATCCTCGATGGCGAGGGCCTCCAGCAGCTTCGCGTCGCCGATGACCACCCCGCCCTCGGCGTACACGGAGCCGCGGTTCTCCTGGCAGCGCCAGTCCTTGGAGAAGGCGCGGCGCTGCGCCACGGTGAACTTCTCCGCCGGGTCCTCGTCCCCGGGACCGAACGTCCACAGCGGGCACTGGTTCGCCTTCGGTACGACGACCTCGTAGCGGCCGCAGCCGCGGCTGCCGCTGTAGGACATCGTGCACTGCTTCTTCCCGACGGAGATACGGTCCACATCGGCACGCACATCGACCGGCAGGTACTTCTGCACCGCAGCGCGGGCCTCGGCGACATCCCGGCCGCCGGGCGCGTCCAACACCAGGGACACCCCGCCGCGCGGCAGCTGGGCCTCGTACTCGGCCGCGCCCTGGGCGTCCGTGCTCGCCGCGTACGTGGCCACCGCGACCGTCCCCGCGACCGCGGCCAGCACCGCGGCCACCGCGGGAGCCGTGCGGCCCCGGTTGCGCACGGCGTCGCGCAGTGCGAGCCGGGGCGAGAGCGGCAGCCAGCGCCCGGTGCGGCCGAAGAGGCCCACCAGCGCGGGCGTCAGGGCCACCACACCCAGCTCCGCGATCGCGCTGCCGCCCGCGACGATGACGAACTGCTCCGAGAACACCGACCCGTACAGGGCGATCGCCGCGCCGAGCAGCACCGCGACCAGCCCGATCACCGGAAGCACCCGGCTGCTGCGGCGCACGCCCCGGCGGCCCGTGAGCGAGGCCAGGACGGTCTGCCGGGAGGCGGTGACGGCCGGAACGATCGCGGCCAGCAGACCGGTCATCACGGCGAGCAGCCCGATGCCGAGCAGCTCCAGCGGCCGGATGTCGAAGCTGCCGAAGCGCGCCCCGATGTACTCCTCGAGCAGCGGGCGAAGGGCGAAGGTGAGGACGAGACCGAGGACGGTGCCCACGACGGCTGCCACGAAGCCGATCACCAGGCCGCCTGCCAGGACGATGGCGCGGATGTGACGGCGGTCGCCGCCGTTGGCACCGACCAGTCCGAGCTGGCGGCGCGAGCGCCGGGCACCCACGGCGAAGGCCGGCCCGGCCAGCAGACAGATCTCCAGCATGGCGAGGCCGACGACGGTGCCGACCGCGGCCAGTGCCGCCGCCTGAGCGCCGACGCTCTCCTCGTAGCCGCCGCCCCAGTCCTCCCGCTGATAGAGCGGTACCTCCGGATCGGCGGGCGGATCGAGCTGAACGGCCCGCGAAGCCACCAGCACACCCTTGGTGTTGGCCTCCTTGACCATGTTCCACGTGAAACCACCGGCAGCACTCACCAGATAGGTGGTGCTCTTCTCGACGCCGGGCAGGTCGCCGGCCACCAGCGCCTTGTCGAGCGGGTCGAGCAGGGCCCCGGGGAGCGCGTTGACCTGGTCGGCGGCGAGCGATTGGGGCAGCTCGTACGAGCCGACGATCGTGTACTCCCGGTCGAACCCGCGCACCGAGAGCTTGGAACCGACGCTCAGCCCGCTGGACTCCAGGAAATGGGTCGTCGCCGCCACCTCGTCGGTCCCCTTGGGGAACCGGCCGCTGACGAGCGTCATGATGCCCGCGGCCATCGGGTCCGTGGCTCTGAGCTCACGGATGTCGGCGTTCAACAGGCCGTGGGCGGTGCGCAGTTTCCCGTAGCCGGTCGAGTCCTCCAGGGTCTTCGCGCCCGCCGGGAAGGCTTTGCTGATGTCCGCTTCGCCGTCGGGCAACGGCTTGTCGTCGACGTTCTCCACCGGGGCGTAGTTGGTGCCGTCGGGGGCCTGGTGGATCGGCATCCCGCCGGTGCCGGGGTCGGACATCCGGGCGTCGGCGGCGCCGAGCGTGCGCTGAAGGCTCTGCTCGGTGGAGAGTTCGGCGCTGCGCAGGGTCAGATCGGCGGCGCTCACACCGAGGATCGGCAGGGCGATCATCGCCAGGACGAGGAAGCTGCGCCCCTTGGCGCGCCAGGCGTCACGGCGGGCGATGCGTATCGCGGCCCGCCAGGAGTGGTACCAGTTCGTCACCGCTCGGCCGCCTGCCCGCTCAGCAGGGAGTCCGCCTCGCTACGGACGGTCTGGTCGACGACCGCGCCGTCACGCAGGAAGACCACCCGGTCCGCCCAGGCCGCGAAGCGCGGTTCATGGGTGACGAGGATGCCCGCCGCGCCCGCGTCGCAGCGGGCGCGCAGCAGGGCGAGCACGGATTCGCCGGTTTCGGAGTCCAGGGCGCCGGTCGGCTCGTCGGCGAGGACGAGACGGCGGTCGCCGACCAGGGCCCGGGCGATCGCCACACGCTGCTGCTGTCCGCCGGACATCTCGTCGGGGAAGCGGTCCGCGAGATGGCCCAGGCCCATCTCCTCCAGCGCGGCGAGGGCCTCGACGCGGGCCTTGCGGGCGGACGTGCCGTCGAGCTCGCGCGGCAGGGCGATGTTCTCGGCCGCGGTGAGCGCCGGGATGAGGTTGTAGTCCTGGAAGACGTAACCGATGCTGCGGCGGCGCAGGGCGGCGAGCGTCTTGCGGTCGGCGGTGGTGATGTCGGTGTTCTCGACGATCACCTGGCCCGAGCTCGGGGTGTCGAGGCCTCCTGCGATCGTGAGCAGCGTCGACTTGCCGGAGCCGGACGGGCCCATGACAGCGACGAGTTCACCCGGGTACACATTGAGGTCGACGCCGCGCAGGGCGTGCACCTCGGTGGCGCCGCTGCCGTGGACGCGGGTCAGGTTCCGCAGCTGCAGCACGGGCTGCTGTGGTGACTGCTGCGGCTGGTGGGAGTGGTCGGACATGGAGGGGTCCCCCCTTGGGCGTGCGCGCAGGGGCGTACGCGAGCGGATGTGAAGAGAGAGGTACGCGGGACACGGAACGGAGCCGGAGCTCAGCCCCGCCGCCTCCGGTGGTCATGTGCGGGCGCCGGAGCGGGGGCAGGTGGGGGTGCGGGCTCCGGAGCCAGGGACGCCGTCGCGGAGAGCCGGATGAGCCGGGCCTCGCAGTGGTCGAGCCAGCGGGCCTCCGCCTCGGTCTGGAAGATGAGCTGTTCCAGGACGAGCAGCCAGGCGACTTCGTCGCGGTTCGCGGGATCGGATTCCAGTGATTCCAGCGCCTGGGCCTTGAGGCGGGTGTAGTCCTGCATCGCCTTCACGGTGTGCCGGCGCTGGGACTGGATGACCTCGCGGATGTCGACCGTCGGCGCGCCGACCGCCATGGCGAGCTTGATGGCCAGCTCGTCGCGGGCCGGGCTGGTGCGGTCGACGGGCCGTTCGAACCAGGACTTCAGCTCTCCGCGCCCGGCGTCCGTGATGGCGTAGAGCGCATGACCGGCCTCGTCCTCCTGGTCCTGTACGACCATGCCGTCGCGCTCCAGCCGGCTGAGAGTCGTATAGACCTGGCCGACGTTGAGCGGCCAGGTGGCTCCCGTACGGGACTCGAACTCCGTACGTAGCTGAGAGCCGTAGCGAGGGCCGCGTTCGAGGAGGGCGAGAAGTCCGTGGCGGATCGACATACTCAGTATGTATACCGGGTATGTCGGCGCGGACAACCGACCTGAGACGGATGTTGCGCATAGGCCGTACGAGGGACGAGGGGCCTCACGGAGGGTTCCGGCCCAGGGCTAGTGGCGACGGAGTCGCAGTCCCATGTAGCCGAGACCCAGCCCCATCAGGGCGAATCCGGCGCCGAGCGTCATGATCGGAACCTGGCGCTCCAGTGGCCGGGTGAGGGACGGTGGCGCCGCCTTGCCGACGGCGGCGGGTGCGCTGGGCGACGGGGGCGCCACGGGCGGCGATACGGGGACGGCGGGCGCCGAGGCCGCGTCGCGTGCCTCCCGCTCGCGCTGCTCCATCAGCAGCTGCTTCCGCAACTCCGCCGCCTCGCGCTTTCGCTCCCGCTCACTCGCCTGCTCGCGCTCGCGCTGGCGCTCGAGTTCGCGGTGGTCCCCGCTGTCGTGCCCGGCCTCGGGCGACGCGGTCGCGGTGGGGACGGGCGGGGCCGTACGGCCAGGTCGCCGACGGCCCTCACCTGCCTGACGCCCGGCCAGCGAGGGTGAAGGGGACATGGAGGGGGAGGCCTTCGGGGTGCTCTTGGGGCGGGCGTCGACGTTCCCCTTCGGGTCCCGCTCGGTGTCCGGCTTGGGGTCCGGCTGCGGGTCCTGCTTCGGGCCCCGTCCTGCGCTCGTGCCGGGCCGTGCCGACGGCCCTGGGTCCTGCTCTCCGGTGGTCCTCGGCGTCTTGCCGTGCGCAGGCTTCCCGGAACCGCTGGGCCGAACGGGTGTCGGCGTGCCCGTCACCCGGGACGCCCGACGCCCCTGAGGGTCCTGAGGGTCATGACGGTCCTGAGGGTCCTGAAGGCCGTGCGGGTGCTTGGCGTCCTCGCGGTCCTGGGCTTCAAGGCTCCGGCTGCCCTCAGCGCCGTGCCGGCCGTCGGCGTTCCCCCGAAACGTTGCTGCGAAGCCCCACGAGTCGTGGTCATCGGTGTACGCCCCGACAGGCATGGTCGCCAGCACAACGGCCGCGAAAGCCGCGATGGTCGTCACGCAATGCGTGCGGAGCCTCGGAGCCACTGGGTGACCCCCTCCCGTGCCAAGTCGCCGAGATTCAGGAATACCGGACTCAGCGTCACATACCTGAGCATTTCCGGCATCCCGGGTACGGAGTCCGGCCGGCGCACGCAAATGGGCCCGGCACGCCAGTCGCGTGCCGGGCCGTTTCGAAGAAGGTGACCGAAGGAGGAAGGAGGTGACCGAAGGAGGTGACCGAGAAGAAGGTGACCGAAGAGGTGACTACTGCCCCGGGTCTCCGGTGGCGATCTTCAGCTCGAACGTCTGGTTCCCGGGCACCACGGCCGTGCCCTCGGTCGGGAACTGCTCGATGACCTGGTCCTCCGCGTACTGAGGGTTGTCCACCCGGGTTTCCTTGATCTGCCAGCCCGCCGCCTGGATGCACTGCTTGACGGAGATCAGGTCCTTGTAGACGAAGCTCGGAGCCTGGACCTTCTTCGGATCGTCGCTGTCCTCGGAGGCATCCGTGCACTCCTCCTTGTCCATCGTCCGGTTGCGCTCCGGCGGCTTGTGCTCCGCCGCCGGCGTCCCACTCGCGCCCGAGGTGGTGCCGCCCGCGCCCGGGTCGTCCTTGCCGCCCAGGTTCAGGACGGCGATCAGACCGCCGATCGCCAGCAGCGCCACCACGGCCGAGCCCACGATCACCGGCATGTTCCGGCTGCCGCCACCGCCGCCCGTCGAACCGCCCGTCTGCTGCGGCGAGATGGTGTACGGAGGCGGAGTCGTCGACTGGTACACCGGGGCCGGCGGCGGGGCCTGATGCGGGTACCCGTACGTCGGAGCCGGTGCGGGCGCCGGGGCCGGTGTCGGATGCCCGTACGGTCCCGGAACCGGCCCTGGAACCGGACCCGAAACCGGCCCCGGCTGGTACGGCTGGTGAACGCTCGGCGGGGCCGGCGTCGCCTGGTCCACCGGCGGGAAGACCGCCGAGCCGACGCCCGCGCCGCTGCTGACCGGCCCCCCGGCGACGATCACCGGCGCACCCGTCTGCCCCGCGCCGGCGACGCGCATGCACTCGTCGCGCATCGCGGCCGCATTCGGGAAACGCTCGTTCGGGTTCTTCTTCAGCGCCCGGGCGACCAGCGCGTCCATCGCCGGAGTCACCGCGCGGTTGATGGAGGACGGAGCGACCGGCTCCTCCTGCACATGCGCGTAGGCGATGGCCAGCGGCGAGTCCGCGTCGAACGGCAGCCGGCCCGTCAGCAGCTGGAAGAGCATGATGCCGACCGAGTACAGGTCGGAGCGGGCGTCGACACCGCGCCCCAACGCCTGTTCGGGCGACAGATACTGCGGAGTACCGACGACCATGCCGGTCTGCGTCATCGACGTGACGCCCGACTGCATGGCGCGTGCGATACCGAAGTCCATGACCTTGACGACGCCGCGCTTGGTCATCATCACGTTGCCGGGCTTGATGTCCCGGTGGACCAGGCCCATTTCATGGCTGGTCTCCAGCGCCGCCAGCACATCCGCGGTCACCTTGAGCGCCTTGTCGGCGGGCATCGCGCCGTGCTGCTGGATGTCGGCGTTCAGGACCGAACCGAGCGGATTGCCCTCCACGTACTCCATGACGATGTACGGCATCAGGGAACCGTCGAGCTCGTCCTCACCCGTGTCGAAGACCGACACGATGTTGGTGTGGGACAGCTTGGCGACGGCCTGCGCCTCGCGCCGGAAGCGCTCGCGGAAGGACTGCTCGCGACCGAGCTCGGTGTGGAGCGTCTTGATGGCGACCTGGCGGTCCAGCGCGCTGTCGTAGGCCAGATAGACCGAGGCCATACCGCCTTCGCCGAGCAGGTCGCGAAGCTGGTACCGGCCGCCGGCGACCGAACCGCCCGCGTAACGGCCGCCGCCGTGTGCCCCGTCCTGGCTCATGTCGTGCTCCCCCTACGCGCGCTGGCGTGCCCGCGATGATCCGGATTTACGGGCCAAGTCTGCCCCAGGGCACGGACACGTCAAGCCGGGTGCCCGTTCCGTGACCGTACGCACAAGAAGCGTCTCGCAAGCGTTACAGGAAACTCATGGAATTTGCATGGGCGCAGCGGCAACGGGTTTGATGGCCGGTCCATCTCGAACCGGGCCGCCGCGCGGAGCCTGTAGCGTGACGTGGCAGAGCACCAAGGCACCCGAGGAACACCGACCGCGCGAGCGCTCGGCCCGGCAAAGATACGACGGCGAGGACTGATGGCACCCGAACCCGAAGCAAGTGGCGGCGGAGTCTGGGATGCTGCGGAATCCTGGGGCGTCGGCGGACTCGTCGGCGACGGGCGGTACCGCCTGACGCACCGCCTCGGACGCGGCGGCATGGCCGAGGTGTTCGCGGCGGAGGACGTACGGCTCGGCCGCACCGTCGCCGTCAAGCTGCTGCGCGCCGACCTCGCCGAGGACCCCGTGTCCAAGGCCCGCTTCACGCGCGAGGCGCAGTCGGTCGCCGGACTCAACCACCACGCCATCGTGGCCGTGTACGACTCCGGCGAGGACGTCGCGAACGGCCAGTCCGTGCCCTACATCGTCATGGAGCTGGTCGAGGGCCGCACCATCCGCGACCTCCTCATCGACGCCGAGGCGCCGCCGCCCGAGCAGGCGCTGATCATCGTCTCCGGCGTCCTCGAAGCACTCGCGTACTCGCACCAGCACGGCATCGTGCACCGCGACATCAAGCCCGCGAACGTCATCATCACCCACAGCGGCGCCGTGAAGGTGATGGACTTCGGCATCGCCCGCGCCCTGCACGGCGCGTCGACGACGATGACCCAGACCGGCATGGTCATGGGCACGCCGCAGTACCTCTCCCCCGAGCAGGCGCTCGGCAAGGCGGTCGACCACCGCTCGGACCTGTACGCCACGGGCTGTCTGCTGTACGAACTGCTCGCGCTGCGTCCGCCGTTCACCGGTGAGACCCCGCTCTCCGTCGTCTATCAGCACGTCCAGGACGCCCCCGTGCCGCCGTCCGAGGCCTCGGACGTGGCGCCGCCCGAGCTGGACGGGCTCGTCATCCGGGCGCTCGCGAAGGACCCGGACGACCGGTTCCAGAGCGCCGAGGAGATGCGCGGCCTGGTGCAGTACGGGCTGCAGATGCTCCAGCAGCAGGGCAGCCACACGGGTACGTGGAACACGGGCCCGGTCGAGATGCACGAGGGCGGCCACACCCCGGCGATGGGCATGACCGCGACGACCGCGATGGGGCACCCGCCCCACGGGGACACCTCGCAGGGCCCGCTCCTGCCGCCGCGGAACCCCGACGACGGGGCGTACATCGGCGCAGGCGCCGCCGGCCGGGGCGGTGGCCGCGGCAAGGTGCTGCTGTTCGTCGTCCTCGCGGTGATCGCGATCGCCGCGGGTGTGGCCTTCGCGCTGGACCGCGCGGCCGACTCCGGCAAGAACCCGGGCGACCGGACAACCGTCTCCAACACTCCCAGCACGTCGGCGGAGCCGTCCTCGGCGCCGCCGGAGACGGAGGACGAGGAGAGCGAGCAGCCGGAGCAGTCCACGGGAGGCAACCAGGAGCCCTGGACGCCGTCCGACACCCCGACGGAGAACACTCCGTCCGCGCCGGAGACCCCGCCGGACGACCCGACGGACGACCCGACGGACACCCCGACCGACGACCCGACGGACACCCCGACGGACCCGCCGACGGACCCGCCGACGGACCCGCCCACGGACCCGGCGGCGGACGGTGGCACGACTGTCGGCGGCACCACCGCGGGCGCGAACGGCGGCACCCCCTAGCGCTGACCCCCTCGCTCACCCCGCGAAGGCCTCGCACACCGCCTCGTACTCCCGTGTCCACCACACCGCCAGGGCCGACGCCGCAGGAAACTGCGGGTCGGCCCTGCGGTCGTGCAGCTGGTAGCGCCAGCGCAGTATCCAGAAGTCGTTGAGCCGCTCCCACCACACCCGGTGCACCGCGGCGGCCAGCTCCGCGCGGTCCGCCCCGGCCGCCCGCCGGTAGGCGCGCGCGTACGCCCGTACCTTCGTCAGCTCCAGCTCGCCCGCCGGTCGTACGAAAAAGATCGCCGCGGCCCGTACGGCCTCCTCGGCGCGAGGCTGTACCCCCAGCCGGTCCCAGTCGACGATCGCGGCGGGCTCGGCGCCCTGGTAGAGGAGGTTCAGCGGGTGGAAGTCGCCGTGCACCCAGCCGCCGGCGGCGCCCGGGGGAGGGCGGCGGTGCGCGTGCCGCTCCAGCAGGGCGCGGCGCTCCAGCAGCCGGTGCTCGGCGAGGGCGTCGAAGGCGTCCCGGGGACGGTGGGCGCGGGCGAGATCCAGCAGCTCGTCGATCAGCGCGAAGGTCTCGTCCGGGTCGGCGCTGCGGTGCTCGTCGCGGCCGTGTTCGCCGTTGCCCCCGCTGCTGTGGCCGGTCTCCATCACCCGCTCCAGTGCGGTGTGCACCAGGCCCAGCAGCGCGCCGAGGCGCCGGGACTCGGCGGTGGTCAGCTGGGCGCCGACCCGGTGCCGGCCGTCCACCCAGGGGTGCAGGGCGTAGCAGCGGCCGCCGATGACCGCGACGGTGTCGCCCGCCGTGTCCTGGACGGGCGGGGCCACAGGGACGCCCAGGGACTGGAGGCGCTGGGTGGCGCGGTGCTGGCGGACGATGGTGTCGCGGTCGGCGGTCGGCGCGTCCAGATGGTGCTTGAGGAAGTAGGCGCCGCGGGTGGTGGCGAGGCGGTAGCCGCGGTTGAGGAGGCCCTGGGTGACGGGCTCGCAGGAGAGGGGCTCGCCGGGGCTCTCGTACCGGCGCAGCAGTTCACCCAGCGGAGGTCGGGCAGTAGCAGATGAGCGCGGCACTTGCCAGATGATAGATCACGCAGCGTGTCGCTCAGGTCGCTCTTCGGAATAGTCCAACTCGTGCACCGAGGCGAACCGGGGCTCGATGCGCAGATACACCGGATCGAAGGGCTCCCCGTTGACGCGGCGAGGCCCGGCGTCACCGAAGCTCTCCATCTCGGCCGCTGTCGGCGTGACGACCTCCGCGGTACCGGTGAACTGGACCGACCAGAGGGCGGCCGCTCCCGAGTTGAGGTTGTCCGCGCCGTAGGCCACCACGCTGCCGCCGCACGTCTGGTGGAATCCGAGGCCGGCGTGGACGCGCAGCAGGACGTGCCTGTCCGAGACGACGTGGCGGGCCGGTGCGACGACGGGCATCGCGTGCAGGTTGGTCGCCAGCCGTCCGTACGACACCCGGGAGAGCAGCTCGACGGTGCGCAGTTCGTCGGTGGGACAGGGGTCTTCGGAGGGCATGAACTCCACGATCGGCCGCTGGTCGTGCCCGGGAAAAGGGCCACCCGGCCCGGCCCCGGAGGGACGTAGGTCCTGAAACGGACGTTCAGCCGCCGCACTTCAGCGGCGCACTTCAGCAACAGCACCTTTCAGGGGCGCACCCCGAGCCGCGCGCCTACAGCAGCGCACCACCCTCAGCCGCACCACCCTCAGCCGCACCACCTCAGCCGTGCCCCGTCAGCCGCGCCCCCTCAGCGCTGTCGCTCCGCCTGCATCCTCGCCACGTACGCCGCGGCCTGCGAGCGCCGCTCCATGCCCAGCTTGGCGAGCAGGCTGGAGACGTAGTTCTTGATGGTCTTCTCGGCGAGGTGCAGCCGCTCGCCGATCGCCCGGTTCGTCAGTCCCTCCCCTATCAGGTCCAGGATCCTGCGTTCCTGATCGGTCAGGCTCGCGAGCTTCTCGTCCCCCTTGGGGGTGTTGCCGTCCCGCAGCCGCTCCAGGACGCGCGCGGTGGCCGCCGGGTCCAGCAGCGATTTGCCCGCCGCAACGTCCCGTACCGCCGTCAGGAGCTCGGTGCCGCGGATCGCCTTGAGGACGTAACCGGAGGCCCCGGCCATGATCGCGTCGAAAAGGGCCTCGTCGTCGGCGTACGACGTCAGCATCAGGCATTTGATGTCATCGTTGCGGGAACGGACCTCACGGCACACCTCCACCCCGCTGCCGTCCGGAAGACGTACGTCCAGCACGGCCACGTCGGGACGGACGGCCGGAATCCTGACCAGGGCGTCCGCCGCCGTCCCGGCCTCCCCGACGACCTCGATGTCGTCCTCGACCGACAGCAGCTCATGGACGCCACGCCGAACGACCTCGTGGTCGTCAACCAGGAATACCGTGATTTTTCCCTCGTCGCCCACTAAAACAGTCTCACATACTCACTCTTCCCGTGCCCGGGGTGAGCGGGATAACGTGCCCCTGTTCCGGCGGCCCGCAAGGCTGTGACCAGTGGTTGTTCCCGCTTTTCTCGATTTACTTGGAAATCCAAGCAAAATCGCAGGTCAAATGGGGTTTCGCAGTAATGCGGCCCACTGGGTAACGTGCCTTTGGCAGGGCGCTCGCCGGGGCACCTGTCACGCCTGTTCCCGGCCGAGCGGCACCCACCCCGTGCACGGGTACGGATACAGGCGAGCCGCACTGGTCTCCCGGCGGACCCCGGGGGCCGGACAGACGGAGGAGCACGCACGTGACCGTGGAGAGCACTGCCGCGCGCAAACCGCGCCGCAGCAGTAAGCGCGCCAGCGCCAGCGCCGCGAAGAAGCCGCAGACTTCCGAGCCCCAGCTCGTACAGCTGCTGACGCCCGAGGGTGAGCGGGTCGAGCACCCGGACTACGACATCGACCTGAGCCCCGAGGAGCTGCGCGGGCTCTACCGGGACATGGTCCTGACGCGTCGTTTCGACGCTGAGGCCACCGCCCTCCAGCGCCAGGGCGAGCTGGGCCTGTGGGCCTCGCTGCTCGGCCAGGAGGCCGCCCAGATCGGCTCGGGACGGGCCCTGCGCGACGACGACTACGTCTTCCCGACCTACCGGGAGCACGGAGTCGCCTGGTGCCGCGGGGTCGACCCGACGAATCTGCTGGGGATGTTCCGTGGTGTGAACCACGGTGGCTGGGACCCGAACAGCAACAATTTCCACCTGTACACGATCGTGATCGGCTCGCAGACGCTGCACGCGACCGGCTACGCGATGGGTGTCGCCAAGGACGGCGCCGACTCCGCGGTGATCGCGTACTTCGGTGACGGCGCCTCCAGCCAGGGCGATGTCGCCGAGTCCTTCACCTTCTCCGCGGTCTACAACGCCCCGGTCGTGTTCTTCTGCCAGAACAACCAGTGGGCGATCTCCGAGCCCACCGAGCGCCAGACCCGGGTGCCGCTCTACCAGCGCGCACAGGGCTTCGGCTTCCCCGGTGTCCGCGTCGACGGCAACGACGTGCTCGCCTGTCTCGCCGTGACCCGGTCCGCGCTGGAGCGCGCACGCCGCGGTGAGGGCCCGACGCTGGTCGAGGCCTTCACGTACCGGATGGGTGCCCACACCACCTCGGACGACCCGACCAAGTACCGGCACGACGAGGAGCGCCAGGCCTGGGAGGCCAAGGACCCGATCCTGCGTCTGCGCACGTACCTGGAGAACGAGGGCCACGCCGACGAGGCGTTCTTCACCGCCCTCGACGAGGAGAGCGACGCGCTCGCCAAGCGCGTGCGCGAGGCCGTCCGCGCCATGCCCGACCCGGACCACATGGCGATCTTCGACAATGTCTACGCCGACGGGCACGCCCTCGTCGACGAGGAGCGCGCGCAGTTCGCCGCCTACCAGGCGTCGTTCGCGGACGCACCGGCGCAGGAGGGCAAGTAAGCCATGGCCGTAGAGAAGATGTCCCTCGCGAAGGCGCTCAACGAGTCGCTGCGCAAGGCACTCGACACCGACCCCAAGGTCCTCATCATGGGTGAGGACGTCGGCAAGCTCGGCGGAGTCTTCCGGATCACCGACGGGCTCCAGAAGGACTTCGGCGAGGAGCGGGTCATCGACACCCCGCTCGCCGAGTCCGGCATCGTCGGCACCGCGATCGGTCTCGCGCTCCGCGGCTACCGCCCGGTCGTCGAGATCCAGTTCGACGGTTTCGTCTTCCCCGCGTACGACCAGATCGTCACCCAGCTCGCCAAGATGCACGCCCGCGCGCTCGGCAAGATCAAGCTGCCGGTCGTCGTCCGTATCCCGTACGGCGGCGGCATCGGCGCGGTCGAGCACCACTCCGAGTCGCCCGAGGCGCTCTTCGCGCACGTGGCCGGCCTCAAGGTGGTCTCTCCGTCGAACGCGTCCGACGGCTACTGGATGCTGCAGCAGGCCATCCAGAGCGACGACCCCGTGATCTTCTTCGAGCCGAAGCGGCGCTACTGGGACAAGAGCGAGGTCGACACCGAGTCCATCCCGGACCCGCTGCACGCCGCCCGCACCGTCCGCACCGGCAGCGACGTGACGCTCGCCGCCTACGGGCCCATGGTGAAGGTCTGCCTGGAGGCCGCAGCGGCCGCCCAGGAGGAGGGCAAGTCGGTGGAGGTCCTGGACCTGCGCTCGATGTCCCCGATCGACTTCGACGCCGTCCAGAAGTCGGTCGAGAAGACCCGCCGGCTCGTCGTCGTCCACGAGGCCCCGGTCTTCTACGGCTCCGGCGCGGAGATCGCCGCCCGCATCACCGAGCGGTGCTTCTACCACCTGGAGGCGCCGGTGCTGCGCGTCGGCGGCTTCCACGCCCCGTACCCGCCGGCCCGGCTGGAGGAGGAGTACCTTCCGGGACTGGACCGGGTGCTCGACGCCGTCGACCGCTCGCTGGCGTACTGAGGAGAGGGTCGTGACGACGATGACAGACGCTTCTGCTCGTTTCCGTGAGTTCAAGATGCCCGACGTGGGCGAGGGACTCACCGAGGCCGAGATCCTCAAGTGGTACGTCCAGCCCGGCGACACCGTGACCGACGGTCAGGTGGTGTGCGAGGTCGAGACGGCGAAGGCGGCGGTGGAGCTGCCGATTCCGTACGACGGCGTGGTGCACGAGCTGCGCTTCGACGAGGGCACCACGGTGGACGTGGGCACCGCGATCATCACGGTGGACGTGGCGCCGGGGTCGGGCGAAGCCCCCGCCCCCGCAGCCGCCCCTGCTCCCGCCGCCGAGCCGGAGCCGGAGCCGGAGGCCAAGCCCGCGGGCCGCCAGCCGGTGCTGGTCGGGTACGGGGTCGCCGAGTCCTCCACGAAGCGCCGCCCGCGCAAGGGTTCGCCCGTACCCGAGCAGGCCCAGGCCAAGGCCGCGCAGGCCGCGGTGCAGGCCGAGCTCAACGGGCACGGGATCGCGATCCCTGCCGCGAACCCCGTCACCGACCGGCCGCTCGCCAAGCCGCCGGTGCGCAAGCTCGCCAAGGACCTCGGCGTGGACCTCGCCACGGTCGTGCCGAGCGGGCCAGACGGGATCATCACCCGCGAGGACGTCCACGCGGCGGTGGCTCCTGCCCCTGCCGCCGCCCCCGCACCCGCCGCCGTGCCTGCCCAGGTGACCGCACCGGCTCCGGAGCCCGTCGCCGTGGGCGGCGCCCGCGAGACCCGTATCCCCGTCAAGGGCGTACGGAAGGCCACCGCGCAGGCGATGGTCGGCTCCGCCTTCACCGCGCCGCACGTCACCGAGTTCATCACGGTCGACGTCACCCGCACGATGAAGCTGGTCGAGGAGCTCAAGGCCGACAAGGACATGGCGGGGCTCCGCGTGAACCCGCTGCTCCTCATCGCCAAGGCACTGCTGGTCGCGATCAAGCGGAACCCCGAGGTCAACGCCACGTGGGACGAGGTGAACCAGGAGATCGTGCTCAAGCACTACGTCAACCTGGGCATCGCCGCCGCCACCCCGCGCGGTCTGATCGTGCCGAACATCAAGGACGCGCACGACAAGACCCTGCCGCAGCTGGCCGAGTCCCTCGGCGAGCTGGTCGCCACGGCCCGCGAGGGCAGGACGACCCCCGCGGCCATGCAGGGCGGGACGGTGACCATCACCAACGTCGGCGTCTTCGGCGTCGACACCGGTACGCCGATCCTCAACCCGGGCGAGTCCGCGATCCTCGCGATCGGCGCGATCAAGCTCCAGCCGTGGGTCCACAAGGGCAAGGTGAAGCCCCGTCAGGTCACCACGCTGGCGCTGTCCTTCGACCACAGGCTGGTCGACGGCGAGCTCGGCTCCAAGGTCCTGGCGGACATCGCTGCGATCCTGGAGCAGCCGAAGCGGCTGATCACCTGGGCCTGACGGCCCGTTCGACGAGGCGGCCCCGCAGGACAGTCACTGTCCTGCGGGGCCGCCTCGTTCATCTCGGCCGAGCGGCCGCTCGGTCAGTCCTGCTGAGCGCCCTGCGGCAGAGTCCGCAGCTGCATCGTGCTGGTGGTGCTGGAGCCGAAGCCGTAGTCCAGCAGCTTGCCGGCGTCGTTGTAGCGCTCGGTGACGTTCGTACTGCCCAGAACGACTCCGATGAGGTACTTGCTGTTGCGTGCGGCGGTGAAGACGAGGCACGGGCCCGCCACCGAGCCGGTGCCGGTCTTGACGCCCGTGGCGCCGCTGTAGGAGCCCAGCATTTTGTTGGTGTTGTACCAGGTGTACGTGCGGGTGCCGCCGGTGCTGGTCGTCGCGGTGGTCCTGTACGACGTCGCCTTGACGACCGCGCGGAAGTTGGCGTTGCCCATCGCGTAGCGGCCGATCTTCGCCAGGTCCTGGGGGGTCGTGTAGTTGTTCCCCGTGGTCGAGACGCCGTCGAAGGAGTCGAACTTCGTGTTCACCAGGCCGAGTGAGGTGGCCTTGGCGTTCATCTTCGCGATGAACGACTTGGTGCGCGCGGCAGTGGTCGTGCCGGTGCCGAAGGTGTCGGCGAGGGCGTACGCGGCATCGCAGCCGGACGGCAGCATCAGGCCGTACAGCAGCTGGCGGACGGTCACCTTGTCGCCGGTGCGCAGGTCGGCGGTGCTCCCGCCGACGCGGACGATGTAGTCGCGGTAGGCCTGCTTGATGGTGACCTTGCGGTTGAGGTCCACGCCGGGGGTGGTGAGCACCACGGCGGCCGTCATGACCTTCGTCGTGCTGGCCATCGGGCGCCGCACGTCCTTGGCCTTGCCGTAGATCGGCTTGCCCGTCACCTGGTCCATCAGATAGGCGCCCTTGGCGCTGATGGTCGGGAGCGGCACGGCCGCCTGGGCGGGTGAGGCCAGGGGGGAGGCCGTCAGCAGCAGACCGCCCGCGAGGGTGGCCGTGGCGAGCCTGCGCACGACCTTGTTCTTGGTTCTCAAATGGGACGCTCCGAGATGGCGATAAACGTCGGCTGTCGACGTGTCAGACCTACGAGGCCGACGCATGGATGTACGGATGTCGCACACATCTCACATCTCGCCCCCGTTTCACGCCTCACCCCCTCCCGTGTCGGCCCCGCGTCCCCGATCCCTCGCGCACGTCCTGCATCGTGGACGTGGTTTCTGGATGCACCCCTCTTGTATCTAAGCTGTGCGCATGCCCGCCGCACCCGCCGCCGAACGTGTCTACACCCACATCAAGCAGGCGGTCCTCGACCGCCGTTACGAGGGCGGAACGCTCCTCACCGAAGGCGAGCTCGCCGAGGCCGTCGGCGTGTCCAGGACCCCGGTGCGCGAGGCCCTGCTGAAGCTGGAGATGGAAGGGCTGCTCAAGCTCTACCCGAAGAAGGGCGCACTGGTGCTCGCCGTCTCGGCGCAGGAGATCGCCGACGTCGTCGAAACCCGCCTGCTGGTCGAGGAGTTCGCCGTACGCAAGGCCGTACCGGCACCGCCCCGGCTGCTCGCCCGGCTGGAGGAGCTGCTGGCGGAGCAGAAGCAGCGCGCCGAGGCCGGTGACCTCGCCGCCGTCGCCGCCACCGACCGCAGCTTCCACGCGGAGATCGTCCGCAACGCGGGCAACCAGATCCTCTCCCGGCTCTATGACCAGATGCGGGACCGGCAGCTGAGGATGGGCGTCGCGGTGATGCACTCGCACCCCGACCGGATCGCCAAGAACATCATCGAGCACGCCGAGATCCTCGACCGGATCAGGGCGGGCGACGCCCAGGGCGCCGCCGTGTGCGTGCGGCAGCACCTGAGCTGGGTCAAGCTGCTGGTGCGGGGTGAGGAGCGATGAGCCCCTCCGCGGGCGCCTCCGCCCTGTCCCTCCCCGGCGATCCACCCGGCGGCCGCCGTGCCTACACGGTCTGGGGCATCGGCGTCGCCGTCTACTTCGTCGCCGTCATCTTCCGTACGTCGCTGGGCGTCGCGGGCCTCGACGCCGCCGACCGCTTCGACGTCAACGCCTCCGCCCTCTCCACCTTCTCCATACTCCAGCTGCTCGTGTACGCGGGCATGCAGATACCCGTCGGCCTCATGGTCGACCGGCTCGGCACCAAGAGGGTCCTGACCCTCGGCGTCGTCCTCTTCACGGTGGGACAGCTCGGCTTCGCGCTCTCCCCCTCGTACGGCATGGCCCTCGCCTCCCGCGCGCTGCTCGGCTGCGGTGACGCAATGACCTTCATCAGCGTGCTGCGGCTCGGCTCGCGCTGGTTCCCCGCGCGGCGCGGGCCGCTGATAGCCCAGATCGCCGCACTGTTCGGCATGGCGGGCAATCTCGTCTCGACCATCCTCATCGCGCGGCTGCTGCACGGGCTCGGCTGGACCGCGACGTTCGCCGGCAGCGCGGCGGCCGGCGCGGTCGTCCTCGTCCTGCTGGTGCTCTTTCTGAAGGACCACCCCGAGGGCCACGAGCCCGCCCCGGCGACGCACGCCGGGGCCGCTTTCGTCCGCAGGCAGATCGCCGAGTCCTGGCGCGAGCCCGGCACCCGGCTGGGCCTGTGGGTGCACTTCACCACGCAGTTCCCCGCCATGGTGTTCCTGCTCCTGTGGGGGCTGCCGTTCCTCGTCGAGGCGCAGGGGCTGTCGCGGGAGACCGCGGGCGCGCTGCTCACGCTGGTGGTGGTCGTGAACATGGGCGTGGGTCTCGTCTACGGGCAGATCATCGCCCGGCACCATGCGGCAAGGGCGCCGCTCGCACTCGGCACGGTGGGGCTGACCGCCGCGGTGTGGGGGGCCACCATCGCGTATCCCGGTGAACAGGCGCCCATGTGGCTGCTGATCACCCTGTGCACCGTGCTCGGCAGCTGCGGGCCCGCCTCGATGATCGGCTTCGACTTCGCCCGCCCCGCGAATCCGCCCGAACGGCAGGGCACGGCATCCGGGATCGTGAACATGGGCGGTTTCGTCGCCTCCATGACGACGCTCCTGGCCGTGGGCGTGCTCCTGGACGCGACCGGCGACAACTACCGGATCGCGTTCTCGTCCGTCTTCGTGCTGGAGACGCTGGGCGTGATCCAGATCCTGCGGCTGCGATCGCGCACGGCGCGGCGGGAGCGGGAACGGCTGGTGGCGAGCCGGGTGGAGGCCGTGCACGTACCGGTGTGACGGGTCGCGTCGGCGCCCGCCGGAGTTGCGCCGGCCCCCGCCGGGTCGCGTCGAGCCCGCCACCGAAGCGCCCGCTGCGGGGCCTTGGGGACGGCCCCGCCCGCGCCGCTACGGCGTGACCGCGAACGAGCCCAGGATCGCCGCGGCCAGATCCGCGTCGCCCTCGACCTTGATCCGGTCGGCGACCGCCGCGGGCCTGACCCGGCCGGCGGCGAGCCGTACGTACGTCTCCCAGTCCAGCGCGAGCGTCACCGCGGGGCCCAGCGAAGGAGCGCCGTCGACCGTGCCGCGCCCGTCCGCGTCGACGCGCACGGTCCGCAGGAACTCCACGGGCCCGCTGACGTCGAAGACGACCGCCGAGTTCGGCGGGGCGCCCGCGTCCTTGGCGACGACCTTCGGCAGGATCATGAGGAAGTTGTCGCGGGCGACAAGGGCGCCGGGGGAGTCGAGGTTGCCCGGCCTGCCGAGCGCCACGCGCAGATCCTGCTCGTGCAGCCAGATGTCGAAGGCCCGCATCCGATAGGCCAGTTCCAGCGTCTGCTCGGCACCCAGCGGGGCGCGGACCATGGTGTCGGGCGAACGGTTCTCGTTCCGCAGCTGCCGGTTGCGCCGGATGATCGTGTACTCCAGCTCGGAGGTCATCTCGGGCCCGGTGTGGTGCCGACGCACATCGACCTGCATCTCCATGTAGCGCGCGAACTCACTGCGTACGTGGTACAGGTCCCGAGGCAGAGTGTGAATCGGCCGGGGGTCACCGAGCATCTCGCACTCCATGCCGATGACATGCGACACGATGTCGCGCACCGACCATCCGGGGCACGGCGTTGCGCGGTTCCACTCCCCCTCGACGAGCGGCTGCACCAGCTCGGATATCGCTTCGATGGAGTGGGTCCAGGCGTCGGCGTAGGTCTGCAGGCTTGGATGGACGGTCACGGAACCCCTCGACGGTTGTGCGCGGGCTGGGTGCTGTGTGGGCTGCGGGGGGTCCGGGGGTATCCCCCGGGAGAGAACAGTACGCTGCCCCCAGGCACCCCGGGAGTGCTTTCAGGTGACGATCGTAGGCCCGTGTTGACGGCTCGAATGCCAGGACGGTGGTAGTGTGCGCGCCTCGCTCATCCAGATCGCAGTAGACCCGGACGAATCCGTCGATTCCCGCAGGCAGCGAGCGGCTTCCCTCGTACGGGAGCAGGCCGGCGCCGATCTTGTCGTCCTGCCCGAGCTGTGGCCGGTCGGAGCCTTCGCGTACGAGCTGTTCGCGACGGAAGCGGAACCGCTCGAGGGCCCGACGTACGAGGCGATGTCCAAGGCGGCGAGCGACGCGGGCGTCTGGCTGCACGCCGGCTCCATCGTCGAACGAGACCCTGACGGCCCCCTCTACAACACGTCCCTGGTCTTCTCCCCCACCGGCGAGCTCGCCCGGGTCTACCGCAAGATCCACCGCTTCGGCTTCGACAAGGGCGAGGCCGTGATGATGGCCGCCGGCACCGAGCTCGTCACCGTCCCGCTGCCCGGCGCCACGCTCGGCCTCTCCACCTGCTACGACCTCCGCTTCCCCGAGCTCTACCGCGGCCTCGTCGACGCGGGTGCGGACGTCCTCGTCGTCGCGGCCGGCTGGCCCGAGCGCCGCCGCGCCCACTGGACCCTCCTCGCGCAGGCCCGCGCAGTCGAGAACCAGGCGTACGTCCTCGCCGTCGGCAGCGCCGGAACCCACGCCGGAGTCGAACAGGCCGGCCACAGCATCGTCGTCGACCCCTGGGGCGAGGTCCTCGCGGAAGCGGGCGCGGCGGAGGAGGTCCTCACCGTCGACCTCGACCCGTCGAAGGTCGCCACGACCCGCGAGCAGTTCCCGGCCCTCAAGGACCGCGTGCTGGGGCTCCCGGCGCCGCGGTGAGCCCGTCACTGTGAGCGCGTCGCGCTCGCGCGGTTCACCGAACACTTCGGCAGCACGCACGACGGCACCCGACCCCACAGCGCCTACCTCTACGGCAGCGTTCCCCGCGGCACCGACCCGGGCCGCGCTGGGACCGGCGATCCCGTGTGCGGGCCGTGCGGCCGGCCGCGTCCGCGGTCCTCCGGCGGCGGTCAGACGCGGGTGCCGAAGTTCTGCACCCACCACGGCCCGTTGGCGCTGAGGTTCACGCCGACACCGAAGTCCTTGAACCCGCAGTCCAGGATGTTGTCGCGGTGACCGGGGCTGTTCATCCAGCCGATCATCGCCGTCGCGGGGTCGCTCGGCCCCCGGTAAATGTTCTCGCCCCACTTGCCGGTCGCATAGCCCGCGGCGTTCATCCGGTCGTCGGCATGCCGTCCCTCCGGACTGGCGTGCTCGTAGTAGTTGCGGGCCGCCATGTCGTCGGCGTGCGCCTGGGCCGCGGCCTGCACCTGAGCGTTCACCCGCAGCGGGCCGCAGCCGGCCTTCGCCCGCTCGGCGTTCACCAGCTCGGCGATCCGGTCGGCGAACCGGGCCGCCTGGCCCGTCGCCGTGCCGGCTCCCTGTTGCTGCGTCGGCTCCGGGGCGGGCTGTGCGGTGCGCTCCTTGTGCCGTGAGGTGCTGGGAGACGTGCTGTGCGGGGTGCGGGGACGGTTCCGGAACTCGGTGGACGTCCCGTCCGTCTTCCCGGGAGACGTCGAGGGCGACGTCGACGGGACGACCGCGGGCGACGCCGGGGGTATGAATCCGGAGAGCTCGCCACCCGGGGCCACCGCGAGGCCTGGGTCCACCGGTACCTCCCGTACGGACGCCGCTGCGGTCCCGTTGCGCCCGGCGTCCCCGTCCGAACCGCTCAGTGAGAAGATCCCGCCCGCGAGCACGGCCGCTGCGGCCACGCCCACGACTGCGGGCCGCGGGGCATCCGGCAGGAACCCCGGCCTTGGGCGACGGCTGTGCCGCCCCTTCCCCGCGGCCCGCCGCCGCCCGCCTTGCCGGTCTGCAGGAGTCCGGCCTGCCTGGGTCTCCACGGTCTCGGGAAACCAGGTCGGCCTCTTCATGTGCTGCATCGGGGCCCCGCTCTCATGGGAACGCCGGTCCGTCCGGCGTATGGGAGAGCGGTGCACGGCACCCGGGATAACAGTTCTCGGCCTCAAAGCCTGAATGTGTCCTCCGGGAAAGGCGCGGCATCGAAGAACGACCTCGTCAAGGGAGGGAGTGGCTCGTCCCACCCGGGGAGGTCACCCGCGTCGTACGGCCGTGATCAGGCGTTCATGGGCGGATGGCACTCTTGAACCATGAACGATGCCGTCCCGGCGCCCACCCCCGCGCCCGCGCCCCGCCGCCGTGCCCGTGTCCGTGCCCCCGAGCTGATCGGCAAGGGCGGCTGGATCAACACCGGCGGGAAGGATCTGAAGCTCGCCGACTTCCGAGGTCGCATATTGATCTTGGATTTTTGGACATTCTGCTGCATCAACTGTCTGCACGTCCTGGACGAGCTCCGCGAGCTCGAGGAGAAGCACCGGGACACCACGGTGATCATCGGCGTGCACTCGCCGAAGTTCGTGCACGAGGCCGAGCACCAGGCCGTCGTCGACGCCGTCGAGCGGTACGAGGTGCATCACCCGGTTCTGGACGACCCCGAGCTGGCGACGTGGAAGCAGTACGCCGTACGGGCCTGGCCGACGCTCGTCGTGATCGACCCCGAGGGGTACGTCGTCGCGCAGCATGCCGGTGAGGGCCATGCGCACGCCATCGAGCGGCTGGTGGAGGAGCTGGAGGCGGAGCACGAGGCGAAGGGGACGCTGCGGCGCGGGGACGGGCCGTATGTGCCGCCGGAGCCGGTGGCGACCGATCTGCGGTTCCCCGGGAAGGCCGTGGTGCTGCCGTCCGGGAACTTCCTGGTGTCCGACTCGACGCGGCATCAGCTGGTCGAGCTCGAGGCGGACGGCGAGACCGTCGTGCGGCGGATCGGGGACGGGGAGTTCCGGGAGCCGCAGGGGCTCGCGCTGCTGCCGGACGGACGGGTGATCGTCGCCGACACCGTGAACCATGCGCTGCGGACGTACGACCCCGAGAGCGGTGCGATCGAGATCGTCGCCGGTACCGGGCGGCAGTGGTGGCAGGGGTCGCCGACATCGGGTCCGGCACGCGAGGTGGATCTGTCGTCGCCGTGGGACGTGGCCTGGTGGCAGGACAAGGTGTGGATCGCGATGGCCGGCGTCCACCAGCTGTGGACGTACGACCCCGAGGCCGGGACGGTCCAGGTGGCCGCCGGTACGACCAACGAGGGGCTCGTCGACGGGCCGGCGGCCGAGGCGTGGTTCGCGCAGCCGTCCGGGCTTGCCGCCACCGATGACCGGCTGTGGATCGCCGACTCGGAGACGTCCGCACTGCGCTGGATCGACACCGACGGCGTCGTCCACACCGCCGTCGGCACCGGGCTGTTCGACTTCGGGCACCGGGACGGCGCCGCCGACCAGGCGCTGCTCCAGCACCCGCTCGGCGTGACCGCGCTGCCCGACGGCTCGGTCGCGGTGTCCGACACGTACAACCACGCGCTGCGCCGCTACGACCCGGCGAGCGATGAGGTCACGACCCTCGCCACCGATCTGCGCGAGCCGTCCGCCGCCGTCCTCGTCGGCGAGGACATCGTGGTCGTGGAGTCGGCCAGGCACCGGCTGACCCGGCTGCGGCTGCCCGAGGAGGCGGTACGGGTCGAGGCGGTCGCCCACCGCACGCAGCGCGCCGCGACCGAAGTCGCCCCGGGGACGCTGCGGTTGGACGTGGTCTTCCAGGCGCCGGCCGGGCAGAAGCTCGACACCCGTTACGGGCCTTCGACCCGGCTGCTGGTCTCCTCGACCCCGCCGGAGCTGCTGGCCGGGGGCGAGGGCGCGGGCACCGACCTGTTCCGGGAGCTGAAGCTGAACCCGGCGGTGACGGAGGGCGTGCTGCATGTCTCGGCGATGGCCGCGTCCTGCGACGACGATCCCGAGAACGAGTACCCGGCCTGCCATGTGCACCAGCAGGACTGGGGTGTTCCGGTTCGCGTGACGGCCGAGGGCGCGGCCCGGCTGCCGCTCGTACTCGCCGGGATGGACGAGGGGCCCGCCGCGTAGCCCCTGGCGCGTCGACGGATTTCCGTCGCGCCGTCGCGCCGTCGCGCCGTCGCGGCAACCGGCCACCCACGACCCCGGGTTGTGGGTGGCCGGTGCGGACACAGCCGCCGGTCAGCAGCTCTTCGGTCCGCTCGCCCGTGCCGTCGGCCCTCCCGGAACCATGCGAAACACCGTGTCAGGCACGGCGTTTCGCAGATGTCAGCGGCGGTATCCGGTCGTGCCGTCCTCGTCGACGACCGTCGGGGCGGCCGATGGCACCACGACCCGTCGCCGGCGCGCGATGCTCGTGAAGGTGACGACACCGATGATGCCGACCGCCATCATGATGAGACCGACCAGATCGAGATTGACGCTCTCGGCTTCCCAGTCGGTCGCGAAGGTGAGAATCGCCCCCGCGCCGATGAGCAGGATGCAGCCTCCGAGGCCCATGGTCTTCGCCTCCTATTCCGCGTAGGTGGTACGGGTACCCCGACTCGGCGCACCTACGCGGGGGAGACGTCCGGCGTCAGTCCTCGAGGAACGCCACCAGCGCGTTCGCCAGCAGATACGGGTCGTCCGCGCCGCACAGTTCGCGGGCGCTGTGCATCGACAGGATGGCGACGCCGATGTCGACGGTCCGGATTCCGTGCCGCGCGGCGGTGATCGGGCCGATCGTCGTGCCGCACGGCATCGCGTTGTTGGAGACGAACGTCTGCCACGGCACTCCGGCGCGCTCGCAGGCCGCCGCGAACACGGCGCGGCCGCTGCCGTCCGTCGCGTACCGCTGGTTGACGTTGACCTTCAGGATGGGGCCGCCGTTCGCGCGCGGGTGGTGCGTCGGGTCGTGGCGCTCCGCGTAGTTGGGGTGCACGGCGTGGCCGGTGTCGGAGGACAGGCAGACCGTACCGGCGAAGGCGCGGGCCCGGTCCTCGTACGTGCCGCCGCGCGCGAACACCGAGCGCTCGAGGACCGACCCGAGCAGCGGCCCGTCCGCTCCGGTGTCCGCCTGGGAGCCGTTCTCCTCGTGGTCGAAGGCGGCGAGCACCGGGATGTACGACAGCGCGTCGCGGCCGGACACGGCGACGAGCGCGGCCGTGCCGGCGTGCACGGACAGCAGGTTGTCCATCCGCGGCCCGGCGACGAGCTCGCGGTCGCGGCCGAGGTACGCGGGCGCCTCCAGCGCGTGCGTCATCAGGTCCCAGCCGGTGACGTCCCCGGCGGCCAGCCCCGACTCCTCCTCCAGGAAGGAGATCAGGTCGCGCTCGCCGACGCCTTCGCCCAGGCCCCAGATGGGCTGCATGTGCTTCTGCTTGTCGAGCTGCAGACCCTTCTCGTAGATCGAGCGGTCCATGTGGATGGCCAGTTGGGGCACGCGCAGCAGCGGGCGGTCGATGTTGACCAGCCGGGTCGTGCCGTCGCGCAGCGAGAGCCGGCCGGCCAGGCCGAGGTCGCGGTCGAGCCAGGAGTTGAGCAGCGGTCCGCCGTAGATCTCGACGGCGACCTGCCGCCAGCCGTGCGCGCCCATGTCGGGCTGCGGCTTGACGCGCAGGTTCGGCGAGTCGGTGTGGGCGCCGACGATCCGGAACGGGGTGTGCGGCGCAGCGCCCTCCGGGACGTACCAGGCGATGAGCGCCCCGCCCCGCAGCACGTACTTCCCGCCGCTCGTCCCGTCCCAGGCGTCGGTCTCCGCGACCTGCCGGAAGCCGGCCTTCTCCAGCCGCTCGGCGGCGTTCGCCACGGCGTGGTACGGCGACGGGGACGCCGCCAGGAAGGACATGAGGTCGTCGGTGTGGCCGCGGTCGAAGCGGGTGGGTGCGCTGCTGCTCATGGTGTTCACCTTAACGACGGAACGGGGCCCGCTCCCGGGAAGGGAAGCGGGCCCCGTACGAGGAGGCACTGCGGAGGCGGCGCGTCCGGTGTCCGGACGGCTTCCGGACGGTTCCGGGCGGCTTCCGGAGCCCGCCGGGTCCCGGACCGGACCCGGCGGACTCCCGGACCGGACCTAGAACGCGGCCTCGTCCAGCTCCATCAGCTCGTTGTCGACGCCGTCGGCGATCTCGCGGGCGAGCGAGACGCCCGGCAGGACGTTCGCGGCGAAGAACTTCGCCGCGGCGATCTTGCCCTGGTAGAAGGCCTTGTCCTTCGCGGAGGCCGACTCCAGCTTCTCGGCGGCGACGGCCGCGCCGCGCAGCAGCAGGTAGCCGACGACGACGTCGCCGGAGGCCATCAGCAGGCGGGTGGTGTTGAGGCCGACCTTGTAGATGTTCTTGACGTCCTCGCCGGTGGCGGTGAGGTCGGTCAGCATGCGGCCGACGATCGCCTCCAGGTCGACGGCGGCCTTGGCGAGCGCGTCGCGGGCGCCGGCCAGCTCGTCGCCGCCGGTGCCGACCGCGAGGAACTTCTTGATCTCCTCGGCGAGGGCGTTCAGCGACTGGCCCTGGTCGCGGACGATCTTCCGGAAGAAGAAGTCCTGGCCCTGGATGGCCGTGGTGCCCTCGTAGAGGGTGTCGATCTTGGCGTCCCGGATGTACTGCTCGATCGGGTACTCCTGGAGGTACCCGGAGCCGCCGAAGATCTGCAGGGACTGGGCCAGCTGCTCGTACGCCTTCTCGGAGCCGTAGCCCTTGACGATCGGGAGCAGCAGGTCGTTCAGGCCGTGCAGGGACTTGGCGTCCTCGCCCGCGGCCTCCTTGACGGCGATCTCGTCCTGCACCGCGGCGGTGTAGAGGACGAGGGAGCGCATGCCCTCCGCGTACGCCTTCTGCGTCATGAGGGAGCGGCGCACGTCGGGGTGGTGCGTGATGGTGACCTTGGGCGCGGTCTTGTCCATGAACTGCGACAGATCGGAGCCCTGGACGCGCTCCTTGGCGTACTCCAGCGCGTTCAGGTAACCGGTCGAGAGGGTGGAGATCGCCTTCGTGCCGACCATCATGCGGGCGAACTCGATGATCATGAACATCTGGCGGATGCCGTCGTGCTTGTCGCCGATCAGCCAGCCCTTGGCCGGGTGCTGGTCGCCGAACGTCATCTCGCACGTGTTGGACGCCTTGAGGCCCATCTTGTGCTCGACGTTCGTCGCGTAGACACCGTTGCGCTCGCCCAGCTCGCCGGTCTCCCAGTCGAAGTGGAACTTCGGCACGAGGAAGAGGGACAGGCCCTTGGTGCCGGGGCCGTGGCCCTCGGGGCGGGCCAGCACGTAGTGGAGGATGTTCTCCTCCATGTCGTGCTCACCGGAGGTGATGAAGCGCTTCACGCCCTCGATGTGCCAGGAGCCGTCCTCCTGCTGGATGGCCTTGGTGCGGCCGGCGCCCACGTCGGAGCCGGCGTCCGGCTCGGTGAGGACCATGGTGGAGCCCCAGCGCTTCTCGACCGCGATCTGGGCGACCTTCTTCTGCGCCTCGTTGCCCTCCTCGTGGAGGATCCCGGCGAAGGCCGGACCGGAGCAGTACATCCATATCGCCGGGTTCGAGCCCAGCAGCAGCTCGGCGTAGGCCCAGACCAGGGAGCGGGGGGACGTGGTCCCGCCGATCTCCTCGGGCAGGCCGAGTCGCCAGTACTCGGAGTCCATGAAGGCCTGGTAGCTCTTCTTGAAGGACGCGGGGACGGGTGCGGTGTTGGTCGCGGGGTCGAAGACCGGCGGGTTGCGGTCGGCGTCCTCGAAGGACTCCGCCAGGTCGTTCTCCGCGAGGCGGGCGATCTCGTCCAGGATGCTCTTGGCGGTCTCGACGTCCATCTCCGCGAACGGGCCGGTGCCGTACAGCTTGTCGCGCCCGAGGACCTCGAAGAGGTTGAACTCGATGTCGCGGAGATTCGACTTGTAGTGCCCCATGGCGACGGCTCCGTAAGGGATCGGGGAGGCAGGGTTCCTCGTACCTCAGTACATCTACCAGCAAGTAGCTACGATGATGCTACCCGCGGGTAATAAGGTGCAACCCCGACCGGGCAACTGTGACGCGTGGCGCATGCCGCGGGCCCCGGGTCGGGCTCCGGGTCCGGTCCTCGGAAGCGGCACGCCGGTGGGGGCGTGGACCCACTACGCTCGGGGGCATGTACGGCTACGACCAGAATCCCGGTGCTCAGCAGCACTACGGCGCCCCGCCGCAGCAGCCGATGCCCGGCGCCGGCATGCCGGGTGCCGGATACGGCGGGCAGTCTGGCGGATACGGCGAGCAGCCGCTGTATCCCGAGCCGTCACCGCCGTCGCTCGCGGACGCGGTGCGGGCGTTCACGACGGGGTCGCTGTCCGCGGAGGACTTCCAGCAGATCTTCGCGACGTCGAAGGTGTACTGCCCGCGCGGGGACAACCCCGGGTTCCTGGCGCTGCACAACACGCAGCAGCCGGTGATCCCGATGTTCACGTCGCTCAAGGAGCTGCGGCGGTACGCGGGCAAGGAGTCGAAGTACTTCGTGATCACGGGTGCCGAGGTGATCGATCTGCTTCCGACGGGGTACGGCTTCGTCCTGGACATGGAGGGTGATCACCGGATGGTGTTCGACGCGAAGGCCGTGGAGCAGATGGTCGACTTCGCGATGCGCCGTATGTACGGATGAGTCCGGTGTGCGGCCGATCGCGGCCGTCGTGACCAACGCCCGGGAATTGCTCCCGGGCGTTTCGTGTTGCGGGGTGGCAAGAAGTTCAGCGTTCAACTAAACTCGGACGCACCAAGGAGGTCCCGCAATGCCTGCTGTGACTGTCGAGAATCCGCTCACCCTGCCGCGCGTCGCCGCGCCCGCCGATGCCCAGGCGCGTCCCGTGCTCGCCGTGACCACGGCGCCCGGCGGATTCGAGGGGGAGGGCTTCCCGGTGCGACGTGCGTTCGCCGGGATCAACTACAAGTACCTCGACCCGTTCATCATGATGGACCAGATGGGCGAGGTGGAGTACGCGCCGGGCGAGCCCAAGGGCACCCCGTGGCACCCGCACCGCGGCTTCGAGACCGTCACGTACATCATCGACGGCGTCTTCGACCACCAGGACTCCAACGGCGGTGGCGGCACCATCACCAACGGCGACACCCAGTGGATGACCGCGGGCGCCGGCCTCCTGCACATCGAGGCGCCGCCGGAGTCGCTCGTCATGTCCGGTGGCCTCTTCCACGGTCTGCAGCTGTGGGTGAACCTGCCGGCCAAGGACAAGATGATGCCCCCGCGCTACCAGGACATCCGCGGCGGTCAGGTCCAACTGCTGACCAGCCCCGACGGCGGCGCACTGCTGCGGGTCATCGCGGGTGAGCTCGACGGCCACGAGGGCCCCGGCATCACGCACACGCCGATCACCATGGTCCACGCGACCCTGCGCCCCGGCGCCGAGATCAACCTGCCGTGGCGCGAGGACTTCAACGGCCTGGTGTACGTCCTCGCCGGTCGTGGCAGCGTCGGCACGGACCGCCGTCCGGTCCACACCGGCCAGACCGCCGTCTTCGGCGCGGGCTCCTCGCTGTCCGTCCGTGCGGACGAGAAGCAGGACTCGAACACGCCGGACCTGGAGGTCGTGCTGCTCGGCGGGCAGCCGATCCGCGAGCCCATGGCGCACTACGGGCCGTTCGTGATGAACACCCGCGAGGAGCTGCAGCAGGCCTTCGAGGACTTCCAGAAGGGCCGGCTGGGCACCATCCCCGCCGTGCACGGGATGTAAGCGCGGGCAAGCCCGCGACTCGATTGCCGCGCCCGGCCCGCACTGCCGGGCGCGACACCACAGCTGATGCGGCGTCACCCGTCCGGCCCGGACGGGCGCGCCGCGGCGTACCGCGCGTGATCGGCTGGGGGTCGTGCCCCCGTCGCAGCCCTCGCACCAGCCGCTCCTCCCCGCACCGGTGAGGCGTCTCGCCGCCTGGTGCGCGGTCGCGCTGCTCGTCGCCGGGGTTGCCGCCGTCGGGGTGTGGCTGGTCATCGTCCTCAAGACCGCCGTCACGCCCGTGCTGCTCGCGCTGCTCGGCACCGCGCTGCTCAGGCCCCTGTACCGGCGGCTCATCCGGATGAAGGTGCAGCGTTCGCTGGCTGCCGGGCTGACCTGCGTCGCCGTGGTCGCGGTCGTCGGCGGGGCCGTCTACATCGTGGTCAACGCCCTCATCGAGACCGGGGACGAGATCATCGCCGCGCTCAAGCGGGCCGCCGCGGATCTTACGAAGCACTTCGGAGCCGCGGGGACGTCACTCGACGACCTGGCGACCAACTCCAAGGATCTGCTGAGCAAGTTCGGCGGGACGGCCGCGTCCGGAGTGATCTCCGGGCTCAGCGTCGTCGGCGAGATGATCGCGATCGCCGTCCTCTCCCTGCTGCTGATGTTCTTCTTCCTCCGTGACGGCGACCGTGCGGTCGGCGCCCTGCGCTCGCTCGTGCCCCGTTCCGCCGGCGACCTTGCGGAGGCGATGGGGCGACGGGCCTTCGGGGCCGTCGAGGGCTTCATGCGCGGGACCACGTTCATCGCGCTCATCGACGCGGTCTGCATCACCACCGGTCTGCTGATCCTGCGCGTGCCCGGAGCCGTCGGACTCGGGGCGCTCGTCTTCGTCGGCGCGTACATCCCCTATCTCGGGGCCTTCGTCTCCGGTGCGGTCGCCATCCTCGTCGCACTCGCGGACCGGGGAGTCGTGATCGCGCTGTGGGTGCTGGGCGTGGTCATCGCCGTACAGCAACTGGAGGGGCACGTTCTGCAGCCCATGATCCAGAGCCGGATGGTCCGGATGCATCCGGCGGTCGTGATGCTGGCGATCACGGCCGGGGCGACCATCGCCGGCGTCCTCGGGATGCTGCTCGCCGTGCCGCTGACCGCCGCCGCGTTCGGCGTGATCGGCGAGCTGCGCAAGCGCTACGAACCCGTCGGCGAGCCCACCGAGGGACCCGGCGGCAGCACCTCCGGAGCACCCTCCGGCGGACCCGGCTCGTAGAGCTCGAACCAGATCGACTTGCCCTCGCCCCGCGGATCCACGCCCCAGGCGTCCGCGAGCATCTCCATCAGCACCAGACCGCGCCCGGACGACGCCATCTCACCGGGCCGCCGCTTGTGCGGCAGCTCGTCGCTGGCGTCCGAGACCTCGACCCGCAGCCGCCGGCTCCCGTGCTCACCCGCCGCCTCCGCCACCAGCAGCGCGTCGCCGTCGGTGTGCACGAGCACATTGGTGACCATCTCGGAGACCATCAGCACCGCCGAGTCGAGCTGCTCCCCGTCCGCCCAGTCGTGCAGCAGATCGCGCATCTGCTGCCGGGCGATCGCGAGCCGCTCCGGCTCCGCCTGGGCGACGGTGAGGACGGTACGGCGCGGGGCCAGGCGGGGCGGCCTGCCGAGCCGGGACAGCAGCAGCACCGCGATGTCGTCCTCGCGCCTGTCGGCCAGCGGCCCCGTCGTGTAGTGCGAGGCGGGCCCGTGCACGGCCTGGACGAGCGCGTCGGCGAGCTTCTCCAGCTCCGGCGAGTCGCCCTCGCCTCGGTGCTCCTCCAGCACGGCCCGGATGCGCTCCCAGCCGCTCTGCAGGTCATGGCCGCCGGTCTCCAGCAGACCGTCCGTGCAGACCATGATCGTCTCGCCGGGTTCGAGCACGATCCGCGTCGTCGGATAGTCCGCGTCCGGGTCGATGCCGAGCGGCAGTCCGCCGGCGGTGGGCCGCAGGATGACCGTGCCGTCGGCCATCCGGATCGCCGGGTCGGGGTGCCCGGCGCGCGCGATGTCGAGGGTGCCGGTCGCCGGGTCGCACTCCAGATAGAGGCAGGTCGCGAAGCGGGGTCCGCTGTACGAGCCGATACGGCCGACCACATCGCCGTCGTCGTACGCCTCGCTCTCCGCGTAGTCGTGCAGCCCCACCAGGAAGCGTGAGGCCCGCGCGAGCACGGCGTCGGGGCGGTGGCCCTCGGAGGCGTACGCGCGCAGGGCGATCCGCAGCTGCCCCATCAGCCCGGCGGCCCGGACGTCATGGCCCTGCACATCGCCGATGACCAGCGCGATCCGCCCTCCCCCCTGGCCTTCGGCAGGGGAGGTACCCCCAGGCAGCGGAATGATGTCGAACCAGTCGCCGCCCACCTGCAGCCCGCCGCCGGTCGGCACGTACCGCGCGGCCACCGACATCCCCGGGATGCTCGGCCCCAGGCTCGGCATCATCGAGCGCTGCAGGCCGCGCGACAGCTCCCGCTCGTTCTCGGCGACCCCGGCCCGGGCGAGGGCCTGCGCCAGCATCCGCGCGACCGTGGTGAGCACCGACCGCTCGTCGGGCGTGAAGGCGACCGGATGACGGAAGGCCGCCATCCAGGCGCCCATCGTGCGCCCCGCGACGATCAGCGGGACGAAGGCCCAGGAGCGGCGGCCGAAGCGTTCGATGACCGGCCAGATGACCGGGTAGCGGCGGCGGTACTCCCCGGGGGACGGGATGTAGAGGGCGCGGCCGGTACGGATGACCTCGGCGGCCGGGTACTCGGTTTCCAGCGGCATACCGGCGAACGGGCCTCCGTCGGACGGGTCGTACCCGTGCTGCCCCAGGACCGTCAGCCGGCCGCCCTCGATCCCGAAGACCGCGAGGCCGTCGGGCGAGAAGCCCGGCATCGACAGGGACGCGGCGACCCGCAGCACCTCCGCGGTCGACCGGGCCTCGGCCAGCGCCCGGCCCGCGTCGAGCAGGAACGCCTCACGGGAGCGGCGCCAGTCGCCGGTGACGGGGGTGTGCGCGGCGGTCGTGCCGGGATGGGGCTCGGCGACCTCCTGGAGGGTGCCGGTCAGCTTGTAGTCGCCGCCCTCGATGACCGGCTTGGCGCGGACGCGTACGGTACGCAGCACCCGGCCCGCCTCGTCCACGACACGCAGCCGGGACTCGGCGAGGGTGTCCTCGGTGACGGCGAGATTCACGACGCCGTAGATCTCGTTCCAGTCGACCGGGTGGAAACGGCAGCGCACGGCGGCCTGGGTGAAGGTGCCGGCTCCGGCGGACAGCCCGAGCAGCCGGGCGGCCTCGGCGTCGAGGGAGACGGTCCCGGAGGCGTTGTCCCAGCTCCACAGGCCGGTCGCGATCGCGGCCAGGACGTCCTCGGTGCGCATTTTCCTACTGTATTCACGTCTCGTGGGCATTTACACGCCGGGCTTTCGACATACACGCCGCCGGGCCGGCGCGTATTCCGGAAGGGGGATCCCGGGCCGGACGGTAACCTGAGTGGGTCTGCCCACATCCCCACCGCGACGAAGACTGGATGAACGACGATGCATCGGTACAGGTCCCACACCTGCGGCGAGCTCCGCGCCTCTGACGTCGGTAGCGACGTCCGGCTGAGCGGCTGGCTGCACAATCGCCGAGACCTGGGCGGCATCCTCTTCATCGATCTCCGCGACCACTACGGTCTGGTCCAGCTGGTCGCCCGTCCCGGCACCGCGGCCAACGAGGCGCTCGGCCGCCTCACCAAGGAGTCCGTCGTCCGCATCGACGGCAAGGTCTCCGCCCGTGGCGCCGAGAACATCAACCCGGACCTGCCGACCGGTGAGGTCGAGATCGAGGTCGCCGAGGTCGAGGTGCTCGGCGCCTCCGCCCAGCTGCCCTTCACGATCAACACGGACGACGGCGTCAACGAGGAGCGGCGCCTGGAGCACCGCTTCCTGGACCTGCGCCGCGAGCGCATGCACCGCAACATCATGCTGCGCACCGCCGTCATCTCCGCCATCCGGCACAAGATGACCGCGCTCGGCTTCAACGAGATGGCCACCCCGATCCTCACCGCGAGCTCCCCCGAGGGCGCCCGTGACTTCCTGGTGCCGTCCCGCCTCAACCCGGGCAAGTTCTACGCGCTGCCGCAGGCCCCGCAGCAGTTCAAGCAGCTGCTGATGATCGCGGGCTTCGACCGCTACTTCCAGATCGCGCCCTGCTTCCGCGACGAGGACGCCCGCGCCGACCGCTCGCCGGGCGAGTTCTACCAGCTCGACATCGAGATGTCCTTCGTCGAGCAGGAGGACGTCTTCCAGCCGGTCGAGAAGCTGATGACCGAGCTGTTCGAGGAGTTCGGCAACGGCCGCCATGTCACCTCGCCGTTCCCGCGGATCCCGTTCCGCGAGGCGATGCTGAAGTACGGCTCCGACAAGCCGGACCTCCGTGCCCAGCTGGAGCTGGTCGACATCACCGATGTCTTCGAGGGCTCCGAGTTCAAGGCCTTCGCGGGCAAGCACGTCCGTGCGCTGCCGGTGCCGGCCGTCCAGGACCAGCCGCGCAAGTTCTTCGACCAGCTCGGCGAGTACGCGATCGAGCAGGGCGCCAAGGGCCTCGCCTGGGTGCGCGTGGGCGAGGACGGCGCGCTGTCCGGCCCGATCGCCAAGTTCCTCACCGAGGAGAACGTCAAGGTCCTCACCGAGCGCCTCGGCCTGGCCGCGGGCCACGCGGTGTTCTTCGGCGCGGGTGACTTCGACGAGGTCTCCAAGATCATGGGCGCGGTGCGGGTCGAGGCCGCGCGCCGTGCGGGCCACTTCGAGGAGAACGTCTTCCGGTTCTGCTGGATCGTGGACTTCCCGATGTACGAGCGGGACGCGGAGACCGGCAAGATCGACTTCTCGCACAACCCGTTCTCCATGCCGCAGGGCGGCCTGGCGGCCCTGGAGACCCAGGACCCGCTGGACATCCTCGGCTGGCAGTACGACATCGTCTGCAACGGCGTCGAGCTGTCCTCCGGTGCGATCCGTAACCACGAGCCCGAGATCATGTTCAAGGCGTTCGAGATCGCGGGCTACGACCGTGGGACCGTGGAGCACGAGTTCTCCGGAATGCTCCGCGCCTTCCAGTTCGGCGCCCCGCCGCACGGTGGCATCGCCCCGGGCGTCGACCGCATCGTGATGCTGCTCGCCGACGAGCCGAACATCCGCGAGACGATCGCGTTCCCGCTGAACCAGAACGCGCAGGACCTGCTCATGGGCGCGCCCGCGGAGGTCGACGAGGCCCGCCTCAAGGAGCTCCACATCAGCGTCTACAAGGGCCCGGCGAAGCCGACGCCGTACAAGCCCACCAAGTGAGGCCATAGGCCGCACTGCCGCACGGCCGCACGTCGAGGGGCCCGGAACCGAAAGGTTCCGGGCCCCTTACGCGTTCTCGCGTAATTCGTGCTCCTTACGAGTCGTTCACGGGGCCAGGGCCGACGGTGGGCGGCCCGAACGGGAAGGGAGGGCAGGGACGGATGACGTACCGACGATGACGAACCGGACGGAGCCGGACGGACCGGACGGACCTGACGGACCACGAGAGGACATCGCGGAGTGCTCAGCACCGTACTGACCAGAGCAGCGGCAGCAGGGACGGTTGTCGGACTGCTGGCCGCCGGACTGCTGCTCGGAGGCTGCGCGAAATCCACGCCGCCACGTCCGGCCGCCGGCGCGCCGCACCCGCAGGCAGCGAACGGGAAGGCCGTCCCGGCGTGGCCCGCAGGGATCCCGGGTCTGGGCCCGGCGACCCGCGCCGACATCCCGGACGACACCTCCCAGGCCGTCGTCGTGACCGGCGACGCCCGGGGCTCCAGCGACTCCGTGGCCGTCCTGTACGAGCGCGACCCCGACAAGGGTTGGCAGCAGGTTTCCGGGGCCTGGCCGGCCCACAACGCGCTGAACGGCTGGACCGACGAGCACTGGGCCGGCGACAACCGGTCACCCATCGGGGTCTTCGGCCTCACCGACGCGGGCGGCCGGCTCCCGGACCCGGGCACGAGGCTCCCGTACCACGAGACCCCTGTCTTCAACGCCGAAGGCACCGGGTTCCTCGGGGAGCCGCTCGACGGCTCCTTCGACTACGTCGTCGCGATCAACTACAACCGTTACCCGGGTACGTCGCCGCTCTATGACGACGGCAGCCGCCCCATGGGCTGGGACCGGGGTGGGGGAGTCTGGATCCACGTCGATCACGACGGGCCCACGCAGGCGTGCGTGTCGCTGGCGCTGGAGCACATGCGGGAGCTCCTGCTGTGGCTGGACCCGGAGAAGCAGCCGGTGGTGGTGATGGGCGACGCGGCGTCCCTGGCGCGCTAGCGCAAGGACGAGGGGCCCGGAACCGCGCAGGTTCCGGGCCCCTCGGGCCTGGCATACGACGCGAGCGTCGCCGCGAAGGCCTCAGTCCTTCTTCGGCTCCTCAAGACGCGGGCTGTGTCTTCTGGGGGGCGACCCCCAGACCCCCGCGTTCCCGCGAACTCAGTCCTTCTTCGGCTCCTCAAGACGCGGGAACAGCACCGCGCCCTTCGTCACCGTCGAGCCGACCGGGAGCCGGCCCCAGTCCGCCGCGTCCTGGACGCGCTGGTCCGCCAGGGCGCCGAGCGTCGGCTCCGCGCCCAGGGAGTCCCACAGCTTCTGGGAGGTGTCCGGCATGACCGCGTTCAGCAGGACCGCGACGGCCCGCAGGGACTCGGCCGCCGTGTACAGGATGGTCGCGAGGCGGGCCTTGGCCTCATCGGAATCGCCCTTGGCGACCTTCCACGGCTCCTGCTCCGTGATGTAGCCGTTGACCTGCTTCACGAAGTCGAAGATCGCCAGGATGCCGCCCTGGAAGTCCAGCTCCTCGCCGATCTTCCGGTCGGCCTCGGCCACGGCCTTCGCCAGGCCCTCCTGGACCGCCTTCTCGGCCTCGCCGTTCGCCGTAGCCTCCGGCAGCGTCCCGCCGAAGTACTTGCCGACCATCGCGGCGACGCGCGACGCCAGGTTGCCGTAGTCGTTGGCGAGCTCGCTCGTGTAGCGGGCGGAGAAGTCCTCCCACGAGAACGAGCCGTCCTGGCCGAACGCGATCGCGCGCAGGAAGTACCAGCGGTACGCGTCCACGCCGAAGTGCGAGGTCAGGTCCTGCGGCTTGATGCCCGTCAGGTTCGACTTCGACATCTTCTCGCCGCCGACCATCAGCCAGCCGTTGGCCGCGATCTTGCCGGGCACCGGGAGGCCCTGCGCCATCAGCATCGCGGGCCAGATGATCGCGTGGAAGCGGAGGATGTCCTTGCCGACCAGGTGCACGTTCGCCGGGAAGGTGTCCTCGAACTTCGCCGGGTTCTCGTTGTAGCCGACCGCCGTCGCGTAGTTCAGCAGGGCGTCGACCCACACGTAGATGACGTGCTTCTCGTCCCACGGGATCGGGATGCCCCAGTCGAACGTCGACCGGGAGATCGACAGGTCCTGAAGGCCCTGCTTAACGAAGTTCACGACCTCGTTGCGGGCGGACTCGGGCTGGACGAAGCCGGGGTTCGACGCGTAGAACTCCAGCAGCTTCGGGCCGTACTCGCTGAGCTTGAAGAAGTAGTTCTCCTCCTTGAGGATCTCCACCGGCTTCTTGTGGACCGGGCAGAGCTTCTGCCCGGCGTACTCGCCCTCGCCGTCGAGCAGCTCGCCGGGGAGCTTGTACTCCTCACAGCCCACGCAGTACGGGCCTTCGTACCCGCCCTTGTAGATCTCGCCCTTGTCGTACAGGTCCTGCACGAACTCCTGGACGCGGTCCGTGTGGCGCTTCTCCGTCGTGCGGATGAAGTCGTCGTTCGCGATCTCCAGGTGCTCCCAGAGGGGCTTCCAGGCCTCCTCCACGAGCTTGTCGCACCACTCCTGCGGGGTGACGCCGTTCGCCTCCGCGGTGCGCATGATCTTCTGACCGTGCTCGTCCGTGCCGGTGAGGTACCACACCTTCTCGCCGCGCTGACGGTGCCAGCGCGTGAGCACGTCGCCTGCGACGGTCGTGTAGGCGTGGCCCAGGTGAGGAGCGTCGTTGACGTAGTAGATGGGGGTCGAGACGTAGAAAGCCTTCGTCCCCTGCTTCTCGGATCCAGTGGCCGCCATGGTCGAAATCCTAACGGCCGCCGGAAGATCGACTCACACCCATGAATCAGGGCTGCCGGCCGGGCCCGCACGACCACGACGTCGTCGTCCTCGGCACGGGGAGACCGGGCCGGTGCGGAGGGCGGGCCCGTGGTGCGGGCGGGCCGGCCCTCCGCCGTCTCCGGTGATCTAGGTCCTGTCCGGCCGATCTTGCCGGGCCGGCCTGATCGACCGGACAGGACCTAGCCGTTCCGGCTGTTCAGCCACTCCGGGAAGGCGCCGAGGAGCCCCTCGTAGAGCTCGGCGTCGGTGAGCTCGCGGGGGTCGGGGCCGGCGTGGAAGAACGCGGCGTTGCCGGCTTCCTTGTCCGCGTCGATCTTGCGGAGGAAGTCGAAGCCCTTGGCCTCGTGCTCCCCGAACGCCACGAACTGCCAGAAGATCGGCTTGTCCGCGGCGTCCGCGAGTGCCTGCTTGGCGGGCTGCTTGGCGTCGGGCGCACCGTCGGTCTGGAAGACGACGAGGGCGGGCCCTTCGGCGCCGGACTTCTCGTAGTGCCCGACGACCTCCTCGACGGCGCGGTGGTAGCTGGTGCGCCCCATGTGGCCGAGGCCGGCGTGGAGTTCGTCCACGCGACCCTCGTAGTCGGTGAGCGTCAGCTCCCCGGTCCCGTCGATATCGGTCGAGAAGAAGACGACGTGCACGGTCGCGGCCTCGTCGAGGTGCGCGGCGAGTGCGAGCACCTGCTCGCCGAGCTGCTGTGCGCTGCCGTCCTTGTAGTACGGCCGCATCGACCCCGACCGGTCCAGCACGAGGTACACCGTGGCCCGCGCCCCTGCCGCCCCGCCGTCCTTGAGCGTGGTACCGGCCGCCTTGTACGCCCCGACGAGCCCGGCGGCCCGCGCCTTGACCCGCGCGAGCGAGTAGGCGGGCTTGCCGGCGACGGCGTCGGCTGCCGCGGGCTCCGCGTCAGTCTCGGCCGAGGTGGTGGGCGCGGCGGTGGGCGTCGGCTCCGCGGCCACGGTCGCCTCCACTGCGGCGGACTCTCCGCGCGCGGCGGGGATCGTCACCGCCTCGGCGGGGGCGGAGTCGGCGGCGGGCTCGTCGGCCTCAGCCTCAGCCTCAGCCTCAGCCTCGGCCTCGGCCTCGGCCTCGGCCTCGGGCTGGGCCTCGGGCTGTGCAACGGCGTCCGTGGCGGACGCGCCGGAGGACTGGGCGGGGATGACTGCGGCGGGGGCCGGGTCGACTTCGGTGGCCGTGGCCGTGGCCGTGGCCGTGGCCGTGGCTGTGGCCGTGGCCTCGGGCTCCGCGGTCGTGGCCTGGGCCCCGTCCGCCGTGTCGGCATCCATCGGTGCCTCGGCGGGGGCGGTCTCGGCCTGCGGCGTGGTCGCGTCGTCGCCTGCGGCGGGTGCCGGCTCCGCTTCGGCGACGGCGACGGCGACAGGCGCGGGTGCCTCGTCGGCGGGTGCGTCGTCCCGTACGGCTTCGGCGGCGGCGTCGGCCTGCTCCGGACCGGTCGCCTCCGCGGGCGCGGCAGCGGTCTCTTCGGCCACAGTGTCGGTGTCCGTGGCGGCCTGCGCGGGCTCCGTGTCCGCCGCCACCTGCGCGGTGATTTCCCCGGTGGTCGCTTCGCCGTCGCTGTCGCCGTCAACTGCTGTCAGGGCTTCCGCGTCCGCAGCGGGCTCCACCTCCGCCTCCGCGTCGGCCTCCGCCTGCGCGGCAGCCTCGGTGTCCGCGGGCACCGGGTCCGCGGTGGTCTCCGAGTCCCGGGCCTCCGGCCGGTCCAGGTCCCCGGCGGGGTCGTCCGCGCCCGCGGGCACGTGATCCTCGGCGGTCTCCGGCTCACCGGAAGGGGCGGCGGCGGGCTCGTCCCCGTCCGCAGCCGCCGGCTCGGTGGCGTGCGACGCCGACTCCGCCGTCGTCCTCGCCGAGGGGATCGTCGCGCGCGGCGCCGGGTTGTCGAAGGACGCCGCGACGAGATCCGCCGCGCGTTCCTGCGGGGAGGCGACGGGGCCGGTGGGGGCCTCGGCCTGGGGCGGGACGGCGGCGGGGGTCGGGGTTGTTGTCGTGGCGGCCGTGGACGACGGCTCCGTACGCTCGCGTCCGAACACCTTGCGCAGCAAGCTCCGAATGCCCATGGGCGAGGCCTTTCGCGTGATTTGGGTGCGATCCATGTCCGGTCCGAGGGCGTCGGGGCGGCAGCCCCGCATCCCTGGCCACGGCGGACACGTAAGGTTAGCGGCCGCCCGTGCGTGATCTCGGCAACCCCCTCCGGTGTCAAGACCGCCCCGGTCGACCCGCATTCATCCCGTGTTCACCTCGCCGCCGCCACATTGCACATATGTGCCCCTAGCGTCACGGCCGGACATGTTCCGACACGATGTCGGCGCGGGGTTGCGCCGAAGGGTCTGGGGGAAGAAGTGCGCAAACTGCTGCCGCTGCTGGGTACGAATCACGCGGGCGGCCGGTCCGCTCTCACCTGCCGTTACCGATGTGGTGACGCCTGCTTCCACGAGGTGCCGAACACCAGCGACAACGAGTACGCCGGCGACATCATCGCCGGTGCGCTGTCGCGTCGTTCCATGATGCGCGCGGCCGCCGTCGTGACCGTCGCCACCGCCGCGGGCGCTGCCGTCGTCGCGCAGGGCGCCCCGTCCGCGGAGGCCGCGACGGACGCCGCCGCGGCCGGCACCCGCCACGGCAGCACCGGCGACGGCGCCCGCGGCCTCCGCTTCACGCCGGTCGCGCCCAACACCGCCGACCAGGTGACGGTTCCCGAGGGTTACACCCAGAATGTCGTCATCCGCTGGGGTGAGCCCATCCTGCGTGGCGCCCCGGCCTTCGACGCCGACAACCAGAGCGCCAAGGCGCAGGCCGCCCAGTTCGGTTACAACAACGACTTCCTGAGCCTGCTGCCCCTGCGCGAGCACGGCCGCCAGGTCCTCGTGGCCAACCACGAGTACACGGACGAAGTCCTGATGTTCAAGGGCTACGACCCGGCCAACCCGACCCGCGAGCAGGCGGAGATCGCCTGGGCGGCCCACGGCCTCTCCGTCGTCGTGGTCCAGGAGGAGCGCAAGAGCGGCAAGCTCACGCCCGTCACCCGGCACCACCTCAACCGCCGCCTGACGGCCACGAGCGAGTTCCGGCTCACCGGCCCGGCCGCGGGCAGCGACCTGCTCAAGACCTCCGCCGACCCGACCGGCACCAAGGTCCTCGGCACGCTCAACAACTGCGCCGGCGGCACCACACCCTGGGGCACCACGCTCCACGGCGAGGAGAACTTCAACCAGTACTTCGCCAATGGCTCCAGCGCCACCGACAAGCGCTACGGCCTGAGCACCGGCGCCACCGAGCGCAAGTGGGAGCGTTTCGACAAGCGCTTCGACGCCGCCCAGGAGCCGAACGAGTCGCACCGCTTCGGCTGGGTCGTCGAGCTCGACCCGTACGACCCCGACTCCACGCCCCGCAAGCGCACCGCGCTGGGCCGCTTCAAGCACGAGGCCGCGCAGCCGCGGCTCACCCGTGACGGCCGCCCGGTCGTCTACATGGGCGACGACGAGCGCTTCGACTACTTCTACAAGTTCGTCTCGTCGAAGCGGATGAAGAAGGGCAGCTCGCGCGCCGCGCACGAGCACAACCTCACCCTGCTCGACGAGGGCACCCTGTACGTCGCCAAGCTCACCGGCGATTCCCCGGCCGCCGAGATCGACGGCACCGGCAAGCTCCCGAACGACGGCGAGTTCGACGGCACCGGCGTGTGGATCCCGCTGGCCACCGGCGATGTCTCGCACGTCGAGGGCATGACCGCCGAGGAGGTGTACGTCTTCACCCGCCTCGCCGGTGACAAGGTCGGCGCCACCAAGATGGACCGTCCCGAGGACGTCGAGCCGAGCCCCCGTACCGGCCGCGTCTACGTCGCGCTCACGAACAACTCCAACCGGGGCAAGGGCACCAACCCGGGTGTGGACGAGGCCAACCCGCGCAACCTCAACAAGCACGGCCAGGTCCTGGAGCTCGCCGAGCACTGGGACGACCCGTCGAGCGACGGTTTCGCCTGGCGGCTGTTCCTGGTCGCGGGCGACCCGAACGACCCGGCCACGTACTTCGCGGGCTACCCGAAGGACAAGGTCAGCCCGATCTCCTGCCCGGACAACGTGGCCTTCGACCCGCACGGCAACCTGTGGATCTCCACGGACGGTTCCCAGCTCGGCTCGCACGACGGCCTGTTCGGCGTCGCCACGCAGGGCGAGCGGCGCGGTGAGCTGAAGCAGTTCCTCACCGTCCCGAAGGGCGCCGAGACCTGCGGTCCGATCATCCAGGACCGCCGCGTCATCGTCGCCGTGCAGCACCCGGGTGAGATCGACGGCGCGACCGTCGAGAAGCCCGCCTCGGTGTGGCCCGACGGCCCGGGCAAGATCGTGCGCCCGTCGGTCGTCGCCGTCTACCGCAAGGACGGCCGCGACATCGGCGTCTGACTCCAGTGACCCCTGTGGGCCCGGCAGCTCCCGCCGGGCCCGCAGGGAGGAGTCACTCCAGGCCCGTCGCTTTCCGGAAACGTAGGAACTGTTCCGCCGGGTCGCCCGTGTACGACCAGGGCACCCGTGCCGCCCGCGTGCCCAGCATCCCGAACAGCCCGCGGGCCAGCTCGGTCTCACCGGCGTAACAGGCCGCGTGGGTCAGATAGTTGAGCTCGGGGATCTCCTCAGGCAGCACCGGCCCGTTCTCCCGGCCGCCGATCCACCGCTCCCAGGTGCGTCGGACCTCCGTCACCGCCAGCTCGTGCTTCCAGTGCTGGCCGTAGTCCGGGGCGGAGTCCCCGTGCCTGCGGCCGCGGCCCAGGGAACCCTCGGCGACGTACCGGAACTCCTCCACCCGCGCGATCTGCACCAGGACCGGCAGCGGGGATCCGGGCGGCGCCGCGCCCGCCGCGTCCCGCGCGACGTCGTACATCGCGCCGTGCGTGCCGTGCCACCGCGCCGACCAGTAGCGCAGCAACTGAACGTGCCCCTCTGTGTTGTCGGGATCGCGGCGGCGCATCTCGTCCCACCAGCCGCGCAGTTCGCGCCGGCCGACCCCGCCCTCGTACAGCCGGGCCACGGTCAGCAGCGACACCCAGGGCATCGGATCGGCCGGCGCCGACTCCGCCGCTCCGAGGCAGGCCATCACCGCCACATCGAGCCGGGCCCGGTCGGCCGCGGCGCCGCGGCCCGCGGCGATGGCCTGGTCGAAGACCCGCACCACCTCGGTCGCGGCGCGCAGCACGGCCGCGTCAGGGTTGTCGGGTTCGGCCGCCCGCCAGGACTCGACCGCCGACGAACCCGCCGCGGCGTGCGACAGCTGGCGCACCCGGTGCGTGCGGCGCGGCCAGTTGTCGCCGGTGGCGTGCAGCAGATCCCTTACGCCCTGCCAGCGGCCGATCACGATGTCGTGGCGGGCCTCGGTGAGCGCGCGGTCGCCGGAGTCGGGGTCGAAGACCGGCTCGAAGCGGCGGCGGGCAGCGGCCATGGGGGTGCCTGCTTTCTGGGATCTGCCTACTGCTGTGGGGGAGTTCAGAAGTCGGTGGCCAGGGCGTCGCGGGCGGAATCGGGGCGGGCCGAAGCGGACCCCGCGTACGGCTGCTCGACCTCGATCGACCGGACCGCGTCGAGCTTCGCGGGCCGGTAGTACGTGCTCCCCCGGCGCCAGTACCAGAGCATCGGCACCAGTCCGGCCACCAGCCCGCCCAGGCCGATCGCGATCGCGGCGTCGCTCAGCTCGCCGAGCGCGGCGAAGAAGGTCCAGAACATGAAGGCAGCGCCGAGGAGCGGCCACAGTCCGCCGAGCAGGAAGTTCGCCACGGACGTCAGCAGCATCTTGCGGTACGCGACGACCGCGGCGATTCCCGCGAGGCCGTAATAGACGGCGATCTGCAGCGAGATCGCGCTGACCGCGTACTCAAGGATCTGGCCGACCGAGCCGAGGGCGGTGGATGCGGCGAACATCGCGAGGGCGACCGCCCCGACGACGGCGATCGCCACCCAGGGCGTGTTCCAGCGCGGGTGAACGGTGCCGAGCGAGGGCGGCAGCGTACGGTCGCGGCCCATCGCGAAGAGCGAGCGCGTGACCTGGATGAGGGTGGTCTCCAGGGTCGCCACGGTCGACAGCATCACCGCGATGACCAGGAGCTTTCCGCCGACGCCCGGCCAGATCTCGTCGCCGAGCACGCCGAGGACGTTTCCGCTGCCGCTCTGGATCTGCTCGGAGCTGAGGATGACGTTGACGGCGATCGTGAACGCCTCGAACAGCAGGAAGACGACACCGACGCCCACGAGCGCGGCGAGTCCGGCCGTCCTGCGGCTGTTGCGGGTCTCCTCGCTGAGGTTGCTGGTGACGTCCCAGCCCCAGTAGTAGAACGCGGCGATCAGCGCGCCCGAGGCGAAGCCGGAGACCCCGTCGAAATGGCCGAAGCCCAGCCACGACCAGTCGAAGGCGTGTGCGGAGCCCTTGTGCAGCAGGGCGGCGAGGAGGAAGAGCACGAGGAGGAGCAGCTCGACCCCGGACATCAGCAGCTGCGCGCGTACGGTCAGCCGGGCGCCGCCGAGGACGACGAGCAGCATGACCAGGAACCAGCAGGCACCGACTGCCGTGGCGAGCCCGGTGCTCTCGGCGAGGCCCGGGTCGAAGAGCGCGAGGGTCATCGCGCCGGCCGGCAGCGAGCCGGCCACCATGAAGATCGTCGCGGAGACGACCAGGGCCCAGCCGGAAAGAAAGCCCAGGAAGGGGTGGAGTGTGCGGCCCACCCAGGAGTAGCTCGCTCCGGCGTTGACGTCGATCCGCCCGAGGCGGCTGAACGCCAGGACGATGCCGAACATGGGTATCGCGCAGTAGAGGAGTGCGGCCGGGCTCGCCAGCCCGACGGCTCCGGCCAGGACCGCGGTGGTCGCGGCGAGCGAGTACGCAGGGGCGCTCCCCGCGACGGCCATCACGATCGTGTCGAACGTACCGAGGACATTGGGCTGGAGCCCTCTGCCGGAGTTGCTGCTCATCGAATGTCCTTGTATGGCAGGGCATGTAGCGATGTATCAGGAAGCGTTCGCCGAGCTGAAGCGATCCTTCCGCACCCGGGAGACGGAGCGCATCGTAGTCCTCCCCCGTACAGTCGGTGGTATGGCGGATCACGAAGGGCCCGCGGGGGCCGAGGGGACCGTACGGGTCGACAGCTGGATCTGGTCCGTGCGGCTCACCAAGACCCGCTCCCAGGCGGCGGCGGCCTGTCGCGGCGGCCACGTCCGCGTGAACGGCGAGCGCGTCAAGCCCGCGCATGCGCTGAAGGCCGGGGACGAGGTGCGGCTGTTCCACGCGGGCCGGGAGCGGATCGTGGTCGTTTCGCGGGTGATCCGCAAGCGGGTGGGCGCGCCCGCGGCGGTGGAGTGCTATGTGGACAACAGCCCGCCGCCTCCGCCGCGCGAGTTCGTGGCGCCGATGGGCGTGCGGGACCGGGGTGCGGGCCGCCCGACGAAGCGCGAGCGCCGCGACCTGGACCGGCTGCACGGGCGCCAGGGGTAGGGGCCGCGCCCCAGGGCCCCGTACGCCCTGCGGGCGAGCCGATACCGCCCGGCGGGCCGGGTGTCCGTCCTGGAACGCCGGACGGGCTGAGCATCAGTCCCGTGGCGAGGCGATCGCGCGAGCGGCCGCGACCTCCTGGCGGAGGGCGGAGAGGACGCTCCGCTCGTCACCGGGGAGGTCCGTCCGTACTGCGTACAGCTCCTCGCTCGAGCGGATGCCGTCCGCGAGTTCGCGCAGGTGGTGCACGACCTCCGCGACCTCCGCGGGGGCAGGGGCCGGCGCCCCGTGCGTGACCCGGACCCGGGCCGCGGTCGTCGCGTCGGCGATGCGCTCGACGGCGACGACGAGCGGCCACCACGCGGCTGCGCGCGTCCCGGTCGGCGGAGGCTCGGTCAGGGCCCGCTGGAATTCGCAGCGTACGGCGGACAGGTCCCGGTACAAGCGGCGGCGCGACCGCACCCGTACCCCCTGGTCGCCGTCCGCGGCGAAGGACAGCTCCACGTAGTGCGCCGCGTACCCCACGGAGTCCGCGAGCCGGTCGCCGATGCGGGTGTGCCAGCTCTCCGGCCACAGCAGATAGCCCGCGATCAGCGCGATCGCACAGCCGATGAGGCTGTCGACGAGCCGCGGCAGGATCAGGCCGGTGCCCTGCCGGTTGATGAGGTCGGAGAGGAGGAGGATGACGGGGGTGATCGCCGCCGTCTGGAAGGCGTACCCCTTCGCCGAGAAGGCGGGGATGAGCGCGGCGAGCACCATCATCACCGGCACGTCCCACCAGCCCCGCGGCACCTCAGCCAGCACGGCCGCGGCCACCACGAGCCCCGCCGCCGTACCCAGCGCGCGCAGCACCGCCCGCGAGAAGACCGAGCCGAAGTCGGGCTTGAGGACGAACGTGACGGTCAGGGCGACCCAGTACGAGCGGTCCAGTACGACCAACGAGACCAGGGCCTGGGCGAGGCCGATGCACAGGGCGAGCCGGAGCCCGTAACGCCAGGACGCCTCGGAGAGCAGCACGTTGCGGGCGGTGCGGCGGGCCCGGATGCGCAGGGCGGCGGGGCGGCCGAGGCGGTCGTCCACGTTGTTCGGATCCGGGTCGGCGTCGTGGACGACGGTGGCCGCATGGCGCAGGGCCTCGTCGACGGCCCGATCGGCGCTGGTGCGCGGAGGCGGCAGATCGAGGCCGGGGTCGCCGGTGCGGCCCTCCTCGACGGCGTCCGCGAGGCTCCGTACGGCGGCGGGGACCGCTTCCGGCACCGGGCGGCCCAGCTGATGGGCGGCGGGAGCCGCCTCGACGATGGGGATGACGGCGTTGAGCTGGGCGAGCAGCCGTACGAGGGACGGGTTGCGGCCGTGGTCGCGGGTCCGGCGGGCGAGCACCAGGTCGTAGGAGGTGTTGAGCGATGCGGTGACGGCCTGCCGGCGGGCGTCGTAGGTGCCGGGGTCGCCGCCCGCCGCTTCGAGGAGGCCGGCGACGGCGCGATAGGTGGCGGCGACCGCCGACCGCTCGGGCACACCGCCGCGCAGCGGCCAGCCGAGGAGGGCGAGGGCGAGGACGACGCAGCCGCCGAGGGAGAGCAGCAGGGGCGCCTTCCACCAGGGGCTGGGCAGTTGCAGCCCGGCCCCGACCACGGCGTTGAGCAGGAGCAGCAGCCCGGACACGGAGGCGACCGCGCCGATCGACGAGATCATCCCGGAGAGCAGCGCGACGAGGGTGAGCACGCCGACGGCGATCCAGCCCTCGCCGTACACGAGCGTGCCGAGAGTGACGCCGATGGCGCCGAAGAGCTGCGGGACCGCGATGTTGAAGATCCGCATCCGGTACGCGTCCGCGGTGTCGCCGATGACCCCGGACAGGGCGCCCATCGACACGAGTGCCCCGTACACCGGCTGATCGACGGCGAAGCCGACCGCGAGCGGGGCGGAGAGCGCGACGGACGCGCGGGCGACGGCGGCCCAGGGGATGGGCGCGGGCTGTGGGCGCAGGCCCCTGACGAGCCAGGGGGGTGGGGCGAGCCGTCCGCGTTCCCGTGCCATGGGGTCACCCGCCGTGCAGTTCGAGGCGGACGAGCAGGGCGCGGTGATCGGTGTCGGCGAAGTCGAGGAACCGGGCGTCCGTCACGCCGAAGTCGTCGCTGACCAGCACGTGGTCGATCTGTGCGCCGAGGGGGCGGGGGCTCGTCGCCGGCCAGCTGGGGGTGCGGAAGGCCCCGGCGACGCGGGCGCTGTCGTGCAGGTCCCCGGCGTCGAGGATCCGTCGGAAGACGGCGTGGTCCTGTGTGGCGTTGAAGTCGCCCGCGAGGATCGTGGGCGTGCCCTTGCTGTCGGCGGCGTACGCCCGCACCCGGCCGAGGTCCTGGCGCCAGGACCCGAGGCCGCCTGGGACGGGTGGCAGCGGATGTGCGAGCTGCAGCCGGACCGTCCGGCCCCCGATCCGCGCCTCGGCTCCCGGCATGGCCAGTTCGCCCGGGATGCCCGGGCTGTTCCTGAGCGGATGCACGGAGAGGATGGCGGAGCCGTGGGCGAGTTCGCCCTCGACGACGTGCCGGTACGGGTAGTCGGCGCGCGGGATCCGGGCGGCGAGGGCCTCGCTGCAGGTGCGGGCGCACTCCTGGACGAACACCAGGTCCGGTTTCTCGCGGCGGACGGTGTCGATGAGGTCCGGTGTGGCCTGCCCGAACTCCACGTTCGCTGTGAGCACCCGGAGTTGGACGAGCACGGGACCGCGCGCATCGGTCGGTCCGGCCCCGTACGGCCGCACGTACCAGCCGGTCACGGTCAGGACCACCAGCGCGCACACGAGGAGCACGCGGTGGCGGGCGAGCGCGGCGAGCAGCAGCGCGAGCCCGGCGGGCACCAGCAGCCACGGCAGAAACGCGAGGAGCTGCGGGACGGGTGTGTACGCGTCGACACCGGCGGCGCGGCAGCCGACGACGACGGCGACCGCGGCGAGCAGCAGCCCGGCGGACCAGGCGGCGGCGGTGCGTGCCGTCCGCGCCGTCCGCGCCGTCCGCGCTGTCCGCGTCGCCCGCGCCGTCTGCCGCTCCCGGCTCGCGTGCGTCGTCCCGGCCGCGGGTGCGGGATCCGTGGCCTGCCTCGCCGCCGGGCGGCTGTCGAGAGGGTCCATGTCCGTCGAACGGTCGGCGCCCGGGAAGAGTTCTGCGCGAGTTTTGCGGCCACCGCGTCAGTGGCTGGTGCCGCACCGCCTCGGTGTCTCGGCGCCGTACCGCCTCAGTGCCGTACCGCCCGGCCGATCTCGGCCTTCGGGGTGCCCGACAGATCGCGGTTGCTGCGGGCCTCGCCCGACTTCGAGCCCCCTGCCGGGACGTCGTCGATGGTGACGACGGCGGCGTCGAGGAGGTTGCCGTCGGAGTCCTTGAAGTTCACGAGGATCGTGTAGTCCGCGGATTTGCTCGCGCTGTTGGTCGCGGTGATCTCGGAGACGGCGCGGCCGTCCTTGTTCTCGGTGGGCGCCGCCTTCACATCCCCCTTCGCGTTGATGCCGCCCTGGATGTCGGACAGCTTGGCCGTCGCGGAAGCGACGACGTCGCTCGCCTTGGACGCCAGGGACTCGGGGCTCTCGTCGGAGTCGGAGCAGCCGGTGATCCCCGCCGCGATCAGCGCGGCGGCGGCGGTGCCCATGAGCGCGTGACGGGCGCGCTCGGCGCCTCGGACCGTTCTCATACGAGCCAGCCTGCGCCCGCGCGTGGCATTCGGCCACTCGGGGGCACGGACACTCGGGGGGTACGGACACCCCCGGGGGCACGGACACCCGGGCCCACCGAGGGGTATACCGGGCCCCCGAGCGGTACCGGGCTCAGTTGCGGACCGGCGCCAGCCGTCTCAGCGCGTCGATCAGGAGCTCGACGCCGAACGCGAACTCCGCCTCGTGATCGTTCACCGCGAGGATCGGCGCGACCTTCGCCACCGCGGGGAAGCCGGAGCCGGCGAAGTACGCGGTCCGCCGCGCCAGCTCCGCCCCCGGATCACGGTCGGTGCCGGCGCCGGCAGCGGCTCGTACATGCGTCAGCAGCGAGCCGACCTGGAACGAGATGAACAGCCGCAGCGCGTGCACCGCCGTCTCCTCGTCGAAGCCGTGGTCGAGCATCATCGCGAGCATCGTGTCGACGGGCGCGAGCGCCGTCGGTGTGGACAGCTGCCGCATCAGCACGAGTTCGCATGCGCGTGGATGCCGCAGCGACGCCTGCCGGAAGCCGTACGCGATCGAGCGGACCCCGTCCTCCCAGTCGCCCGTCATCCGCCGCGGCATCCGCATCTGCCTCGTGACGAACTCGGTGACGCCGTCCAGGATGTCCGCCTTGCTCTGCACATGGTTGTAGAGAGACATCGCCTGTACGCCCAGGCGGGCCGCGATCCGGCGCATGGACAGTCCGTCCACGCCCTCCTCGTCGATGATCACCAGTGCTGCTCCGACGATCCGCTCCCGGGTCAACGGCTCGCGGGGTCGGGGAAGTTCGCGTCGTGATCCGTGGGCCATGGGTGGTGGCTCCTCTTTCGAGCGGCTACGCGCGGTAACGCTTGACGGCTTACAGCGTAAGTGCTTCTCTCCTTCACGTACTTACGGTGTAAGTGGCACAACTGCAGTGGAGGCAGGGCGAGATGCGTGCGTCCACATCAGCACGGCCACCATCCTCTCCCAGCCCGGTCTCCCGCCGGGTCTCCCCCTGGCAGCAGGAGGCACAGATGTCTGTGCGTACCACCCCCACCCCCCAGCGGCGGTCCTCGCTGACCATTCACCATCTGGACTGTGCACCCATGCGCCCCCTCGGCGGCGCCCCGCTCGTCTCGCACTGCCTGCTGATAGCGACCGGCAGCGGGCTCGTCCTTGTCGACACCGGGCTGGGGGCGGCGGAGGTCTCGGACCCGCGGCGGATCGGTGCGCTGTTCCGCCACACGATGCGGCCCGAGCTCGATCTGTCCCGCACGGCCGTCCATCAGGTGCGGGCGCTCGGGTACGACCCGTACGACGTGAGCGACATCGTCGTCACCCATCTCGACCTGGATCACGCGGGCGGGCTCGCCGACTTTCCGCATGCCAGGGTGCATGTGATGGCCGACGAGTACCGGTCGGCGATGCGCCGTGACACCCGCCTCGAGGCGAACCGCTATCTGTCCGCCCAGTGGGCGCACGGCGTGGACTGGGTCGTCCACGACACCGCCGATTTCGAGTGGTTCGGCTTCCCCGCGTCCCGCGTGCTGCGCGCCCCCGACATCCTGCTGGTGCCGCTGCCGGGCCACACCCGCGGCCACAGCGCGGTCGCCGTCCAGGAGCCGGACCGCTGGCTGCTGCACGCGGGCGACGCGTACTTCTTCCACGGCGAGGTCGATCTCCGCCGCCCGCGCTGCCCGCGGCCGCTCGCGCTGCACCAGCGGCTCGTCGCGGACGACCACGAACTGCGGCTGAGCCAGCTGGAACGCCTGATGCGACTGCGCCGCGCGCACCCGCGGCTGGTCCGCATCTTCTCGTCGCACGACGCGCACGAGTTCGACGCCCTGGCGAACGGCGAATAGGGGGCCTGGGGCCCCGGGCCCCAGGCCCCGGGTGGGCCAGTGTGCCCGTGGTGGGTGGCCGGTACCGTCCGGTCGGCCCGGGTGTCCGTCCTCGAACGCCGGACGGGCTGGAAGTGAGCCCTTTACCGGAGAGCGGGCGCGTGGAACGGAGGGCGCAGGCGCCACCCCACCCCGCGCCGCCCGTCAGACCTTGGCCGCGGTCTTGTACGTCGCCAGCGCCCAGATCACGAACACCGACACCGCCATCGAGAAGATCGCCCACACCGGCGAGTAGGGCAGGAACAGGAACTGGACGATGATGTTGAGCGACGCCAGGGTGATACCCGCGATCCGGCCCCACTCCATGTCCTTGAGGACGCCCCAACCGGCGATGACGGCGACGATCCCGAGGATCAGATGGACCCAGCCCCAGGCGGTGAGGTCCCAGGAGTAGATGTATCTGCCGACGCGTACATAGACGTCGTCCTCGACAATGCCGGCGATTCCCTCGAAGATGCTGATCACTCCGACGATGATCAGGAGGATGCCGGCGAAGAGCGTGCCACCCTCGGCCCAGCCGCTGGTGCCGCTCGTGCTCTGGGCCCTGGGGGACGTAGGTGCTGTGTTCTGGCTCATGCCGCCAGCATGCGGTCGACGGCGGGGCTCGGATATTTCAGTTGAGCCGTTCGAGGTACGAGCGCAGTGCCGCGTCGAACTCCTCCGGCCGCTCGAGGTTCGGCAAATGGGCTGCCCCCTCGATCACGCACAGCGTCGAGTCCGGGATCGCCGCGTGCATCGCCTCGGCGTCGGCCACCGGCGTGTACGCGTCGTCGCGTCCCACGACCACCAGCGCCGGGACCGAGACCCGGGTGAGCAGCTCCTGGTAGTCCGGGCGCTCGGCACGCCCGCGCAGCGCGGCCGCCGCCCCCTCCGGCGGGGCGGCCAGCATCATCCGGTGGACGGTCTCCGAGGCTTCGGTGTTGTACGGCGCCACCATCTTGTCCCGTACCTCGTCCGCGTACCCCCGCATCCCCTCCACGAGGAGCCGGTCCGCCATGGCGTTGCGCCACACCTTGCCCTCCTCGGTCTCGGCCGCCGGAAAGGTGTCGGCGAGGACGAGGCCGGTGATGCGCTCGGGGAAGAGGCGGTAGCACTCCATCGCGATCTGGCCACCCATGGAGAGGCCGCCGAGGACGAAGCGGTGCACGCCGAGCCGGTCGAGGAGGGCGGCCAGGTCGGTGGCGAAGTCGCTGAGCGGCGTCGTACCCGGAACGACGGTGGAGGCTCCGTAACCGCGCAGATCGGGGGCGATGACGCGGTGCGTGGCCGAGAACGCCGAGAGCTGCGGGGCCCACATCGAGCGGTCGAAGGGGTGGCCGTGAATCAGGACGAGGGGCGGGCCCGTGCCCTTGTCGTCGTATCCGATGGTCAGGGTGTCGATGAGTGCGGACGGCATGGTCCCGACGCTAGGCGCCTCAACTGATCGGTGCAATAAGATCTTTGCTCTCGGTGCAATTCTGGGGGGCAGGGATGCGGGACGACTTCCGGCGGCTCGCCGACGAGATCGCCTCCGACATCGCCGACGGGCGGCTGCGGCCCGGCGACCGGCTGCCGCCGCAGCGGATGTACGCGCGCAGGCGCCGGATCGCGCCCTCCACGGCGATCCGGGTGTACGGCGAACTCGTGCGGCGCGGCCTGGTGGTGGGCGAGGTGGGGCGCGGGACGTTCGTCCGCGCGGCGCCTCCGCTGCCCGGGCCGGCGCTCACCGAGGCGGTCGGGAGCGCCCCGGTCAACCTGGAGCTCAACTACCCGGTGGTGGACGGTCAGTCGGAGCTGATGGCGCGCGGGCTCGCGGCCCTGGCACGCTCCGAGATGCTCGCGGAGGCGACCCGGCCGACAGCCCCGGACGGTACGCCCGAGGCGCGGCGCGCCGCGGCCGCCGTGCTCGCCAGGAGCGGCTGGTCGCCCGATCCGGACCGGGTGCTGTTCGCCGGCAACGGCCGCCAGGCCATCGCCGCCGCGATCTCGTCGCTCGTGCCGCCCGGTGGCCGTCTCGGCGTCGAGGCGCTGACGTATCCGCTGGTCAAGATGGTCGCGGAACGCCTCGGTGCGAGCCTCGTACCAATCGCGCTCGACGCGGAGGGCATGCGTCCGGACGCACTGGCTGCGGCTCATCGCGGGGCGCCACTGTCCGCCGTGTACGTACAGCCGACCCTGCACAATCCGCTGGCGCTGACGGCGGGGGCCGGACGGAGGGCCGAACTGGCGGCGGTGCTTGAGGAGATGGGCCTCACGGCGATCGAGGACACGACCTGGGCCTTCCTCGCGACGGAAGCCCCGGCGCCGCTTGCGGCGCATGCGCCCGGGCGGACCGTCCTGGTCGACAGCCTGTCCAAGAGGCTCGCGCCCGGGCTGACCGTGGGCTATCTCGTCACGCCCGAGGGGCATCGGGAGGCGCTGATGCGAGCGTTGCGGTCCGGCGCCTGGACCGCCGCCGGCTTCGGCCTCGCGGCGGCCACGCGATGGTCGGACGACGGGATCGTGGCGACGGTGGCCGAGGCCAAGCGGGCGGACGCGGCGGAGCGCCACCGGCTGGTACGGGAGTGCCTGGGCAACTTCGACATCAGCACCGACCCGCGCGCGTACTACTGCTGGTGGCGGCTGCCCGCGCCCTGGCGTGCGGAGACCTTCGTCGGCGCGGCGGCGGAGCGCGGTATCGCCGTGACGCCGGGCTCGGCCTTCGCGGTGGGCCCTCACCCGACTCCCGACGCGGTCAGGATCGGGCTCGCGACCCCGCCGCCGGAGGAGCTGGCGCGGGCACTGAAGACACTGGCGGACCTTGCGTCGGGCCCGGCACGCACCGGATGAGCCGAATCCACCCGATCCACCGAATCCGTCTGATCCACTTGCCACGCAGGCCGCCCGGGTGTCCGCTGGTGGATGGAGTAGCGGATGGAGCGGAAGGAGCTCTGCCATGGCTGCACATGCGGCGGTGCCGGTCCGGCATCACGGCACCCTCGGGTGGGCGATCCCCCTCACCCTCGGCGTGATCTACGGCTTCTACACGTCATTCATGGCCCGTGAGGCCGGGCAGTCCGCCACCGCACAGATCGTCATCGGCTTCGTCTCCGCCGTGGTGCTGGCGGGGCTGTGCTTCGCGCTCGGCCGCTATCAGCAGGCACTGCCGCGCGAGCTGCGGGCAGCTGCGTACGCGGCGCTGCTCGGCATTGCCTCCGGCTACCTCTACAGCCTGAGCGGCCGCAGCATTCTCACCGTGACGGTGCTGTCCCTGGCCCTCGCGGCCGCCACGTTCTGCGTAACCTTCTACTTCTTCTACACGCACGAGGACTGACCTGCAGGGCTGACCTGCCCGTCCGAACGTCGTCCTCAACCGACCCACCGCGCGGCCGCCGGATTCCGATCCGGCGGCCGCGCGGCGACGGTCCCCGACCCCGACGAGGTGGCCCGGGCCCTGGTCGCCCTGGCGAACGAGGCAGGCGGACCGGACAACGTGGGGTGTGTGGCGCGGACGTCGTGGAGCTGTGAGCTGAGCGGGGCGTACGACGAGGCCGACGCGGCACACGCCAGGGCCCGGCCCCGCGCACGCGGGGCCGGGCGTCCTGTCAGCTGTGGGAGCGGCTCCCGCGGCGGAGCCGGGGTGACCCCGCTTGAGTCGAGCTCGGTCGAGCCTCTGTCCCGGGCTCCGTCGAGCTCAGTCGAAGCGGAGGTCGGCGAGCTGCCGCTCGAACTCCGTCGTCCCGTCGGCCTCCTCCTCCTGGGCCTCCCGCGCATCCCGGACCGCCGCCATCAGCCCGGCCAGCTCGCCGCCGGCGCGCCGTATCCGTGCGGGCAGGCCCTCGGTGTACTCGTCGCCGCCCGAACCCCAGTCCTCCGATGCCGCGTACACGGCGGTCGGTACGACCAGTGCCCGCAGGTAGGCGAAGAGCGGCCGCAGTGCGTGGTCGAGGACGAGGGAGTGGCGGGCGGTGCCGCCGGTCGCCGCGATCAGCACCGGCTTGCCGGTCAGGGCGTGCGGGTCGATCAGGTCGAAGAAGGACTTGAACAGGCCGCTGTACGAGGCCGTGAAGACCGGCGTCACGGCGATCACCCCGTCCGCCTCCGTCACCGCGTCGATAGCGGCGCCGAGCGCGGGCGGCGGGAAGCCGGTCACCAGGTTGTTGGCGATGGCGACGGCCAGGTCGCGCAGCTCGACGACCTCGACCTCCACCTTGCGGTCCTGCTCGGCGAGTTCGTCGCGTACCGCCTCCGCCAGCCGGTCGGCCAGCAGCCGGGTGGACGAGGGGCTGCTCAGTCCCGCCGATACGGCGACGAGCTTCAACTGCTCCATGGTCAGGCCTCCTTGACGGTCGCACGGGTGGCGGCGACTGCGGGGTGCAGGGGCGCGTCCGGGACCCCGGCCGGCCGCAGGTTCGCGAACTCCTTGCGCAGGACCGGGACGACCTCCTCGCCGAGGATGTCGAGCTGCTCCAGCACGGTCTTGAGCGGCAGGCCGGCGTGGTCCATGAGGAACAGCTGGCGCTGGTAGTCGCCGACGGACTCGCGGAACGACAGGGTGCGTTCGATGACCTCCTGCGGGGAGCCGACGGTCAGCGGCGTCTGCTCGGTGAAGTCCTCCAGCGACGGGCCGTGCCCGTACACGGGCGCGTTGTCGAAGTACGGACGGAACTCGCGCACCGCGTCCTGCGAGTTCTTGCGCATGAACACCTGCCCGCCCAGGCCGACGATGGCCTGCTCCGGGGTGCCGTGCCCGTAGTGCGCGTACCGCTTCCGGTACAGCTCGACCATTCGCCTGGTGTGCTCGGCCGGCCAGAAGATGTTGTTGTGGAAGAAGCCGTCGCCGTAGTACGCGGCCTGCTCGGCGATCTCCGGCGAGCGGATCGACCCGTGCCAGACGAACGGCGGGACGCCGTCCAGCGGCCGCGGCGTGGACGTGAAGCCCTGCAGCGGCGTACGGAACTTGCCCTCCCAGTCGACGACGTCCTCCCTCCACAGCTTGTGGAGAAGGGCGTAGTTCTCGATGGCGAGCGGGATGCCCTGGCGGATGTCCTGCCCGAACCACGGGTAGACCGGTCCGGTGTTGCCGCGGCCCATCATCAGGTCGACGCGGCCGTCGGCGAGGTGCTGGAGCATCGCGTAGTCCTCGGCGATCTTCACCGGGTCGTTGGTGGTGATCAGCGTCGTGGACGTGGAAAGGATCAGGTTCTCGGTACGGGCGGCGATGTGTCCGAGCATCGTGGTCGGGGACGACGGCACGAACGGCGGATTGTGGTGCTCACCGGTCGCGAAGACGTCCAGTCCGACCTCCTCGGCCTTCAGCGCGATGGCGACCATCGCCTTGATCCGCTCGTGCTCGGTCGGGGTGCGGCCGTTGGTCGGATCGGTGGTCACATCACCGACGGTGAAGATCCCGAACTGCATCGCGCTCGCCTCCAGGGTTCCAGTTGATTGAATCTTAAACCGTCACCTGGAACGGGGGCCGCCGCGGTTCTATTCCGCCCGTACTCTGGAGCGACGTATCGGTACGCAGAGGACGCACAGGAGGTCGCGGTGAGTGAGAGCGAGCGCTGGAAGGAGCGCGGCGTCGCCCTGCGCGTCTTCGTGTACGTCTTCGCGACGCACCTCTTCGCGGGCTTCATCTGGCTGCTGTTCTACGTGGGCGAGCACGCCCAGAAGTGATCTCCCGGCGGGATCGCGTCGAGAGCAGTGATCGGCCCGCCCCGGTCAGGCCCCGGCGCCCACCAGTAGAGTTCCGGTCCGTGAGTCCCCACCCCCGCCCCACCGACCCCGCCGTTCACGTCGTCGGGATCGGCGCCGACGGCTGGGACGGGCTCCCCGACACCTCCCGCGCCGCCCTGCGCGCCGCCGACGTGATCATCGGCGGGAAGCGCCAGCTCGACCTCCTTCCCGAGGAGTGCCCGGGTGAGCGCGTGTCCTGGCCGTCGCCGCTGCGACCCGCCGTGCCCGGGCTGCTCACCGCCCACGCCGGGCGGCACGTGGCCGTCCTCGCCAGCGGCGACCCCATGTTCTACGGGATCGGCCGCGCACTCGCGGAGGAGCTCGGCGCGGACACCCTGCGCGTACTGCCGCATCCGTCGTCCGTGTCGTACGCCTGCGCCCGCCTCGGCTGGCCGCTGGAGGACGCCGAGACAGTGACCCTGGTCGGCCGGCCCCTCGGCTCGCTCGCGGCGGCCCTGCACGACGGGCGGCGACTGCTCGTGCTCGGCGCGGGGGCGGGCACGCCGGGCGAGGTGGCGGGGCTGCTGCGGGAGCGGGGTTACGGGCCGAGCCGGATGCACGTACTGGAGCAGCTGGGCTCGGTACGGGAGCGCCACGTCACCGGCACCGCGGAGAGGTGGGCGCACGCACCCGGGGACCCCCTCAACGTCATCGCCGTCGAGTGCGCGCGGGCGCCCGGCGCGCTGCGGCTGTCCGCCGTGCCCGGCCTTCCGGACGAGGCGTACGAGAACGACGGCCAGCTCACCAAGCGCCACGTCCGCGCGGCGACGCTGGCCGCGCTCGCGCCCGCACCCGGGGAGCTGCTGTGGGACATCGGCGGCGGGTCCGGGTCGATCGCGATCGAGTGGATGCGTACGCACCGGTCGTGCCGGGCGATCACGGTGGAGCGGGACGCGGTACGGGCCGAGCGCATCACCCGCAACGCGGAGGCGCTCGGTGTGCCGGGCCTGCGCGTCGTGACCGCCGCCGCTCCGTCGGGGCTCGCCGAACTTCCCGTGCCCGACGCGGTGTTCATCGGCGGCGGGCTCACCGCGCCCGGTCTGCTGGACGCCTGCTGGGGCGCGTTGCCGACGGGCGGGCGGCTGGTCGCCAACACCGTGACGCTGGAGTCCGAGGCGCTGCTCGCCGACCGCTACCGGCGCCACGGCGGCGAGCTCGTACGGCTGGCCGTCGCCCACGCCGTGCCCGTCGGGGGTTTCACCGGGTGGCGCCAGGCCATGCCGGTCACGCAGTGGTCCGTCACCAAGGAGGAGTGAACGATGACCGTCTACTTCATCGGGGCGGGCCCAGGCGCCGCCGACCTGATCACCGTGCGGGGTGCGCGGACGCTCGCGTCGTGCCGGGTCTGCCTGTACGCGGGCTCCCTCGTCCCCCGCGAACTGCTCGCCGAATGCCCACCGGACGCACGCCTCGTCGACACCGCCCGGCTCGACCTGGACCAGATCGTCGCCGAGATCGTCCGCGCCCACGAGGAGGGCCACGACGTCGCCCGGCTGCACTCCGGCGATCCGTCGGTCTTCAGCGCGGTGGCGGAACAGATGCGGCGGCTGGACGCGGCGGGGATCCCGTACGAGGTCGTGCCGGGAGTGCCGGCCTTTGCCGCGGCGGCGGCCGCGCTGAAGCGGGAGCTGACCGTCCCGACCGTCGGCCAGACGGTCATCCTGACCCGTATCGCCCAGCAGGCCACGCCGATGCCCGAGGGCGAGGACCTGGCGACGCTCGGGCGCAGCGGGGCGCTGCTCGTGCTGCACCTGGCGGCCCGTTACGTGGACCGGGTCGTCGCGGAGCTGCTGCCGCACTACGGCGCCGACTGCCCGGCCGCGGTCGTCGCCATGGCCAGCCGCCCCGACGAGGTGGTCCTCCGCGGCACCCTCGACGACATCGCGGGGCAGACGAAGGCGGCGGGGATCACGAAGACCGCGGTGATCATCGTCGGCCGGACGCTGGCGGCGTCCCAGTTCAGGGACAGCCACCTGTACGACCCGGCGCGGGACCGCCACGTCTGCTGACGCCTCCGGCGGTGCGGGGTGCGGGGCCTGTGCGGTGTTGCCCGGTACCGGGTGGGCACCCTGTGTGTCCGTCCTCAAGCGCCGGACGGGCTTGGGGCGGCTGCTGTGGGTGGGTGGTGGTGCGGGGCCCCTCCGGGCTCGCCTCCTCGGAAATCGG
>NZ_JBSFHO010000036.1:0-92994 GCF_053597075.1 Streptomyces sp. NPDC001514
GTGGTGTGGAGCCTAGACACCTCCACCACACCGGAGGTCTTCGCCATGATCAAGACCCAGCACTGTTAACAACGCTCGTGATCAATACACCTAGGTCCGCCATCACCTCGCGAAGCTCGGGCGAGGCGTCGACGGTCAGCAGCCTCATCTCTCCGCCGATGATGGCCGGCTCGTCCAGCGGAAGATCTTCCTTGCGCTTGACATCGGCGAAGCTGGCGAGCATCCGCTTGAGCTCATCCTGGTTGACGTAGCGGACGTACCGCATGCGGGTGGTGAAGCCGCCGCCGACGCCCATCTCCACCTTGTGCACCGGCTGGATGAAGGTGGAGACGAACTGGTCGTCCTCCACGATGCCGAGCTCGACAAGCCGCGAGGGCGCGAGGAGTTTCGTGGCGCTGAGGACCTCCATGGGCGAGTTGTCGACCGGTGTCGCGGTCGCGCCGCACACCACGCGCTCGCCGTAGTTCCTGCGGAGGTAGGACAGCTTCAGTTCCATGTCCGCGGTGATCTGGTTGCCCGGCAGTGCGAGATCCTGGATGGAGGAGATCACCATCAGGTTCTTCAGGACCTGGAACTCGTCGACAAAGATGTACGTCGAGCCGGTCCGCTCGAACTCGACACCGGAGTCGCCGGGCGTGCGCAGTTCCTCTTCCAGTTTCTCCTTGTGGTTGGCGATCTGGTTCTCGATGTCCTTGACCGTGAAGCGGTCGCCGCCTTCGGCATGGGCCAGGTGCGCCTCCAGGCGCTTGATCTGCTCGTTGATGTAGTCGAGCCGCGCCGCCTTGCTCATGGGGATCTTCTTGAAGGCGTTGTGGCTGATGATCACGGCGTCCCAGTTGCCGGTCGACCACTTCGCCACAAAGCGGTGACGGCGGTTGCCGGTCAGGTCGGCCGAATCGGCCACCAGGATCCGAGCGCGGGGGTATGCCTGGAGGAACTCGCGTTGGAATTGGCCCAGGACTCCCTTGGGAACCGAGTAGACGGGCTTCTTAATCAGCCCGAGGCGGACCAGTTCCATGCCGCCCGCGATCATTTCGAGGGTCTTGCCGGCGCCGGTGCCGTGCCAGAGGCCGACGCCGGTGTTCGTGGACCGCATACGGGCCACCGCGGCGTGCTGGTGTGGATTGAGGGTGAACGCCTTCGACAGGCCCGGCGCGGAGATGCGCTCGCGGTCGTAGGTCGGGGCGACCCGCGCGTTGTAGCGGTCGTTGTAGTAGCGCTGCAGGTAGGCGGCGCGGTCTGGGTCCTCCCACAGCCACAGCCGGAACCGTTCGTCGAGCTGGAGGGCCTTGGCCTGGGCGAAGGCAGTGGCCTCTGTGTCGGTGACGACCGGCCCGTCGGGACCCAGCTTGCGGGTGACGACGATTTCCTGGTTGTTCAGCAGGTTGCTGGCCAGGGCCTGCGCGGACCGCGCCTTGGTTCCCCAGGTCGTCTCGGCCAGCATGCTGTGCTTGTCGCCGCCCTTGACGCTCCAGCGCGCCCCGAGATTGCTAACCTCGATGTCGTCGTCTTCCAGGATCTCCCGCAGGAACCTGGACGTACTTCGCGCTGGCCCAGGCCGCACCCAGGGAGCTTTCGATCTCGGCCGGCTCCAGGTCGCGCGGAATGACCTCCTCAAGGGCCGCGACGTTCACGGCGTAGGCCGGATTGCTCGCCGCGGATTCCTTGGCTGCCTCCAGCTTCCGCCGGACGTTCCCCGAGAGGGACTCGGTGGACTTCACCACGCTGCCCGTGTCCGGGTCGTCGTAGACCAGCGTTCCCAAGGCCTCACGGGCGGCCTGCGGGCTCTCCACGCCCAAGAGGTCGGCGACGACGTCGAGGCGGACCTCGTTGTACCTGTCCCAGCACAGCAGCAGCGCGTCCTCCGCGCTGGCGGCCCGGGTCACCGGGTCAGGCGGTGCAATGACGCGCTTGTGGAAGATGTCAGCCTTGGCGGCGTGCCCGGTCTCCTCGTCGAAGACCTCCAGGGCCAGGACGTACGGCGCGTACGGGTCGTGTCGAAACCCTCCCATCCGCGGATAGGTCCGACGCTCCCGTCCCTCCGCCTCGCCCTCCCCCTCCGCGGGCTTGCTGAGCTTGAACCGGTTGAGAGGGCCGTACTCGGCGACGTACGCGTCGTAGCGACGGTTGAGCTCCGTCCGCAGACGCCCCATGCGTCCGGTCTCGTGGTGGTGCTGGACTTCCTCGTCCAGCAGCGCCACCGCGAGGTCCCGCAGTCCAATGACGGCCCGCAGTTCCTCAGCCTGTGTCTTCGCCGGAACGTGCGCGGTAGGCCGCCCGTTGATGATTTCGGTGAAGCTGCCGTCGGGGTGCGCCTGGAGGGGGCCGTCCAGCAGCTCGAGGTCGGCGTGGAACGTGGCCGGGGTGATAAGCGTCTGCTGACTGCTCAGGGCAGTGTCGGCGATGTGGTCGAAGGCTGTGGCCAGCGCGGGGACGAGGTCTCCTCCGCTGCGAACGGACAGGTCGGTCCCGTGGCGGCGGACGTCGGCCAGCGCAGTGCCGAGCACCATCTCAGGGTTGGCCTGGAAGTACTCATTGATGTCGAGGGCCGCGGTGGAGATACCTGCCCGGGCCGGCGGGAGCGTGACGGGCGAGACACTCAGCCACTGTGGCCCCTGGCTTATCGCCTTCCGGCCGCTTCCGGAACACCAGAATGTCGGTGACGACCGGAGTGCCTGCCTCGTCCATGTGGGCACCGTCCGGCAGCCGGATGGCCCCCAGGAACTCCGCCATCTCCAACATCCGCCTGCGCGCATCCAGGTGCGCCTTGTCCGTGCCGTCGGAGGTGTAACGGGACGTCACGAGCACGGCCAGCCCGCCGGGAGCGAGCTCGCCGAGGGCCTGAAGAATGGCATGGTTGTGGATGGAGTGGCGGCGGCCCGGGTTGTTCAGCTTGTCGGTGAGCTTGGTCCGCCCGTAGGGGACATTGGCGATCACCACGTGGACGGTTTCTCCCAGCGGACCGACCTTCGCGAAGGACTCGTTGCGGATGTCGGCGTGCGGGAAGAGGGCTTGAGCAATCGCCGCGGTGACCGGGTCGGTCTCAGTCCCGATCAACCGGGCATCATGCGGCGCGTCGACCAGCAGGCGGCCCGCACCCACGCTGTTGTCGTACACCGTGATTTTCGCACCCGGCTCCGCCCCGAGCCTGCCGAGCAGCCGCGTCCACATCAACGATGCATAGAGTGGATTGGTGTAGTGAGCATTCAGCGTCGAGGCACGGGCAGCCGCGTACTCCTCCTCAGTCAGGAGCTCCCGAAGCTCCTCACGCTCAGCGCGATACTTCCCGGCGAACTGCTGACGCGTCTCAAAGAGATACGGAGTAGCCCCCCACCCCCGCCACTCACGCAGCTGCGCAAGCTCCGTCTCCGTGGCGGTCCGCTTCTCCTCGCGCAGCCGCACCACCACACGGACCGCCTGGAGGTTATGGCGGATCCGCTCCCGCTCAGAACGCGCCTCCGCAGCGGCCGGCAGCTCTAGGGTGTCTGCGGTTGCTCCTGCAGCAGGAACTCCCGGACCACTTCCCCCTCCGCCTCCAGCCGCGCGGTGTTCAGCCGCTGCAACCGCGCCAGGTACCCCTCCTCCGGCGGCGCCGCTCCCGCCAGGCTGCGGGCCCGCAGTTCTACCTGCTCGGCTATCTCCTCCCCCACCTGAGCGAAGTGCTCTCCCGGATCCTTCAGCTCCTGGTACTCCAGAGGCCGTTCTGCCTGCCAGTGCCGCATCATTTGTGCGCCGTAGTGATTCATGCTGCGCTCCTTCCGGCGGGCCACTGATCTTGTGGGCGCCTGCGTCCTTGCCGGCCGGGCCCGCCGCGGCCGCGGGGTCATTCTGTTCCCGCGGCCCGACGGACTCCCTATCGGCCGCCATCTACAACAGCCCCTGGTCTTGCAGAACCCCATCCGCAAGCTCCGTGTGCACGTGCCGCGCCGACGCGCCCGGCCGCGCCGTGTTCTCACGTGCCCCCCGCCGACCTGCCGACGGCTCACTTGCCTCGTAGGAGCCCAGTTGCGAGAGGAACGCCTCGGGGTCTTCGAGTTCTGCCGCTGCGCGCGGCCGGAACTCTGCCAAGTGCCGCTGCGTGCGCCTGTACCGATTCACGACCACCACTCCCCACGTCCCGTGGGCAGCGCAGATCGATCACGGACTCACAGGGAATCTTCCTGCGCCACCAGAGCCGATGGTCCGCGCGCAGTCAGCCCCCAAAGGCCTGCTGCGGATGGTCGTCCCGCGGCACGGGAGCGATCCTGGGACGAAGTTCGAGGGAGTCCCCAGTGACGGGAACGCCTTGTATGGGCGATGAGGGCGCCTTGCGGCGCAACACAAGCAGGTCGGTGGCCACTCTCACCTCGGCAGGCTGGAGCACCAGATCACGCAGCACTGCGGACTCCCACCTCGCGCCGCGCTCGAGGTCGGAGTCCCTCGCTACAGCGGCCGCCGCAACACGTTCCCCAGCCCACGGGACTGACGGGACTGAACCTTCCGGTCCGGCCGCACGGACGGCTCGCGGAGGGGGCCTCTCATCCGCGGGGCTCAGTCCCGTGCCGCCGAAGGCACTAAAAGCCCAGGTCAGAGATGTGCTCCCACAGTTCGCGGGACTGACGGGACTGTCCCTGCCGGTTGTAGGCATCAGGTGCGCGCGCGTATGCGCGCCCGCGAACCATAGAAGGTGGCCCCGATATCGGCTCCTCATATATGGAGTACTCGGTCCCGTCAGTCCCGCAACATGGCGATACAGGCCTTTGACCTGCACTTTTATGCGGGACTCGAAGCGGGACCGAACCCGTTCCCGCCCCATGCCAGGCCACCGCCAGCCCTGCCCCGGGCGCCCCCGGCGCCGGACGGAAGAGCGCGCTCCGGCGGGACTAAGGGACTGACGGGACTGAAACTTTCAGACACGCAGGGGGGATCCCACCCATACAGCAAGGCGTGCGCTACCCTCAGTGCCGCATGTGAAATCCTCAGTCCCGTCAGTCCCGTCAGCCGCAGATCTCTCAAGCGCAGGAGCAGCACCGCTGCCCCGAAGGCAGGGCCGCCGGCGGGACTGTCGAGAGTTGATAAGGACGCCCAGTGCCACGCCAGGTTGCAACAGCCTTGAGGGCCCCTACGCCCCGCGCTGTGGCGCACCGGTGCGCCGAAATCGGGTGGCCCGTCCACCCCCTCGCTCCGCGGCAAAAGACACCTGCCGCGAACTGCGATGCGTGCCGACAGGGACGACACGATCCGGCCACTTGCGCGTGTATACCAGCTGGGCGCTGGTGCCACGGTTTCCACGCTGCGACGAGGCGTCCTGACCGTATCGATGCCTGGTGGTCGAAGAACCCCTCCTTCGGCGTGGGAGTGGCCTGTGGCATGGCGAACCTCGTCGTCATCGACGTCGACGCGCATGCCGTTGAGATTCCAGACCGTTCGCGCCTCCTCCCAGGAATCCCAATCGGGCCCCGAGTCAACCTCAGTGGCCTCGCCACAGGCTTCGACACCCTGGCATTGCTCGCCGCACTGCGACAGCAGCCGAATCCTGCAGACGACGAGCACACCCTCCGCGTGCGAACCCCCTCCGGGGGCCTGCACATTTGGTACACCAACCCGAGTCCACAGACCCGTTACAGGTCCTCCACCGGCTCCAGCCCCAAGGTCGCCCTCGCGTGGCAGGTCGATGTTCGTGCTGACAACGGATACATCGTTGCGCCAACAACGCGGACCAAAGCAGGAACCTACGCGTCGTTGGAAGGCGCCAGTCGGCCTGCTCCTCTACCGGAATGGCTGGCGGCAGAACTCACCCGCACCGGCCACGAGCCCCCCACCCGAAGCGTCGAAGCCGCCCTCGCCCCGCCCGTAGGACGCGCCCGACGCCGCTCGCCCAGGGCCGCAGACCGAGTTCTGGAGCCGCTCTTGGCTGAGGTCGCAGCCTGCGAAGCGATTCCGGAGGGAGCCAGCTTCACCGAGAAGCTGAACCGCGCCGCCTTCACCGCCGGCGGCCTCCTCCAGGGCGGGCACCTGGCGGAGAACGATGCACGAAACCTATTGCTGGAGATAGCCAACCGTGCGCGCCCCCATCAGGAGCGCCGCAACAGCATGATCATCGATTCCGCTCTGTCCGCTGGCGCTCAGCGCCCGTTCCATCCCCGAGGACGCTCATGAGCAGCGCCGAGCATGTTGGCTTCGATGCCGTTGCCGCCGCCGAGCAGATCCATCAGCAGCAAATCTTTGATCTCAACCCGCCCAGCGCACATCCCGCGCTCCCTGCACAGCAAACCGAAGGCCCCCGACTCCACGGGGGAGCCACCTCCGGTCTTCTTCCCAGCGAGCTCACCGACCGAGGCAACGCAAAGCTCTTTGCACGTCTTTACAGCGACCGTTTCCGACACGTGGAAGGGCTCGGCTGGTTCTGCTGGGAGCAGTACAGGTGGAGGCGGACGGGGGGTGAAAAGGCAGCTGTGTGGGCGGCTGGCGACATGGCCGAGCAAATGCCCCTCAGTGATCCTCAAGGGAGGTTCACCGACCGCGACCTGGCTTCCCACCGTAGGCGCACGCAGTCGACAGCCGGTATGAAGGCACTCCTGCAGCAAGCCCAGGCAGCGCCAGGCCTCAGCCTGGACCCGGACGTCCTGGACGGAGACATCTACGCCCTCTGCACCCCAAGCGGCGTCATCGACCTCAAGACCGGCGAGCTACACAAGCCAAACCCGCTCACCGACATGCACTCCCGCGCCACCACGGTGGGGCCACAGAACATGGCAATCCCAAGGTGGGAAAGCTTCCTCCGGGACACCTTCGGCGATGACGAAAAGGGCCTGGAAACCACCAAGTTCCTCCACCTTCTGCTCGGCTACTCGGTCACGGGCGACGTCGGCGCCCAGGTTCTCCCCTTCCTCTACGGCTCGGGCGCTAACGGCAAATCCGTCCTCTTGGACGTGATGATGCAGGTCCTCGGCGACTATGCCAATGCGGCGCCCCCGGGATTCCTGATGGAGAAAGGCAAGTTCACCGAGCACAGCACCGAACTCACCGAGCTGCACGGACGCCGAATTGTTGTCTGCAGTGAACTCAAGCCGAACGACAAGTTCAATGAGGCCCGGGTCAAACTCCTCACCGGAGGTGATCAGATCACGGCCCGAAGGATGAGGCAGAACTTCTTCACCTTCACTCCGACGCACAAACTGTGGCTCCTGGGCAACCACAGGCCTGAGGTGGGTACGGGCGGCTATGCATTCTGGCGACGCATGCGACTCATTCCGTTTGAGCGGAAAGTCGCAAATGAGCGCAAGATCGACAATCTCGCAGCCGAGCTGGTCCGGGACGAAGGGCCGGGCATCCTGCAGTGGCTAGTCGAAGGAGCCAAGCTCTACCTGGCCACCCGCGACCCTCTCACCGGCCCAGCAACCGTGCGCCTGGCGACTGAGGCATATGAAAAGACGGAAGACCATATCGGCCGGTTCATTATCGAACGGTGCACCAAGGGCGGCGAGGGGCGACCGAATCCCGACTTGAGGGTTGAACAGAAGCTCCTGTACGAGACCTACAGCCGCTGGTGCACGGATGAGGGGATCCAAAGGGCGACAAGCCGAGCCTTCGCAAGCCGCATCCGACAGGAACTTGGCCTGGCCTCCCCCTCAGAGATGATCAAGAACAACGACAGGAAGCTGTACCCCGGCCTGGCGCTCCTCGCCGACGTCGACGTAGAGGAATCAGACCCACAACAGGACGGGTCACACCGAGGGGGTCGAGGACGATGAGCCTGTGCTCCCTGGGGCGGGCATCCGCCTGGCCGTACGATGAAAGCCGCGACCTCGCAGGAGGCATCACACAGTGCCAGAAGGCGAGCGACGCGACCCCCCAGGCAGGCCACTGGCCGGCCGAAGAGAATCAGGAGGGCCTGCGGCCATGAGCTCGATGCTGCAAGACAGCCAGCTCACCGGTGAAGAAGAAGTGGTCTGGCTGGAAGCCCCGGAAGACCTCGACTACGTCCGGCAGGCCCAGGACAAGGTGAACACACGGCGAGGCAAACCCCGATATGAACGAGGTGGGCGCCTCGTCGGCTACACCAATCTTGCTGCAGACGCCGAACGGGACCCTGATAGCGGCCTCTTTGCGCGCCGGACGTTCTTCCTCCTCCCCCACGACCGAGACAGCGATCCCACAGGCCCGTACGAGGTTGGCGCACCGGGAGAAGCCGTCGACCCAAGAACCATTGAGCCCGGCAAGGTAGGCGAAAAGACTCCCCGTTCGCAGAAGGGTCGAGCCGCGGAGATAGCACCCGCCCGTCCGTGAGGCGGCAAGGCCGAACCCGACCCGACAGCGGCTTCTACAGCCAGCGCGCCTTCCACCTCCTCCTACACAACCGCGACAGCATCCCTGACGGCGTCTACGGTCCCCGGCGAAGCGGTCGACCCGCACCATCGAACCGAGAAGGCCTGGAACAAAGACCACCCCCCGCTCCCAGCGCGGCCTTGCCGCCGCGGTGCCAGCGACGTCATAACCGCCACTGGCGGCCATGGCAGGGCCCAGCCGCGACCGCGCGGGGCGGCATGCTTCAGGGCGTGGGCGTTCCGGGCGATGCGGCCCGAGCTTGTCGTTATCCGGCCCGGTTGTGCGGCCGACTGGGCTGTTGCCCTTGCTGCGACTGGCTGGGATGGTCGTGAGCGCGCTGGGGACTCAACCGGGCGTGCTGGCGGCGTTGCTGGTCGTTCTCGGCCTGCCCGTAGGCGGCTGGCTACGGCGATCACCCGGGCATAGAGCTCGAGTGACTCAAGGGTCGTCGTGGACGGCTCACTCGTGCGGGCAGAGACGGCGTCGTAGGCGCGCTTCCAGGCATCAGGCGGAGCGAGACGCTCGCCAGAGTGCAAAATGGCCTGCTCCAACCTCTCCACTACCCGGCGGTTGACCGGGTGGGCGAAGTGGCCGTTGATGTGGACGTCCGCGAAGGCCTCCGCGACCAGTTCGCTGAGCTCTCTGCGCTCAGCACCAGACGGCCCGTGCTCGCGCATGGTCAGGACATAGCGGCCCAGCTCTCGGGCAATATCGGACGAGTTAGGACGCCGACCAAGTTCCGGCTCGAGGGCCGAGCCCACCTCGGCCCTCAGGGACTCCCGATGGGTGGGGAGTGCGTCGGCTTGCTGCCATCCGGGCCGGGTCAGTCCAAGGTCGACGAAGTGCCCAAACTCGTGGACAGCAATGCCCATTGGGGTCGATATGCCACGCGATAGCCGCCATCCGTTCGCCGCGTCGTCGTCCAGAAGCGCGACGTATCCGGGGCGGGCGCCGACAGCCAGGCGGTCCCGATTGAATATGAGAACGCCAGTATCAACGAGTGCCTCAGCGTGCTCGTGCGCTTGGCACTCTCCGGTAACGACCATGTCGATTGGCGTGCCTGGATACAGCTCCGCTGCATCCAGGAGGCCCTGAGCGTACTCGCGGGCGGTAACAACGCTTGAATCGTCCCCTTCCAGCTGCACATGCACGTGGTGCCCGAGCCGGTCGCTCAGCTCCCCGGCCAGTACGCGGCCTACGTCAGGAACCGTTGCTGCTGTCTGCACGGCAGCATGAGTGATCGCGAAGGGATCCCGCGGGGCGGTGACCCGACCTGCTGTCATGGCGTGCAGCCTTGCCGGGGCGGGGTCGTGACCGCAGACTGGCTCGTCTCACCGTCTCAGCCCCTGGGCTGGCGAGTTGGGGCGGCGTCCCAGCAGGCGGGGAATGAAGGGCGAAGCCAGGTGATGGGCCCAGAAGTCTCGCAGCTGGCCGGGCCACCTGTTTGCTGACCGTGTGCACGACTTCGACAGGGACCGCCGCCTGCTTTGGGAACGCGGCATCAGGCCCCTCATCGCGAGGCGCGGCTCGCCCACGGCTCCGGACTGGGCAACACACCTTGGGTCGTCGCGCGCCACTCCGCCTGGCTCGCACCATTCCAAACGACTCCGCACCCGCTACGAACGCCGCGCAAACCTTAGAACTCGTAACACGATCTTGCTGGCGTGCAGCGGTTGGTCGGGGGCGCTGCTGAGTAGGTTGTCGCTGCCGGTGCCAAGGTCGTTCACAGGCTACGCCGGAGTCATGCCGGGATGAAGCTCGGCCACCAGGGTGGGACGTTGCCCAGGCACAACGGGGCGGGGTAGGAGTCCGGCATGCCGAGCCATGTGACAAGGAACCAGGTGAACCACAGGGTGAAGATGAGCCCTGCAGTCAGGGCTGTCCTGCGATGACGTCCTCCGAGGGTGCTGTGCAGGATCACCCACGGAACCGCAGCGGCGATCCATATGAGAGGCGCAAGAAACAGCAAAGTCATGCCGTTGGCTGCTGCGCTGCTGCCGATGCCACAAGCAGCCCATGCCCTCCCAATCGCAGCAATGGACACCACCGCTGTCAGCCCACCGAAGAGGACACCAAAGCCAGTTCCTCTGAACCAGCGGCTCGGAGGACTCGACGGCTCTGCTCCCACGATCATCTCCCCCGCCTCGCCGTAGATGCGGAGAGTACCAACCTTCTGAAGCAGCCCGCTGGGGCCCTGGCCTGCCCTGACACCGGTCAGTCGTTCTTGGGCTTCCGAAGCCGTCGCCAGCAGATGAGACTGCAGGCCAGGGAGACGAAGGCGTCGTGGAGTTCGGTGCGGCGTTCCCAGCGGACGGCGAGGCGTTTGAAGTGGTGGAGCAGGGCGAAAGTCTGCTCGACGACGTAGCGGAGCTTGCCCATGCCCTTGATGTTCGGGGACCCCTTGCGGGAGATGACGGGCAGGATCCGTCGGTGACGCAACTCGTCGCGGTGGGCGTTGGAGTCGTAGCCCTTGTCGCCGAGCAGGGCTTCGGGCCTGCGGCGGGGCCGGCCGGGGCGGCCCGCGACGGGCGGGATGCCGTCGACCAGGGCGAGGGTCTGGGTGATGTCGTTGACGTTGGCCGCGGTCGTGATGACCTTGAGCGGGGTGCCGCGTCCATCGCAGATCAGGTGGTGTTTGCTGCCCGTTTTCCGCCGGTCGACCGGCGACGGACCGGTGTCGGCGCCCCCTTTTTCGCGCGGACGTGAGAGCCGTCCACGCACGCACGTGACCAGTCGAGTTCGCCGGCCGCGTTCAGCTCCGCGAGCAGGACCCGGTGCAGCCGGTCGAAGACTCCTGCTTTCTGCCACCGGTCCAGGCGGCGCCAGCAGGTTTGCCCCGAGCCGAACCCCAGCTCCAGGGGCAGGAGTTGCCAGGCTATGTCGTTGTAGAGGACGAACAGGATGCCCTGGAGGCAGAGCCGGTCCGCCACCGGTCGTGGCCCCGGGGACCGCTCCGGCCACGGCGGCAGTAACGGCTCGATCAGCGCCCACAACTCATCGTCCACGATCCACGGTCGAGTACCCACACCCCACGAACGGCCGAATCGTCACACCGGTTACGCCCCACCAGCACACTTCAACAAGATCCTGTTACGAGCTCTTAGAGGGTGTTTCGTCCCGTTGTTTCATCCCGAATTACTGGGTTGCGTGTAGTTCATGCGCCACGCCATGTTGGAGTGGATTCGCTGGTGAGGCGACGGGTCATGAGGTTGATCATTGCGATGTGGATTATGGCTTCGGAGCGGTGGGGGTGGGCTTCGTAGTCACGGGCGAGGCGGCGATGGTTCATGAGCCATCCCAGGGTGCGCTCGACGGTCCAGCGGCGTGGAAGGACGGTGAACCCACGGGTGTTGGGCTCGCGGCGAACGATGTGCATGTCGATGCCGAGGGTGGCGGCGTGCTCAACGAGGTGCTCGCGGTAGCCGCCATCGACCCAGGTCTTGCGGACGGTGGGATGCTCGTCGGCGACGCGCTCGATGAGGGTCTGACCTGCGATGGAGTCCTGCACGCTGGCTGCGGTCACGAGAACGGCCAGCAGCAGGCCGACCGTGTCGATGACGATGCTCCGCTTGCGGCCCACAATCTTCTTGCCGGCGTCAATGCCCTGTCCGGCTGCGGGGACGTTGGTGGAGGTCTTGACGCTCTGAGAGTCGATGACACACGCACTCGGCTCCGGTTCCCGACCCTCCTGTCGGCGCACTTGGCGCCGGAGCAGGCCGTTGAGCTGGTCGAAGACGCCCTCTTCCTGCCAGCGGGCGAAGTAGGCGTAGACCGTGGGCCAGGGCGGATAGTCGTGCGGGAGATAGCGCCAGGGGATGCCGGTGCGGTTCACGTAGAGGACCGCGTCCAGAAGGATCCGCAGGTCGTGGTTCGGCGGTCGGCCGATGTCCAGCCCCCGGCCGCGACGCTCGGCCCTCCATGCCGTCAGGACCGGTTCGACCAACTTCCAACGGGCATCCGAGAGATCACTGGGATAGCGACGACGCTCAGCCATGATCCTGGAGTACTGGACGGCAGAACACCCGGCCCAGGCGTGAGGAGCCAGCATCAGAGGTGAAGGGCGCACACCGGCGCATCCTGGGATGAGACAGGAGCAGCTCGGCCAATACAGCGTCGTCACCGCGACTTCTGCAACACCATCCCCATCAGGCTCAACAACCCCGCACAAGCCGAAGCGTAGATCGACACAAACAGACGCAACAGGGCGCTAAACGCCCTCTTAGGGCGTGTATCGAAAGTAGATCTTGGTCGTGAGATGATCTTGGTTCGTGGCGCGTGGAGATCTCACGGACGAACAATGGGCAGTGCTGGAGTCGCTGTTGCCGAACGGGCAGAAGCCCGGTCGGCCACCAATATGGAGTCGGCGACAGCTGATCGACGGCATACGGTTCCGAGTCCGCACTGGCATCCCTTGGCGGGACACACCCGAGGCGTACGGGCCGTGGGGCCGGGTGTACGACCTGTTCCGCCGCTGGCAGCGCAATGGCACCTGGCAGCGCATCTTCACTCAGCTCCAAGCCCAAGCAGATGCGAAAGACCTGATCACCTGGGAGATCAACGTCGATTCCACCGTCTGCCGGGCCCACCAACACGCCGCCGGGGCGCGAAAAGGGGGACTTGCAGAAGGAACTGCCCGGCGGCGTCGCCACCGAGCCGGCCGATCACGGCCTCGGACGCTCGCGCGGCGGACTGACCACCAAGCTGCACTTGGCCGTCGAGCAGGGCCAGAAGCCCATGTCCCTCGTGACCACCGCCGGGCAGCGCGGAGACTCCCCGCAGTTCGAGGTCGTCCTGGGCCGCATCAGGGTGCCCCGCCTGGGGCCGGGTAGGCCGCGCACCCGGCCAGGTCGCGTGCGCGCCGACAAGGCGTACGCCTCCCGGAAGAACCGTGCTTACCTGCGGCAGCGCGGGATCCGCTGCACCATCCCAGACAAGGCCGACCAAGTCCGCAACCGCAAGAAACGCGGTTCGCGCGGTGGCCGGCCGCCGAAGTCCGACCCGCAGGACTACAAGGCTCGGCACGCGGTCGAATGCGGCATCAAACGCCTCAAAAGGCACCGGGCCGTGGCCACCCGGTACGACAAGCTCGCGGTTCGCTACGAGGCGACCGTCCTCGTCGCGGCCATCAACGAGTGGCTGTGACCAGCCATTCAGATGCACGCCTAAGGAGAACGCACGCTGGACACGTCCTCGCCGTCACATGTGTCACTGCGGGCCTTGATGGCGGCGAGCCGGGCAGACCACTCGTGTTCGGCGATGACGAGGCCGCCCTCCAGCGTCTCGACGAGCAACGTCCGGCTCACCGACACCCCCGTTGGCTCACGCCGGGCCTCGGTGCCCCAGGCGGGACCGCCTCCATCGCGTACCCGACAGGCGAGGTGCACCCGGTCCCCGTCAGGGAACGCGAACGCTGTCACCTCGTCGGTGCACTCCCCCCACTCCAGGAACACACACCGTGCGAGTGCCGCCTCGGCCCCAGGTGCGGTCCCGGTACTGGCGTCGTCGTACATCCAGCCCTCGGCAATGCGAAAGGACTCAGACGGCGAGGTGAACCCCGCCGGCGGCGCAGTCGGCGTGCGGAAGCGACTGAGCTCGTCCTTGAGCTTCTTGACCAGCAGTGGCGGGTAGAACGCGTTGTCCCACGTGTTCACATGGAGCCCGCCGACGAAGACGTCGACGCACAGCAGCCCCGGGTCCTGTTCGACGTGGAACTCCAAACCGAATCCGGTCCGCGACCCGAACAACATGGCAACCTCCCCAGCCCTGGCGCGACACCCATCACGGCCCAACCCTACTGATCCACTTTCGATACACGGCCAGGGCGCGGAGCGGAAGTCAAGTGAAGTACCACCCGGATCAACCACCGGGACCGCACCCTGTTCTGCCAGGGCTAGAGAACAGCGTCGTCTCCAAGTCCTTCTGAATCCTCGCCGACCGGGCCCGAGTGCTACCGCTACTCCCCCGCCCCGCTGCGTCATCACCGGCGTGTCCCGCACCGACGTCATCACCCACTACTCCGCCCGCCAGGCCCTCAAAGCGATCGACGCCAACCCTGGCCGCGTCGCCGACGCCCGCGCTAGCCGCGACCTCCTGGCTCTGATCGCCGCGTCATCGACGACGGCCACGCTGACCTGTTCGGCATCACCGGCAGCTTCCTCGTCGGCTGCTTCAACGACCGCTCCGACATCGACCTTGTCTGCTACGGCCCCACCGGCTATAAGGCAGCCCAGCACCTCTTCCACCACACCGACCTGGTCCGGCTGTACGACGGAGGCGACCTGACCCGCCTGTACCTGCGGCGCGCCCAAGTACATGGACGGCAGCGACTTCACCACCCTCCTCACCCAGGAACGCCGCAAGCTCCAGGGCGTGACTCCGTACGCCGACGCCCACATCAACTGCGAACCGCTGCGCGGCGACTACGACCAGGCATTCGCGGGTACCACCGCCAAAGAGATCGGCGACGTGTCTCCTGGCCACCGTCACCGAACACTCCCGAGGAATCGCCAAGCCCGCGGCCTACGACATCGAGGTCACGAGCATCCTCAACGCCACCATCAACGACCCCCCCTTCGCACCCCGCATCACCCGGCTGCGTTCCTACCTCGGCGCTTACACCGGATCCTTCCGCGCGGGAGACACCGTCCACGTCACTGGCGAGCTCGTCCACCTGCACACCGCCGACCACGACACATTCGGCGTCGAACTCACTCCGTGGAACGTCAGCAAGTCCTACCTTGCCAACCTGGCGCCGTAGCCAGCGGACGCAAGCGCTGCGACGTCTTCATTACGACGTAATAGTCACCGGCCACAGACGCAGTCCGCCCATCGCCAACGCGGGCGCCGAGCTCTTGTCGACCATGCTTTCTCCCGGGCGCGGGAGTACCTCCGAGAGGACTGCGCCGCCTGAGGCCAGCACTTGGGTCGGAACCACCGCCGATCCGGCCTTCATCGCTGGTCTCGTCACCGCGTACGAGAAGGCATTGCAAACTCTGACGCCGAACAGTCTCCGCAGTGGCGGGCCTTTTTGCTTTCGGGGTGCCCGGTGTCAGGCGGCGCATCTAGGCCCAACCTGTCGGTCATCCCGGACCATGAGCCCTTCGAAGCGGGCCAGTGATCGAACGCCATACATTTTGTGCTCCGCTGAAGCGACGCATCCTGCGCAGGTTGTCCCGCGCCGCGGCTTCACAGCGCCGGTCGCCGAGCTGGCGGAAGATATCTGCGGCCTGGGTGCAGGCGGCAATGGCCTCGTCGGAACGGCCCGCCGCCTCCAAGGCCCGACCGAAGCTGCCGAGCACCTTGGCCTTACTGTGCTGGTCGTCCCCCTGGCGGGAGATTTCCACAGCTTGCGTGAGTGCGCCGATGGCGTCTTCGATACGTCCCACCCGCCGCAGGGCGTTGCCGAGGTTGTTCAGTGCCATGGCCTTGCCCTCCTGGTCGCCGACCTGGTGGAAGATATCTGCGGCCTGGCGGTACGCGGCGATGGCCCTGCCGCTGCCTGGCGGAGACGTCACGCCCGGCCCACCAGCCGCCAGCAGCGCCAACCGCCCCGGCCGTAACCGAGGCAAGCCCGCTGCCACGCCCCACCGCTCAGCCTCCGCATCCGGCAGCCACCCCCATGAAGCCGAACTGTTGGCACGACTGGTGGACGCGTGCCGCCAAAGCTGACTGAGGCACTCCCTGATGACCAGGCCGTCGGTCATGAGTGGGCTGTCCCACCTCGCCAACCCGGCGACGTAGCGAACAGCCATGTGCGGAGCAGGCATCTTCATTACGACGTAATACTCACCGGCCGGCCACCGACGCGGGCCGCAGTGTCGGCGAGGCACCTTCATTACGACGTAATACTGGCCAGCCAGTTGGCCGCCCCGGAGTCGAGTGCAACAACTTGGGGCTTACTAACGTGTTGATGCAGCAATCAATCTTGAACGTTAGTAAGGTGTCCACCATGACATCACCCACCCCAGGCGACCGGGAAAAGGTCGTCTCCAAGCTCCCAGCCGGGCTGCAGCAGGACTTGAAGATCCGTACAGCCCAGCACGGCATCGACATCCAGCACGCGGTCGAAGCGGGTATCACGGCCTGGCGCGGGCTGGGTGCGAACCTCTCCCCCGTCGACACCGCGGGCGCCAAGTCCTTCTCCACCTGGCTCCCGCCCGGCCAGTGGGAGGACTTCCGCAAAGACTGCGCCGCCCGGGGCGTCTCCATAGTCCAAGGCCTCTCCCAGTCCGTTCAGGTATGGCTGGACAAGAATCCGGCCCCGCACGTTCAGCGGCCGGTCGTCGTCAAGCGCCGCATCGTCTGCAACCAGAAGGGCGGAGTCGGCAAAACCGCCGTCACCGCCGGCATCGGGGAAGCGCTCGCCGAGGACTCGAACACCCTCCACCCCGTGCGGATCTCCAAGCACTTCGCCGCCCTCCTGAACGAGGACCACGAGGAAGACCCCGCCCTCGACTACGAAGACCTGCCCGGCCTCGGACAGCGGGTGCTGCTCGTCGACTTCGACCCGCAGTGCCACCTGACCAAGCAACTCGGACACGAGCCGCTCCCCCTCGAAGGCGACAGCCTCACCAAGCACATGTCCGGCGAGTCGAAGGGAGAACTCCGCGACCTGATCGTCGAAGTGGACGACGACCGGTTCGGCGGACGTCTGCACCTTCTGCCGGCGTGCACTGACGCGTTCCTCCTCGACGTCAAGCTGTCCGGCGTCCGCGCACGGGAAGCCGCCCTCGAGCGGGCCCTCGCGCCGATCGAGGCCGACTACGACGCGATCGTCGTGGACTGCCCCCCAAGCCTGGGCCTGAGCATGGACGCGGCCGCCTACTACGGCCGCCGACGCCCCGGCGAGGAACCGGGCAACTCCGGGATCCTGGTCGTCGTCCAGGCCGAGGACAGCTCCGCGGACGCATACGGCCTCCTCACCTCCCAGATCGAGGACCTCCGCAGCGACATGGGCCTCGAGCTCGAGTACCTCGGCATCGTGGTGAACCACTACGACGCCCGCCGCGGCTACATCGCCACCTCGTCACTCGAGAACTGGATGTCGATAAAGGACCCGCGCGTCGTCGGCGTCATCGGAGACCTGAAGGAACAAAAGGAATCGGTGCGAGTCAAGCGGCCACTCCTCGCCTACGCACCCAGGTGCGACCAGGCCGTGGCCATGCGCGCACTCGCACGGGAGATTGCATGAGCAGCAAGGCAGCCAAGCTCGGAGCCGGAAGCTCGTTCCAGGCGGCTCAGTCCATCAGCCCCCGGCGGGCAGCCATCAACGCGGCCACCCAGGCCCCGACCGAAGGAGCTCCGCCGCCGGTCAAGCTCCCGGTATCCGTGATCAGCCTCAACCCGGCGAACCCTCGCTCCGAGATGGGCGACCTGACAGACCTGGCCGGCAGCCTGCGGGACCACGGGCAGAAGCAGGCCATCAGCATCATGTCCCGCTTCAGCTACCTCGAGGCGAACCCCGACCGCGAGGACGAGCTGGAGGAGGGCACCAGGTACGTCGCCATCGACGGCAGCACCCGCCTGGCCGCGGCCCGCGAAGCGGGCCTCGCTGAAATCAAGGTGATGCTGGACGACGACCTCGGCAGCAACCCCGACGAGCTGCTCGAGTCCGCCCTCGTCGCGAACATCCACCGCCAGGACCTCTCCCACCTGGACGAAGCGCGGGCGCTCCAGCAACTGCTCGGTGTGCACGGCACCCAGGAAGCCCTGGCGGCCCGCCTCCACCGGTCACAGGGCTGGGTGTCCCAGCGGCTCGCCCTGCTCGGCCTCACGCCCGAGCTCAAGAAGAAGCTCGAGTCGGGGGAAGAGCCTGCCGACCTGCTTCGGCTCGTAGGCCGCAAAGAGCCGGAGGAACAGGCACAGCACCTCCAGCAGTTGAAGGACAGGCGCGCACAGGAGAAAGCCGCCAGACAGGCCGCAGCCAACATGCGCAAGCGGACTGGCACTGATGAAGAGTCGAGCGCGGAGACCGAGCCACCAGCCACACAATCAGGTGCGCCGGACGCCCCCGGCGGAGCATCCGCAGCCGAAGACGATCATTACGACGTAATAAAGCCGGTCACCGACGTCCCCCACTCACAGGAACCTGAGCGAACCCTGGCCGTTCCCGACCCGCGTTCGGCGCCTCCGGCCAAGCCGCCTCAGATCAAGATGCCGTGGGCGGATGGAGTGGCCAGCATGGACATCATCTTCTCGAAGGTCCTCGAACCCGAACGCCACCGGATGATCGGCCGCTACCTGGAACTGCTCGGAACCCCCGAAGCGTTCGTAGCCGATCTCATGGCTGCCAGCAGCCCCGAGTACCGCCAACAGGTCGCCGAACTCCTACTCAAAGCTCAGTAGCCCCGGACTCTGGCCTCGCTCCCCTACCACCCGGTGGGGAGCGGGGCCGTTCTCGGTTCCGGCTCGCCCCGACAGCCCCGCTTCCCACGGGCGCGCCCGAGCACTCACTATTACGTCGTAATAGTGAGTGGCCATCCGTACCTGCCGAGCGGGGCGGGCGCGTCAGTGGTGTCGTGCCTAGAGCCTCTCCCTTCGATCACGAGGCCGTTCCGGCAATTGCTCAAGCACGGTTGACGCAGCCGGTATCAGGACGCAGTGCGGCCGATCGAATCGAGGAGGATGAGTTCTTCCTCCGTCAGCCGGAGTGCGCCCGCCGCCACGTTGTCGACGAGGTGGTCCGGGTTGCCCGTCCCGGGGATGGCCAGCACGTGTGCGCCCTGCTGCAGGGGCCATGCCAGCCGTACCTGCGCCGTGATACGCCGCGTTCGCGGGCGACAGCGCGAACCTCGTCGTGCTCGGCATGGACGGCAAAGGCACCAGGCGCGATGCCGCGCGTTGCGCATGCGCGGAGCATCCGTTCGCCGATGGACGCGTCGATGTCGTAGCGGTTTTGGACGCACACCACCGGTGCGATTGCCTGGGCTCCGGCCAGGTGCGCAGGGCGGGCGTTGGCGATGCCGAGGTGGCGAATGAGGCCGGCGTCGCGCAGCTCGGCGAGGGCCCCGAAATGCTCGCTGATGGAGTCCTGCCCATGATGCGCAAGTTGACCACGTCGAGGTGATCGCGACCGAGTTGGCGCAGGTCTCCTCGACCTGGCCTCGCAGCTGGTCGGGCCGCGCGGAGGTGGTCCACTCGCCGGAGACGTCCCTGGCTGGGCCGACTTTGGTGGGGATGACGAGGTCGTCCGGGTACGGCGCCAGCGCCGAGTTGATCAGCTCGTTGGCGGACCGTAGCCGGGAGAAGTAGAACGCCGCGGTGTCGATGTGGTTGACGCCGAACTCGACCGCGCGACGGAGTACACCGATCGCCTGGCCGCGGTTGCTGGGGTTGCCCTGGTGGAACGCGGCGCTGCCGGTCAGGCGCATGGCGCCGAAGCCGATCCTGTTGACCTTGAGGTCACCGAGCAGCCACGTACCCGAGGCTGCCGCGGAGATCGTGCCCGGTTCATGTGGATACTTAGCGAACTGTCACGAATGCCGTGGTCTGAGATCCTGCAGTTCCAGGTGCGCCTGAACGAGGTGAGGCACGAAGCGTTCACCTGGGACTTGTGGGCAGCGGTGGACCGGATCTTCGGTGGCTGGTGTTCGTTCTGCTACTTCGGCTTGTGGATGGTGGGGCTTGGTCGGGAAGCCTTCTCCCGGGCGGTGGCCGATCCCGATGCCCTGGCGGACACCTCGGAGGTCCACTCTCCCCGGGCGGGCAGGAGAGCAGCGAACTGGTCCCAGAGGGGTTCAAGCAGGCAAGATGGCAGCGCGGGCACGGCCGTCCTTCGTGATCACTGAGCGTAGAGAACTCCATGATCACGTGGACCCGTGCCCGCACCGTATCCAGCCCATCCCCCGAACCCACAGCGGCCGCCTATTGCCGGTCGGCCTAAGCCGACTACATCACCTCAAGCGGCTGCAGTTCGCGCGAGCGTCGACGTAGTCCAGCTAGAAGCTCTCCGCATCCACCAGCCGCTCCCCAATAGGCGGCTGACCTGGTACGACGACCGTAGGCAGCCGGGCGCGGCGGTGGCTCAGGAAGAGCGAGACAGGTCAGCGTCCTCGGGCACAAGGCCAGCGCGAAGCCACCGGGTAAGCCGATTCACATTCTGTGAATCAGCTTCCGTGGACAATCATTGGTGTGCACAGAAAGAGACGACGCACCACTCCCCCGCCTGAGGCACCACTGGTCAGGGCCCCTCAGAGTGTGGGAGCCCTTGACGCACCAGCGCTTGTAGGCGAGTTGCGGAGCCTGTACGAGAAAGTCGGCGACGCCGATGACATGCCAGCTGACGGTGAGCTCTATGCCGCGCTGGTCTGGGCTGAGCGGAACGTCAGCCGTCTCCGCGAAGCCACGGATGAAGTTCGACGTGTGGCAGCGCTCAAGCGGGTGCAGCTGTGGCAGTACCTGCGCGAGCAGATCGACCGGCACCAACTGCAGGCGGTAGACGACGCCCGTGCCGCTGGGGCGGAGTGGGCACAGCTCGTGGCCCCGCTCGCCGTCCGTGCTCCGAGCGCCGCCTACAACAAGACTCAGCGGATGAGAGCGGTGTCGCTCAGCGACGGCTCCCTCGAGAAGCGGTCTGTCCGACGTACTCCGGAAGCCGTGGCTCTGGCCCAACAGCGGCTCGCGGCGGCGGAGCAAGCTGAACGGCGGCGGGAGGAGAAGGCGCGAAGGCGACACGACCTGACAGTGCGAGTTGCTCAGAAGCTCTTGGACCACCGTGCGGAACTGGTCCAAGACGAGGAGGTCAGCGACTGGCTGGACAACGTCGAGGCCGTGCTTCCTGGCTGCCGCACTCCTACCCAGCAGGTGAGTCTGGCGACGTATGTGGCGGCGGCCGCGCGTACTCTCAGGCAGATTGAGCAACGCACCGCTCGGCCAGTGGCTGCGACGGAAGATGCTCGGCTTGCTGTCGAGGCGGCGGCAGCGCTGTACCCCGATACGTAGGGGTCTCCGTTCCGTCCCCTCTGCCGGGGTACTTGGTTACGTGCTCGGCGGGGTACGGATGAACGTCCGTGCCTGGCTGAGTACATCCTGGTGTATGCCGACACCCTCGCCGTGCCGATTTCCTGAGACGTGACGACCGCAGTATTCAGGTCGAGCATCGTCGTGGGTCGAGCGCCTGACCAGGTAGCCCCGTCGACCGAGCTTGGCGCGATATGCCGCGGTAAACACGGGCGGCCTGGCTCCAGCCTGTGGGAGCTCTATCACGGATCACCGGGCGGCAGGGCCTGCTGGCGCCGGCCGAACTGTCACCTGCGACGATTCGGCTGTGAGGTATGACCTTGCTGTGTGGGACGGTAAACGTCCAACGTGACAACCACGAGGCGGGCTCGGTCTACGACGAGCTGTATGCGCGTTACCTCGAGTCGGATGATGTCGTCGTGCCTCCGGCGCCGCACATCGTGGCCTACGTCGAGGCGCTCGTCCAGCGGTACCCGGACGACGTCGACGGCGGTGTCGTATGGGCGTCGTCACCGGTCATCAACGAGGCCTCGAGGCCGATCGTGTACCTGCTCATGTCCTATGGCAAGGCTGAGGTGGTCTCCGGGTACGCCGCTTCTCTGGCTCGAGAGCACGGGCTTGTCTGTTACGACCCGCAGGGAGGATGCCTGCGGCTGTGAGCTGCCTGCTCTTTCAGAGGCTGATCAGAAGGAAAGGCCAGGAGCCGGCGCGGCAGACCTAGGCGGCCTCCTCGTAGAGCTGCCGGACCACGCCAATGCTTGAGGCGATTGAACACAGAACCGAGGGGGCTGCCGGGCGGCGCCCTATTCAGTCAGGTCTGGAACGTGGCGGCGGGCTTCTGACAGCCACACGCCCTGCCCACCGCGCGTCACCGACGACCCCGTCGGATTCCCCAGCTTCTGCTTCCAAGTAGTCCAACCGTGCCTGCGTCAGGCTCAGTCGGCCATTGGGCCCGCCACGGACGATGTGGGCGTCCTCGTCATCCTGCCCGTCGTCCTCCCAACCGCACTCCGGGCAGATCTCGAAGTTCGCCCGCTCCTCCAACGTCTGCTGGCAGCAGCAAGGACACGCGAGCAGCCCTCCTGCGGTCCGAGTTTTGGAGGGAGTAGTGCTCGATTCGTCGGCAGGCATGGCCAACATCTTCCTGCCCCTCGAAAGATCCACAAGAATCGCCGTAGCCCGGTAGCCCTGTCGATCGATCTGGCGCGGTTTACCGCGGTAGAGCGGCGCGGTCCCTCCAGCCCCCGGGGCCCCATCGCTCTGGCTCGACTGAGTTGCGTGATGCGACGACGGGCTCGCCGGCGTGGGGCATCCACGGGTAGACCCGATTCACGAGCGCAGGTAATCAGGACCGACCTCTCCTGATTTACCGCAGTACACGAGCGCCTTCGGCGCTCGGACCTACCACGCTCTGGAGGGGGTAGGTGAGGAGGTGTCAATCCCCTCGCAGCGTGGAGACGGTCTATGCGGCCAGTCCCTCGGCGAGGGTGGCTCGGTAGTCACGTTCGTAGTCGATCGGGCTCTTGAACCCGCACACGCTGTGTAGCCGCCTGGCGTTGTAGAAGTTGGTGATCCAGGTGGCGATCTTGATGCGGGCCTCAGCGCGGGTGCGGAAGGTGTGCCGGTGGACGTACTCCACTTTGAGGACGCTGTTGAACGCCTCGTTCACGGCGTTGTCGAAACAAGATCGGGAAGATCTCCTCGATCTCCTCGGCCAGTTGCTGCCGACGCGCCTCACGCGCGGTCGGCGGACGATCCCGCCACTTGTAGAACCACGACTCGGACACCCCCAGCGCCCGGCAGGCGGTGCGGTACGGAATCTTCTGCTCGGCCTTGCAGTGGCTGATCACCCCGACCACGACGGCCGGGTCCGCCTCAGCTACTTCGCCCACAAGGCCACGAATCGCTTGCACACATCACGCTCCATCCCCAGCTCGCGGATGCGCTTGTCCTTCTCCCTGGCCTCGGCCCGCAGCCGCTCCGGCTCAGCGCGCTCGTTCTCCCGCAGACGACCGCCGGGCGATGGCTCGGCCACCGGCCGATCCGACGACGGCGACCCGTTGCGCCGCGCCCGCGACACCCAGCTGTGCAGGGTCCCCGAGTGGATACCCAGGTCCTCAGCCACTTCCGGAATCGGCTTCCCCGTCTCCGTCACGATCCGTACCGCTCCCTCGCGGAACTCAGCGTCGTAGATACGCTTCCTGGATGCCATGACCCCCACCTATCCCTCCGGTCACGGTCTCCACAGTAGGAGGGGAACCTCACTCAGTCCGCTGTTTACCGCGGTAAACCGATGATGCCGGCACAAGGCGATCTGGGCGCGCTCGCGTACGAAGCGACGTTCCCGGCCAGTGGCGACACCTGTTGTCTTGTCCATCGCATGGGCTTAGCCTTGGGGGCCGCCCCAATCTCTATGAATATGGCCATCACCGCTGGGGTCTTGGCGCATTGTCTTCGCAGCCATGGCAGCATGTTCGCCTGGAAGCAAGGATGCGCCGTGCTGCCTCTGGACGGCCCGCGCCACGAACTAGGCGCACACAGGAGACCGCGTGCTCACTGATCTCGAAGAGGATGTCCCGGTGATTGACTGGGGAATGTTGTCCCGAGTTGTGGTGGTCGGGAACGGTAAGGGCGGCGTTGGTAAGACGACGATAACGGCCAACACGGGTGGCCTTGCTGCAGCGGACGGAGCTCGGGTCCTCATCGTGGACCTCAACGGGCAGGGAAACGTCGGCCGCGAACTCGGCTACCGCAAGAGCCCGCTCGATGACGAGGGCAAGGCCTTGTACGAGGCTGTCATGACGGGCAGTCCCCTGGCGCCCATTCGGAACGTGCGACCCAACCTCGACGTTGCGGTGGGCGGTCCGCATGTCGGCAGGCTCCCATCCCATCTGGCCCTCAAGTACGAGGGCCACGCGAAGCAGCAAGCGTTGATGCTTGCCGTTGCCCTGCAGCAGGTGGCCGACAGCTACGACCTCGTCGTGATCGACTCGCCGCCGGAGAACCCGCCGCTGCAGCAGTTGGCCCTTGCAGCTGCTCGCTGGCTGATCGTCCCGGTGAAGTCCGACTCGGCCGCCATTGAGGACGGGCTGGGGGGAATCGCCCGTCAGTTCGGCCTGGTGCGCAAGCAGGTCAATCCGTTTCTGGAGTTGCTGGGTGTAGTCCTGTTCGCCTCGGGCTCCTCCTCGACCGCGATCCGGCGTGCGGTCGTCGCGGACGTTGAGAAGACCATCGGCGAGGGCGCCCCCATGTTCAGCAGCGTGGTTCGGCACTCTGAGGCCGTCGCCCGCCAGTCCCGTGAGCGAGGCCTCCTCGTACACGAACTAGAAGTGGCAGCGGAGAACAGCCCCGCGTTCTGGCAGGTGCGTTCGGGGGAGGCGTCCAGCGACCAGATCGTCAGCCAGACTTCGAAGTCAGTCGCTGAGGACATGGCCAAACTGACGCGGGAAGTGTTCACCCGCCTGCGGGAGCGTGAAGGGGGACAGGCATGAACGGCCTTGAAGACGACGAGCTGAGCGGTTCGACCGCAGACCTGTTCGGAATCAGCACAAGCAGCGGGACCGGCCGGGCGGCCGGCATTGGCTCCCTCCTGCGCGGTTCCACTCCCCCAGCCGTCGCAGCCCAGAAGCTGGCTGCGGAGGGGAGCGAGTCCGGCGCCAAGTGGATTCCCGTCGACCGATGTGTCGGCAACCCGCGCAACCCCCGCGATGACGTTGGTGACCTCGCCGACCTCAAGTCCATCCGCGAGAAGCAGCACTCCTCTTGCACCGGAGTCACTCCGGCCGCATATCTCAAGCTGTGGCCCGAAGACACGGACAAGATCCCGAGCAGTGCCGAGGTCGTCATCATCGCCGGCAACCGGCGACTGAAGGCCAGCCACAAGTACGGACGCGACAAGCTCCTGGTGCTCACGGACGACGCCATCGCCGAGTCAAAGGCGACCCTGCTCCGAGCCGCGTACGACGAGAACACAGGCCGCCTCGACTTCGACCCTGTCGAGGAAGCGAAGGCAGCCCTCGCGATCGTCGACCAGTACCCGACGGCCAAGGAGGCATGCGCTGCCCAGGGGTGGACCCCAGGCTGGGTCTCCCAGCGGCGTGCCCTGCTCCGGCTGCACCCGAACGTCCAAGCCCTCGTGCGGTCGAAAGTGCGTGGTGGTGACGGTATCTCGGTGCGCAAAGCCCGCTGGCTTGGTGCCCGGCCAGGAGTCGAGGAGCTCGGTGCCGACGAGCAGTTGGCACTCCTCGATGGCTACCTGGAGGACGGTGCGCAGAAGAAACGCCAGGCCAAGGGGTCGACGCCACCCCAGGCCGCAGCGACAAGGGTCAAGATTCCCCAGCCAGCTCGTGACCCGTTTACCGCGGTAAACGAGCAGCACGATGGGAAGTCGGAGCCGAACGAGGTCCCTGCCGGGGCGGAGTCATTTACCGCGGTAAACCAGGGCTCGGGCCTCAAGGCTGAGGCAAAGGAGGGCGAGGAACCCTTCGAGTCGTTTACCGCGGTACATCGCAAGGACTCCCCCGGGCCGCCCAACCAGCGTGTGGCAACCATGTCCGCGGTCCACGTACTGACGACGCTCGCCAACACACTTGCCGCCGTTTCTGTGCCAGCAGATCTGGAGCTGATTGCCCGCGCGAGGGTCGAAGACCCTGAGGCGGCAGCACTGGAGCTTGGACGCATCCGGGACTGGGCGGCCGCATTGGAGCGCCTCATCTCGCAAGATGACGCTGCCAGTGACTGAAGGTACGCGCTGGGGTGACTGAAAGTTCGCCGGCCGAAGGCCACTGAAGCCGAGGCGCCGGAAGAGTCAGGCATCAGCACGTCGGGCGCCACCCACACCTGTGGGTGGCGCCCTTCGTCATTCTCAGCCCCGTACCAGGCCACGCCCGCGCGCGTCTTAGTTCGCCCATCGGCGCAGGTCCCGGCTGCGACGCTCGTATCGTTCGGTGAGGCGCAGGCGGTGGCCATCCGGGCGAGGGCCTAGCGCGACGATGGGGTCAGTGACTTGATAGGTGGCCCGGTACACCAGCACCTTCGTGGCGGTTTCCATCCACACGTCGGTGTCCTTCGCCGGCGGGAGGGGCCCGAGGACGGTGACGAACCAGGTGGGAAGCATCACCTGCCGGTTGAGGGCGTTGGTCAGGCGGCCGCGCATCTGCCCATGCAGTCGCTGGGTGGCCTTCCGAGCGGCATTGATGACGCGTGCCTGCCGGGCGCGATTCGTGTCGTCCTCCGCAAGCTCTTCGCGTGCTTCGGCAGCGGTCATGGCGAGAAGCGGCAGATCCTGCAGGGCCTGGCGCACCTTGGGCACGGCGGCCCTGAACTCGGCCGCCGCTTGGGTGTGCCGTTTGTGCTGGGGGAGTGTGCCAGCCAGGGTCTCGGTCGCCTTCAGCACCACCTGATGGTGAGCGTCCCGCTCTCGGACCGCGGCCTGGTGCCGGTTGATTGCCGCCTGGAGGCCCTGACGCTGCGCAACGGTTAGCAGACCTGCTTCCGCGTCCAGCCCGAGCTCGACGGTGCGCACCAGGCGACGTGTCTCGGGTGTGTCGTCGTCGAAGTCGACGGTTTCGGTGTCGGGGGAGTGGCGGATGTGCCGCTCGAGCCACTCCACACGAGTGGCCAGGCGCTTGAGGAGCCGCCTGCTGTCGTCGATATCGCTGGACAGGTCCGCTTCGACGCGGTCGACCTTCTCCTCGACTTCGCCCACGTCGTAGCGAAGGCTGCTGATCTTCTCCGGGAGGTTCTCCACCTCGAGGTCGTCGACGGTGCGCTTCACGTCGTCGACGGCTTGGTTCAGCTCCTCCAGGTCGGAGCGCACGCTGCGCAGTTGGCGGCGCAACTCGTCGGCGCCGTAAGCACTGTCCATGCTCACGCGGACTCCCCCTTCACCGCAGCTGGACTGCTGTCGACCAGCACGACGTTGGTCACCGCAGCGACGATCAAATAGAGAACGGTGAACCATGCCGAGATCAGGCTGAAGGCGAGAACCCCCGCCAGGGCGCCGAGTGCGTTCACTGCGAGAGCGGCATACCGCTGAGTGCGGTGCCTGTCGGCAGTGATCTGCTGCGCCCAGCAGCTCAGCACCGTCAACAGATGGACGACCAGCAGGATGAGCCACCCCATGCCCACCCAGCCGGGAATGACCGCCAGGCCCACCAGGACAGTCCCGGCAGATTGAGCGCCGACCGTCCAGGAGACGATGCGTTGGCTCAGGGCCCGGTGAGGCTCCTCCCGCAGTGCCGGGATGCGCTGTTCATAGGCGAGGAGGGCATCCACGGCCTTTTCCAGCGTGCTGATCGCGGCGACCAGGTCCGGTGATTCAGCTGGTAGTGCCTGTAACTTCGCTCGTTCCGCTCGGATTGCTGCCTGGTGCTGTTCGTAGGTCCTGACTATCTCAGTTTCGATGTCGACCATCACGCCCCTACTTGTGATTCGGCGGTCCCCGCGTTCATGAACACTGCCCGGCCGCGTGCGTGGTCAGCCGCGCAGTCTTTCCACGGTACGTATCGGCTCTGACATCCAGGCCCGCACGATCTGTCCCCGCAGGGGGTGCGGGCTCTGGCCGCTTCATGGCCCCGCACCCGGTCGTGCAGGGGCCGGTCCGGTGGCGCCGTCCAACGACAACGCGATCACTCACGGTGATCTACGCCCCTCAGAGTGCCCATTGGTGATCACACTTGGCTGACGATCACCCACGTCCAGCCACAGAACGGGCCAAGGCACTCAGGCCCGTGAGAGTGTGAAATCCGCTCAGGCATGAGAAGAAAGATGAGGGAGGGGCGGCAGCACGTGACCGCGGGGACAGAGCAGAGGCCAGTGACGCTCACGAGAACTCACCGCATACTCATCGGGGTCGTCGTCGCCGGAGCGGTGGTCATCGCCGCCATCGGTTTCGCCGGGTCCTACGCCGCCGTACGCGAGCTCGCCGAGAAGAAGAGCTTCGGCGACTTCTCCCTGGTCTTCCCCATCGGCATCGACGCGGGCATCTGTGTGCTGCTCGCCCTCGACCTGCTGCTGACCTGGATCCGTATCCCCTTCCCGCTGCTGCGCCAGACGGCGTGGATGCTGACGGCGGCGACGATCGCGTTCAACGGTGCCGCCGCTTGGCCCGACCCGCTCGGCGTCGGTATGCACGCCGTCATCCCGGTGCTCTTCGTGGTTGCCGTCGAGGCCGCCCGGCACGCGGTGGGCAGGATCGCGGACATCACGGCGGACAAGCACATGGAGGGCGTGCGGCTCACCCGCTGGCTGCTGTCGCCCGTGCCCACGTTCCGGCTGTGGCGGCGGATGAAGCTGTGGGAGCTGCGCTCGTACGAGCAGGTCATCAAGCTGGAGCAGGACCGGCTGATCTACCAGGCCCGCCTCCAGGCCCGCTTCGGGCGCGCCTGGCGGCGCAAGGCTCCGGTCGAGTCGCTGATGCCGCTGCGGCTCGCGAAGTACGGCGTTCCGCTGGCCAAGACGGCGCCCGCCGGGCTCGCCGCCGCCGGAATCGACGCACCCATGCTCTTCCTCAGTGCGCAACGTGAGGACACCACCGCATCCACGCCGGCTCCCGGGGGCAGAAAGCAGCTTGCGGAAGCTGAGGAACAGCTGGCACTGAGCGGATCCCCGCAGCCACTCCCAGCAGCCCAGCGCGGGGCACAGGCAACCCTGAGTTCTGGGCGTGATCCGTCCCTGCTGCAGGATCCTCAGCGCGCGCACCAGAACGCAGCCGCAGGCACACCTGACCTTTCCTCTGACGACGTCGGCGAGGTAGCCGACACCGATCTGGGCGAGACCTGGGAGGAGTTCCTCTACCGGGCCTGGTACGAGTACGCCAACACCTACGGCCAGTTCCCCACCACCGGTCACTTCGCCACGTACCTGGCCGAGCAATATGGCATCACCGACGCCGATGGACGTCCGCTGTCCGCCGATGTGGTGGATGCGAGCGTCCAGGCCTTGTGGCAGCAAGAGTTCCAGGACTCCGCTCCTGGCTCTGCGCCGGCGGATACGGAAGTTGAAGAAGAGGCTGAGCCGAGTCCCACGGTCACTGAGCCGCCGGTCCTGGCGGGCGCTGTGCCTGCGCAGACGGCCCGCGGCCTGAAGGTCGATGCCACGATCGACGACCCGGCCACCAGCGACGCGGGGGAGGGGAGCGCACTGTCCAAGGTCGACAGGTACTTCCTCGCCTGGCGCGAGTACCAGCAGCAGCACGGTGGCGAAGCCACCGACAAGGAACTGTCCGCCTACCTCGCCGAGAAGGGTGTGCTCGGCCGCGGCCAGCGTCCGGTCAGCCCGAGCACACTGCGCCGATACTTCCTGGCCTTCCGGATCTACAGCGTGTGGGCCGAGCACCGGATGCGCAGCGACTACCCCTCGGCCGAGACAGTTGCGCAGGACTGCGCAGCCTGGGGGATCACCGCCCAGTACAACGAACCCGTCACCGCTGCCGACATCACCGAGCACGCCGAGGACTTCGAGCGTCGCTGGCAGGCCCTTACCCGGCACCACGCCGCCGCATCCTGACGCCCGCCGATGCGCATCGTGCACCTACAGCGCGCCAGCAGGGATGCCGCCTGCGCAATCACAGAGATCCCTGATCATCTGCGCCCTGCGCAGCTAGCGTGATCATTGCGCAGCGCTGCGCAATGGCGTCTGCGCAGTCCCGCACCTGTTGATTTGTCGAGGAGGAGACCTGTGCGCGCATTGCGCATCGCAACGGACAACACCGTCGCCGAGGTCGCGCTGCCTGAAGAGGAGACGCACCAGGCAATCCGAGAGCAGGTCGGAACCACCGGCGCCGTCGACCAGGCCGTGTATCACCGCCAGGCGCTCCTGCACGTCCACGGCGAAGCCACGGTGATCGGGCTCCAGGAGAACCTCGTCGCCTGGGCACTGGCGAGCGCCTGGCGCGGTACGGCTGTGTACCCGATGCATGGGCCGATCATCGTCACAGGACGCACAGAAACCGGGGGAGTGGCACCGCTGGACGACGACCTTGCGCAGCACGCCTACGCCGTTGCGCACACGGTCCGGGAGACGCTGAACGAATGGCGGACCCGCCGGCCCATCTCCAACGAGGCAGCCATTCAGGAGCTTCTGGCCTACGCAGCGCGCGACGCCGTCGATCGATAGTCGCAGGCCCGGCATGCGCAACGCGCAGCACCGGATGTGTCGGCCCGGGCGGTGGAACCGAGCCGGTGACGGTCAGGTGTACGTCGCACCTTCGGTGACCGTACGCGTCCAGATGGCGGCCGAGGCTGGGCCGGCCACACCGAGGGCGAGCGCCACGGTGGTGGTGGCGGCTACCCGAGCCGGCCGATGTTTGATGACCGATGCAGGCCCTCGTAACCGGTGACCGGTGCAGGGGCGCATCGGCCATCGGTCACGAGCGATCCGCCGCTCATCGGTCACCGCTTGGCCGTGACCGATAGACGCGCACGGCGGCCCCGTTCCAGCCCACGCAGACCCGGCTTGCCCGTCCCTGGATGGGGCTTGCCCGGGTGGCATCGGCCGGTCACTGGGGCTTGCCCAGCGCCCCGCCAGGCTTGCCTGATCGGTCACGAGGGGTTTGCCCGTCACACGGGCATGCCCCTCATCTGCTCTTTGAGGGTCTGGGGCAAGCCTTCGGGCAAGCCGCTCTGAGGAGAGTCAGCGAGGACGGCGATGGCGCCGTCGGCTGCGGCCTGGGCGGCGAAGTCGTGACCGTCGAGGGTCCGTCCTTTGAGGCAGGCGAACAGTCCGCCGGGCGCGATGTCGCGGGAGTCGAACGAGATCGGCGCGGTGACCAGGGCGTTGGCGTCGGTGATGTTGTGCAGTCGGCCCTGGGTGACCTGGGCGATGTCGGCGAGGGTCAGGGGGATCATGAGGCTCCGTAAGTTGTTGGGCGGCCCGGGAGGGCCGGGTGTGGCTGATGAGGCTCTGTCTTCAGTGGCTTGCAAGGAGTGGCCGCCCGGCTCTCCAGGGCGCCCTGGCTGCTGATTGAGATGTGCGCGCTGTGTGCGGTCGCTGATTACGGAGATGACAGCGGGGTGTTCCTCGGGCCGACGGCATGCTGTGCGGAACGAGGAGGGGCGAGTGAGCAAGCAACGGGCCCGGGCCTGGGCAGGTATCGACGGGCAAGGGCCACCACTGGGCGGCCGTGGTCGATGAAACCGGTGCCACGCTGTGGTCGAAGAAGATCGACAACGACGAGTCGGCGATCCTGACCGCGCTCGGCGAGATCCTGGATCTGGCAGACGAGGTCCACTGGGCGGTGGACATCTCCGGCACGTCCTACGCGCTGCTGCTGGCCCTGCTCGCTGCCCACGGCCAGCGGGCCGTCTATGTCCCCGGACGGACCGTCAACCGCATGTCGGGCGCCTACCGCGGCGAGGCGAAGACCGACGCCCGCGACGCTTACGTCATCGCCGAAACCGCCCGCCACCGCAACGACTTCGCCGCGATCGACGTGCCCGCCCAGCTCGCCGCCGACCTCGCTCTGCTGACCGCCCACCGCGCCGATCTGGTGGCCGACCGGGTACGGATGATCAACCGTCTGCGCGACGTGCTGACCGGCGTCTTCCCCGCGCTGGAGCGGGCTTTCGACTACTCGGCCCACTAGGGCGCGCTGGTGCTGCTGATCGGCTACCAGACACCGGCCGCGATCCGTCACCGCGGACGGGCCCGGCTCACGGCCTGGCTGGCCAACCGCGGCGTGCGCAACGCGGACACGGTCGCGGCCACGGCGTTGGAGGCTGCGCAGGCACAGCAGACTGCCCTGCCCGGTGAGGAGGTCGCTGCGCAGATCGTCGCCGACCTCGCAGCACAGATCCTCGCCCTCGACGACCGGCTCAAGCGCATCGACAAGCAGGTCCGCGAGACGTTCCGGTCCCATCCCCAGGCGGAGATCATTGAGTCGCTGCCCGGCATGGGCCCGATACTCGGGGCGGAGTTCGTCGTCGCCGCGGGCGACCTGTCGGCCTATGCGGACGCCGGCCACCTGGCTTCGGCGGCCGGACTCGTGCCCGTGCCACGCGACTCCGGGCGCCGCACCGGCAACCTCCACCGGCCCAAGCGCTACAGCCGCCGCCTGCGACGGGTCTTCTACATGTCCGCCCAGACCAGCATCATCCGCGAAGGACCGAACCGAGACTTCTACCTCAAGAAGCGTGGCGAGGGCTGCAAGCATGTCCAGGCCGTCATCGCCCTGGCGCGCCGACGGGCGAGTGTCTTGTGGGCGCTGCTGCGTGACGGAAGGGTGTTCACCTCCGCCCCGCCGGTCACGCAGGCGGCTTGACTTCGTCATTGAGACTCCTTGCGCAGGGGAGCCCAGGACGACTCCGCGGCCGGCGTAGAACCGGTCGAGGTGCGTCCAGGGCACGGTATGGAATTCCTGGGACTGCCCGGGCAGGCCGGACGGGTTGTGCAGGACGACCCCGCCGGGCCCGGATCCGACGGCGAGTACCAGGTGCCCGCCGCGCCCTGTCGGTGCCGGGTCAAGGGTGCGGATGGTTTTATGGACGGACAGCAGCAGCAGATTCCCGCGTGCGACCTCGGCGTCGATCTCCTTGGCATCCAGCTCGGGCCGCGCCTCGGCGCGCAGGTGCCAGCGCCAGGTGACCCAGTCGGCGAACGGCGCGTAGATCAAACCCTTCACCGTGGTCTCCCCGGTGCGCACGTATGCGCCCGCGGCGAGGGCTTCGCGGAGGAGCGGTACGGACGGCGGTACCGGGTGGCCCCAGAAGTCCAGGGCCATCCGCAGGCAGGCCATGCCGCACATGCGCGGCGCCCAGAACGCGTACTCCTCGCGGCTGTCTGCACCGGACTTTTGCCAGAGCGGGTCGTCGGCCGCCGACCTGGCGCCGGTGATGAATTCGGGTACCAGGTCGGCGGATTCCCACTGTGAGTAGTACGGGACACGGTGCACGGTCGTGGAGCCAGTCATGACCCCGCAGTCTGCTACGGCACGTACGCGGGCTTCGTGAACGCCGTGTCCAACACGTGCACGATCAGCTCTTCGTGCGAGATGTCAGCCGCGCGGGCTATCGTGGCGAGATTGCCCAGCTCGGACCGGCCGGGCACCGTGTTGATTTCCAGGACTGGCGTCCGGCCGCTGGGAGCGATGAGGAAGTCGACGCGGGAGACGCCGGGCGCGACGACGAGCCGGTGGACTCGCAGCGCGATCTGGTTCATCTGCGTCGCCATGCGGCCGGCCTGGGCAGCGGGAGTGCTTTGTGGAGTCTGGGATCGCGAGCCGCTGCTGGGGGATACTGGTGGCGTGAGCGACAGTGTTGTGTTGGGGCGGTGGGGCCATCTGGCTGGCCGACTTCCGCATGCCCTGGAGGAGCTGGACGGCCCGGTGTCGGGTGTAGTGCGTTTGCCGCAGCATCTGGCCTGGTCCGGACTGACAGAGTTCGATCTTGCGGATGAGCAGCTGCTGATCGGCATGTACCGGATCGTGCTGAACAACGGGCAGCGCGATGATCTGGTCGCCTACTTGGACGCCGGGCTGCTGCGCGCGTACTGGCCGAAGCTCCGGCTTACTTTGGGCAAGCCACTCAGGTCGTGCTGGGAGCAGCGTTTCCCCTCCCTCGTTTCCGCTGATGCTGCAGCGTGAGACTTCCCGCGCTGCACCAGCAGCTACTGGCTGATGCCTTGGAAGCGGGTGCCCCGCACGGTTTGGTGCTCGCCGGTGGATATGCGGTGCAGGCCCATCGGCTGGTGTCCCGGGTGAGCCAGGACCTCGACTTTGCAACGACTAACCCAGCGGGGATGGACGTCATCGTCGCTCACCTCGTCCAGGCCCTGACCGAGAAGGGCTGGCAACTGTCGGTGGTCGAGGTCACACCGCGGATGTCTCGCTTGAGAGTGACCGACCCTGGGTCGGAAGAGACGGTCGAACTGGATGTACTCAAGGAAATCTTCTCCCGCCCGCCGGAGGAGTCGGAGGTGGGCCCGGTCCTCTCCCGTGATGACACCATCGGCCTGAAAACCCGGGCTGTTCATGATCGCGGATTCCCCCGCGACTTCCTCGATGTGTTCAGTGCTCGCCATCTCTACACCACCACGGACCTCGAGCGCCTCGGTGCTATGCATGACGACGAGTTTGATCTCGAGGAGCTCCATGCGCGCCTGGAGGCGGTTGCCTACACCTCGGACCGTGAGTTCGTTGCCTACGGCATGACACTCGAGGAGATCGCGGAGCTTCGTGCGTGGGTTCAGGAGTGGGAGACGGACCTGGGGATGCGCTTGGCTGCCCGCTACGGGGAGGCCCCTGACTGAAGGAGATGGGGTCGCGGTCCTTCAGACGGGCGGTGGACGGCCGGGACCCAGGCCGGGTCGGTAGCCCCTCCGCCCACCCGGGCATGCTGCCGGGAGTAAGGCTGCCGATCACCGAAGGGGAGAAGGCCCGAGCGGCACCGTATTAGGGTCGGTGATAGCCCGTGCCGGAATGGAGTGCCCGGGTTAGGCCCCGGTGCCCGAGAGGGACGCAGTACGACCCGGGCCGCCCCGCGCCTCACCAGACGCGGCTGGCATATCGGGGGCTTCGAGACAGACAGTCCCCGCGGATACCGGTTGAAGCGCATTCAGGTGTTGCCAGCCAGGGTAACGACGCGATGCATGGTCCGTGCGGTGCCGTCGTGAGTGCTTGAACCAAGAATGATTCAATTTATCCTATCTGCCGGGCTATCCGGTAACCCTGCGGTCGCTCTCGAAGCCCAGGCATGTGGCCTGCCCGTGCTCTAGCCCTCGGCGTCTCCGCGGTGGCTACCGACTTCACCCAGCCCGCCGCCGTCGCCCGGGACCTTGGCCGGCTGCGGACCGCCACCGGCATGCTGCCCGCGCTGCGGGAAGCTGGATACGCCAACGCCGCCCGCTACCCGCTCACCGACTGAGACGTGCCGCACCCGCACCCACCCCGGTCGCGTCACTACGCTGACGGCGGGCCAGGCCCCGGCGAACAGGGAGACCATGATCGACCGCATCGAAGCACTGCTGGACGAAGGTGTCCGCGACAAGGTCTACCCCGGCGCCGTCTGGGTCATCGGCGACACGAGCGTGTGGACCAGCGGTGCCGTGGGTGTCCTGGACCCCGACGAGCCCGAACACCGGATGCGGCCTGACACCGTCTTCGACGCTGCGAGCCTCACCAAGATCCTCGCTGTCTGGTCCTCCATCGGAGTCCTGTGGGAGGACAGTGCCCTCGACCTCGACCAGCCGCTGGGCGGCTGCTGGCCCGAGGTCGAAGGCCGCCCCCTCGGACAGGTCACCGCACGGCAGCTGCTGACGCACACCGCCGGCGTCCCGCTGCGGGCCCAGCTGAAGCACCTGTACGGCACCGACCGTGAGGCCATCCGCCGCGGCGCGCTGCGCGAGGAACTGCACCGGCCGCCCGGCGAGGCCGTTGAGTACACCGACCGGCAGCCCTCATCCTCGGCTACCTCGCCGAATACCTCTCCGGCAAGCCCCTGGACCAACTGGCGGCCGCCCGCACCTGGCGACCGCTGGGCATGGACTCCACCCGCTTCGGCCCGCTGCCCGACCAGCTCGCGGTCCGCTGTGCCCCGACCGAGCTGGACCAGGACACCGACACCCATCTCAAAGGCGTCGCCCACGACTTCTCCGCCCGCCTGCTGGGCGGGGTGTGCGGCATCGCCGGCGTCTTCAGCGTCCTGGACGACCTGAGGGCCTTCCTGCGGTACGTGCTGGAGCCCGCCACAGCTCCCACTGAAGCCGGTTTTGGGGCCGAATGGACTGCCCACTCCCTGACGGTCCAGACCGGCGGCCTGGAGCCCGCACGCGGCCTGTTCTGGCACCCTGCTCCCGGCACCAGCGACGAGCAGGACGTATGGGTGCACTACGGCTTCACCGGCACCGGCATGTGGCTCTCGCCGACTGTCGGCCGGTGGGCCGTGCTACTGACCAACAAGTTGTACTACACCCGCGACCGCCAGCCACTGACTGATGTACGAAACACCTTCCGTGAACTGGCTTTCTCCTGACGCTCAAAAGGATGGCCCGGCATTCGCCGGGGAGGCCTTCGCTTGCAGCTGTGAAGGTTAGCCTCTGATCGTGGTCGGTGCGACTTCCAAGGCCAGCCACTCCCATTCATGATGGCCGATGACTCACGTGGCTCCGGATCAGTCGGCCCCGCGAAGTGGTTTTGGCCACACTTGCAGTGAGGTAAAGCGTCGCATCGAGGGACTGGCCAAGGGGCACCCTGTAACAGCCTGCGCTTTGCGTGCCTATCCGCTACAGAGCCTGGCGCCTCCCGGATTCGTTCAGCAGGTCGTTGATGAGCTGTTCGGTCTCGATCTCCAGGGAGCAGTCGAGGGCTCGGTTGATCTGTTGGAGTCGGGTGATGGCGGTGTGTAGTCCGGAGCGGTTGTCGGCGGCGTGCTCGATCCGCATCCAGTCGCGGTAGAGCAGCTCGGCACTGTCGTCCACGTCAAGGCCGGCCGCTATGGCCTGCCGGGCTGCAGCGAGGTCGTGGTGCGGTCCTGGCGCGGTGCGGTACGTGGCCACGGTGTGGGCGACGTCGATGATCCGGGTCATCATTTCCTGCTGGTAGGGCTGAGCCCAGGGAAGCGGGCGGGTACCGAAGGGGCGGCCCCGTACCAGGCCGAGTGCCTTTTCCAGGTCGGGCAGACTGGCCGGGCCCAGGGGCAGGGCGTGCTCGGCGAGTTGGGTGAAGCGTGTCCAGTCGCACCGTACGGCCTGGGAGATGCTGTAGGGGTCGTCACCGGCGTGCCGCCGCGGCACGTACGGCTTGCCTGACGGGTCGTTGCCGAGGGCACGTCGCAGTCCCTGCAAGCGCGCGTTGAGGGTGTCCTTGGACCAGGGGCTGACCGGGTCCATATCGGCGCACAGCACGTCGGCGCTGCGTCCCGGGCGGAAGTACAGCAGTGCGGCGAGCTGGGCCTGGCGCGGGCCGTGGCCGGTGCTGGCGACGCCGGTCACCTCCACCGGGCCCAGCACCTGGATCTCCGGCGCGTGCAGGTCCTGTGCCTCGGCCTCCTTACCCTCGTCTTCTTCGGCGACCGGCATCGTGTCTTCCCGGGGGACAGGGGCCTTGGCTCCCGGGTCCTTTGGTGCGTTCGCGGCGGGTTCCTCGGCCGGCTCGGTGTGAGGTTCCGTGGGCATGTCGGGAGCGGGCAGCAGGCGCAGCCCTGCCGGATCGGTCGAGGCGGCCAGCAACGCCGGGAACGCCTCCGCGTCGGCCGCGTCCGCAGGGGCTGCCGGCGCCATGCTCTGCTTCTCATCGGCGGGCGATACCGGTTCGGTTGGAGTCAGCGCTTTACGGCCCGGCTCGGGGCCGGGTTCGTCGGGCACGTCCTGCCATGGTCCTTCCGCGGGGTCGGCGCTCTGCCCGGAGACGGCCAAGGCCGTGGTGATCTGCTGGTAGGCCGCGTGCTCGAGACGCTGCAGCGTGATCGAGGTGCCGACGTGCTCGAGTTGCTGGGGCTCGTCGAGTGAGGCGCCCAGGATCTCCGCGTCGGGGAAGTGCGGGGCTGCTCCGCTCGCAGGGGCCACCAGGGCGACGGGAACACGATCGGCCTTGTCGATGAGTTCGGCGACCTGCCAGGCCAGGTCGGAGTCCAGCGTGGCGGCGCAGAGCAGCACGTAGGGCTGGTGGCTGGACTCGGGCAGCTGGTGGGCCTCCAGCAGCCGTTCGGTGAGATCCCGCAGAGCGTGCGCGGGCTGACGCATGTGCGCGATCCGGGAGGTGGGCAGCAACTGCGGCAGATCCTCGCCGAATCCGACGGTGACGACCTCGACCTCGGACGCCCACGGGCTCATACCCAGCTCCAGGGCGAGCGAGGTGCACACCTCGGTGATGTGCACCGTGTTGCCGTCCAGCAGCAGCGCCGAGACCTCGGTGAGGTTGAGCAGCAGCAGCTCGCCGGAGGTGGTGCTGCCCACCGTCACCAGCCCCGGATACGGGGCCGGTACCTCGCGTGCTGCCTCCTCGTCCAGGAGCTGCGCGTTCGCGGGCAGCTCCCACCAGTCGCCGCGCCCGGCCGTGAACGGTGCGTGCGGCTTCTGCGTGAGGTCTTCGGGCAGGATCTCGAGCGAGCGCGTGCCGATTCGCGCGGCCCGCAGCTTGGGCGGCTGCCCGTCGGCGTCGGCAGCTACGTGATGGGCGAGGGTGCGCAGGGCCATGTCCAGGTGGGCTGCGCCGGTGGGCTCGGCTGCCGCGGCCAGCTGGGCCTCGGACGCAGAGGTCTCGGGAGCGATCGCGATCTTCTCTCCGGGCTCGCGGCGACGGCGCTGCAGCAGCCTGCGCAGCGCGAGCGCGCCGGTGATGGCGGCGGCAAGGAGCGCACCGGCACCCAGCACGGTCCGGAGCTGCAGCGGGTGACCGACTGGTGCCGCCTCTTCCGGCGATGCTGTGGTGGGGGAGGGGAGCGTGTCGGAGGCCTGCAGGGGTGAGGCGCTGCTGGTGGGCTGTGGTGTCGCGGAGGGGGCTTCCTGGTCGGCTGGCTGTTGGGCAGGCTGGGAGGCGTGTTCGTCGGGGGTGGAGGCCTCCGGCGGCGCGGGGCTGGAGTGGTTCGGTGCGGGTGGGGGAGTGGCGCTCGTGTCACCGTCCGGGTCCTGGACTGTCGGGGGAGACTGCTGCTCGTCGGTTGGCTGGTCTTGTGCGGCGTCCTCCTGGGAAGTGTCTTCCGCGCCCTGGGCGCCGGGCACGGTGACTTGCTGGCCCGCGTAGATCACATCCGGGTCGGTGATGTGAGGCAGGCCGTGCGGCTGTGGCTTGCCCCGGCTGGCTTCGAACAGTTCGGGCCACTGCCTGCCGTCACCGAGCCGTTCCTCTGCGATCTTGGACAGGTAGTCGCCGGGCTTCACGGTGACCACCTGCTGGTTCGTCTCGCCCGCGGCCGAGCCGCTCGCGCCGAGTTGGGTCTTTAGGCCGTCGTCCTGAGCAGCGTGCGCGGTCTTGTATCCCGCGTCGGCGGGCAGCTGCAGCCGCCAGCCGGGCTGCAGGAAGCTGTTGGCTCGAAAAACCTGGCCATCGGCCATGGTCCGGCCCTCGTTCAGGGCGGCGATGTCCCGCCACCGTTCGCCATCGCCCAACTCCCGTTCAGCGATGCTCCACAGGCTCTCCGCCGGCCGGACGTCGCGCACCGTGTACATCCCGGCCTCAGTGTCGGACGTTGCCGGGCCGGCTGGGGCCTGCGCGGACTCGGCAGCCTGCTCAGGCAGGCGGGCAGCTGTTACGGCGGGAGCAGCCTGGGCCGGGGTGGCCAGCGCCGAACCCGCGGGCAGCAGCACCAGGATGCTTCCGATCAGCGCGGCTGCCGCGCGCTGCGACGCACCCAGCCCGCGCGGCGCGTGCCAGGTACGGCCGCGGAGCTGCGCGGCCAACTCCCTGGCGGCGCAAAAACTGAACTGGGCCCAGCCGATCCAGCCGACGGCGACGAGCAGCACCAGGAACGCGGCTCCGGTGTCCTGTCGGTCCAGCAGATGCATCAGGTCGTCGCGGCTGGTCTCCCAGACCACGGGGGTGGCCCAGGCCAGCAGCAGGGGCAGCCCGACGACCGTGCCGACCAGGACGAGCAGGCTGAGCACGGCCTTGAGCATCTTCATCACGGTGCGGGCGGCCGTGGCCGCGGGAGTGTGGCTGGTGCGCATCAGGGTCCTTCGGGAGCAGTGACACCGTGCAGGAGGGTGGCCGTGCCCTGGCCCGACACCGACAGTGAGCCGATGCCGACCACGGACAAGAACTTGGTGGCGTAGGAGCCGGTTGTGGTGACGGTGAGCGTTTTGCCGTCGGCAGACACCGCGACGGTGCCCGCGGCGCCGGCGGAGCGTAGGTAGGCCTGGGCCGCTGCCTGGGCGGCCTGCGGGTCGACGGTGATGGCCTGGCCGGAGATGGCCTGGGCCGGGTCGATGGCCTGCCCGCCCGCCCGGGCGGCCTCGGTGGCGATGTAGTCGGCGCGCTCGATGGCGCGCAGTTTCCCGCCGCCGTCGACAGCCAGGCCGATGATGCCGATGAGCGCGACGACACACACGGCGACGAACACGGTGACCCCACCGCGGTCGTTCAACTGGTCCCGCCCACGGCGCATCTGGTGAGAGACCATCTAGCCCTCCCGCTGCCTGTACTGGTCCACCACCGACGTCGCGGTCGATTCCAAGGTGCGGGCACCGGGGACCCCGGGCAGCAGGAGATCCGAGAGGTTCACGGTGCAGCGCACGGTCACCGTCACGGTCGCCACCTGCCCGACCGGCACGCTCAGCCCGCTTGCGTTCACGTTCACGCTGCTCGATGCGCACCTGATGCCCTGGTCGTCCAGCGATTCGGAGGCTGCCGTGTGCGCCGCGTCCGATGCAGCACCGGCGGTGCGGTGAATGGATGCTTCCCGGGCGGCGTCCTCGGCCGCGGCGTCGATCTTCGAACCGGACATGACCAGCCGGCCGCCGGCGATCGCCAGACACACGAACATGATCAGCGGCGGGATGATGATGGCGGCCTCGATCGCGGCGCTGCCCTCATCGTTATGGGCAGAACGCCGCATCCTTCTCAGCACGGTTTCACTCTCCTGGCACAGTCCAACGTTCCACGGCGCCCGAGGCCGACTGCGTGATCCGAAGGCCCGGAACCCCCGGGATCATCGACAGCGCGGTGCCGGACACCTCTATCCGCACGCGCTCGGCGTTGCTGCCGGCCGTGGACACGCTGGACCCCTGGAGGCTGTCGCCTGCTGTGCGTCCCAGTACCTCCCGGGCCCTGGCCGCGCCTGCAGCCGGAGTGGCCTGGTACGTGCGGGCTGCGGACAGGCCTTCGCGCGCGGCGGTCAGCGCGATCTGCCGTGCGTAGAACCACATCGAGGCCTGGATCACGGCGATGGTGGCGAGCAGCACGAACGGGAAGACGATCGCCATCTGGATCGATGCCTCCCCACGGTCCTCACGCCGTCTTCGTCTCAGCCACCCGGCCGGAAGACGGCCCTGACGGCGCATCAGATGCCGCTGAGGCTGCCGTTGTACCTGGCGATGACTGCGGCGATGGTTCCGGCGATCACGAGGGCGCCGGTGACGGCGGCGACCCAGATGATGACCGTGGTGATGCTGATGTCGCCGCGGTCCGGACGCCTGCTCGCCTCCGTGAGGCGCGCCTCCAGGCGCGTGGACAGCCAGTGCACAACGCGGTAGGTACGGGCAGCGGTGTACTTCATAAGGGTCACTCTCCACATAATCGACTTCTAGACGGTGAGCATGCGGATCACCGCGGGGAACGCCATCAGGAGCATCACGAGCACCGCGAGCAGAGCGCCGGGGGCGGTCATCTTCTCGCTGGCGGCGTTCGCCTCGGCGGCCTGGGAGGCAAGCAGTTCGGTGTTCAGCGCCGCGGTGCGCGCCCGCAGCGCCTTGTAGACGGCGGCGCCGTCGGTGGCCGAGCCGCGCATGATGTCGGCGACGTCGTCCAGAGCAGGCAGGTCGTACTGGTGCTTGAGGTCCTCGAGGGCCTGCCACGGCGGGATCTTCTCCAGCCGTGCGCGTCGCAGTGCCCCTTGCAGGTAGAGGAAGGGCCAGCCGCGGCCGACCGCGGCGGCCTTCTCCAGAGCCTCGGCCGGGCCGGCGTCCGCAGCCCGCTTCAGCGCGACCAGGTCGAGATAGGCGGCCAGTGCGTGCGCGAACTCCTCCCGCGCCCGCTTCGCCTGGTCGCGTACCGCCAGGTCCGGCGTGATGAACAGCAGTCCGGCGATGGCGAGTCCGACGATGGCCGGTACGTAGAACGGGACCGAGACGCCCGCGACGATCCAGGGGATGGTCACCAGCACCGGACACAGCAGGCCCAGGCCTGCGAGCGCGGTCTTCTTCAGCATGAACTGCCCGGGGCCCTGGCCGAGCAGGGCCAGGTTCTTAGCCGGGATACGCACGCCAGGCAGGCGCCCGAGACGGGCCAGCAGCCACCTGCCCCACACCTCGTCCCGGCTCAGCTCGGGCTCAGCCCCGGGCAAGGTCAGCCGGCCGGGGGCGGTGCGCTCCAGCGCGACGGCCAAGGCGGGCTGAGGCCGCAGCAGTTCGCGGACCAGGAGCGCTACGCCGGCACCGATGGTGCCGCCGGTGAGCACCATGGGAAACAGGTTCACCGCTGCACCCCTTCCAGCTCGCGCCCGGTCGGCTGCGCAGATGAATCAGCAGCGGAAACGGGCAACCGGACGGTGCTGCGCGCGTCGGTCACGAGAAAACGCGGGATGCGACGGAAGACGCCCAGCTGGCGCATCAGAGCCAGCGTGCCGACGAACCCAGCGGTGAGGAAGGCCAAAACGAGCTGGCCGAGCAGCGTGGAGTACGGGGCGGTATAGGACGGCACGAAGAACCCCGCGACGATGATCCCGAGGGTGATGAATGTCATCCACCGCACCGTGGTCCGAGGCTTGGCCCGGTCCGCCTCGATACCGCGCTTCTTGCCGACATCCTCGCGGACCGTCGCCGCAAGGTCCTCCAGCGCCTGGGCCAGACCCGGACCGCGGTCATTGACCGACAGGATGAGCGCAGCGACCACCTTGTCGGCTGTGACGTCGTCCAGTTCGTCGGCGAAGGCGCGCAGCGCCTCCTCAGGACGCCACCCCAGGCGAAGCCGCTCGGACAGATTGACGATCTGCTCCGTGAGCTCCTCCGGAGCCCCCTTCCGGCTGGTGATCATCGCCTGCTCCAGGCCCATGCCGAGACGAAGCAGGCCAGCCAGCCGCTGCGTCCACTCACTGAGGCCCTCCAGCTGGCCGATGCGGCCCTGCGCGGCCTGAGCCGGGGCAACCAGCCACGGCACACCGATCACGGCCGAGCCGAGCAGTACCCCGGCCACGAAGTTCCCGGAGGCCAGCCACACGACCAGGCCCAGCACAGCCGCCCCGACCATGAGCGTCCGGCGCCGCAGCTGTACTTCCTGCGACTGTTCCGGCCCCGTCCTTGCCGCTCGCCACCGCTGCCACAGCGGAGCCCTGCGCGGGGTATCAGTGCCGACGACACCCACTACCAGACCAATCAGCCCGGCCATCACGGCCATGCCGCTCAGAAGCGCCCATAGCAGAGTCACTGGGCCACCACCTTCAGCGGCAAGGGAGCCTGCCAGGCGCCGTAAGAGTGCTGCAGCAGCGTCGAGTCGAACCCGACGCGCCTGAGGTCGTCGATGCACGACGGGTCCATCCGCGGCACGGCTCGCTGCTCGTCGAACTCGAGCCCGGGGGAGAAGATCTCATTGGCTGCCGGGCGGCCGGACTCGCCCATCCCGGTGACCTCCATGATGTGGGAGACGAACCGGTGCCGGCGGCCGCCGACCTGCGTCTCATCGATCATGGAAACGTAGACGATGAAATCCAGGCCGTTGGCGATCTGCCGGTAGGCGAGCTGCTCGGACAGGTTGCTCCGGGCGAGCGCGTACAGCTCGGCGATCCGGTCGAAGACGATGTCAGGGCGCCGGGCGTGGATGGTGCACAGGGTGCCGCCCGCGCCATTGGTCAGGGCCTGCATCATGGCGATGATTTCGGGACCGCGGACCTCGCCGACGACGATCCGGTCCAGCGACAGCCGCAGCGACGGGTGAATCAGGTCCAGCAGCGTGATCTCGCCGGCGCCGCGCCCGGAGGCGTCCTTCTCCCCGTTGGATTCGCGTCCCATGAGGGAGACGACCTGGCGGTGGTAGCCATTGGTGTCCGCGTGGAGCTCGTCCTCGGTCTGGATCGTGGCGAACCTGGTCTCCGGATCGACCTCCTTCAGCATGGCCCGCATCAAGCTGGTCTTTCCGACCTTCTGCTTCCCCGCGATCATGACGTTCTTCTCGGCACGCACGCAGGCCGCCAGGAACTCCTTGATGATCGGGTCGATGGTGCCCAACGCGACCATGTCGTCCAGGTCGGCGTGCTTGACCCGGTGGCGGCGGATCACCGCATACGTCTTCGGACCCAGTGCGGTGATGGCCTGGAGCCGAGACCCGTCCTTTAGCGCCAGCGCCAGCATCGGGTTCGCCGTGGAGATCGTCCGCTCGCTGTGCCCAGAGTCCCGCGCCAGCTCGCGAAGCAGCTCCAGCAGCTCCTCTTCCGAGTCGGCCACCGGGCCGACCATGCGGCGCTTTCCGTCGCCGTAGTCCAGCCATACCTCGTCGTGGCCCTGGACGATGATGTCCTCAACTCGAGGGTCATCCAGATACGGCTGGAGCCGACCTGCCCGATAGAGCAGGTCGTAGACCGCGCGCCGCAGCGCGTCGTCCTCCTGCGCAGTGGGGTTCACGCCCCGCTCCACGGCTTGCGCGTCCGACCACAGGGCGACCGCGTCGTTGATCCAGCGCAGGCAGTGCTGCTCCTCGGTAGCACGGTCCAGCGAAGGGTCGGTCTTCAGCAACTCCTCCCGCTGCTTGGAGACTTGCGTCGCGATGTGCCGGGCGATCTTGTAGTCAACTTGGACGTGCGGAACCGGCGTGCCCACCATGTGCGGGTCCGCTGCCCTGCCTTCCACGGCGGTGCCTGTGGCCTGAGAAGGCCACTGCTTGTACACAGGGTGGCCGTTCACGGGCGGGCGAACGGTCGGATCAGGGTGAAGAGGCCTACCTCGCATACGCCACCTGCCCCTCGTCGGGGCCGGCCGTCTGCGGAGCAAGCCGAGCCCTACGCAGCACGGCCCGCTGCACCAGCACCGTGCTCGCCGCGCGGGCCGCCTTCATCAACGCCGACCTCGTGAAGTGACGGGGCTGCTCGGCCCCGTCGGACAGCACCCGGGCCTCCTTCGGCGCAAACGGCAGCGTCGCCACCACCGGCACCCGCAGCACTCGCTGTACTTCGCCAGCCGGGTAGGGGCCTTCGTCGACCATGAGCAGCCCGAGGTTGCCCACCCGCTCCTCCAGCGCCTCGATGCGCGCCTGTGCGGCCTGCAGGCACCTCAGCGTGTTGCGTACGACGACGATCAGCGCGTCTGCACGCTGCGCGAGCACCGCCGACGGCCCGAACGCACCGCTGCGCCCCAGATCGATCAGGACATCGTGGCCGTCCGCGGGCAGTGCATCGATACCGCGGAACATGTCGGCGAGCGGCTCCCACACCGGCCCGAGTCCGGCAGCCTGGGCCGGGTCGGTCACCCCCGGCAGCAAAAGCCGATCACGCGGGGACTCCTGCTTCCCGTCCTCGCTGCTGAGATCCACCAGCTGCCGCCAGAAGGCGTCCTTCAACTCCCCTTTGCGGGCGGCCACCGACAAATTCCGCAGGCCGTACCGGTCACCGAGCGTGCCCTGCAGCAAGCCGTGCAGCACCGCCCCGCCGTCCGGGTCGCATTCGGCCAGGATCATCCGCCTGCCCGGCTCGATCGGCCATGTCAGCAGCAGCGCCAGGGCGCTGGTGGTCGCGCCGGGTGCGCCGCTGCAGCCCGCCAGCGCGATTACAGCCATCAGCTACCGTCCTGCGCATCGAGGATGAGCCGGAAGGTGCCGGTGGCAACCCATGCCGCGACGGTCGGGCCGTCGCTGGCCGACGTGGCCACGTCGACGACCACGATTCCGGTGCCCGGCGCGGCCTTGGAGGCCTTCACCACGCGTCCGGCGATCGGGGGCGCCGTGGCCGGATCCTTGGCGAGCTCCTCGCCCTGCGCCGGGACGCGTACCAGCCGCACGCGCTGTCCGGGCACCAGCGCGGTGGCCGGTACCTGCTCAGGCTTGAGCCCGATCGGGACCAGCTGCTCGCCCGGCTTGACCAGCGAATCCTTCGTCACCTGCGAGGGGGACAGAAGCGAGCCGGGCTTGAGCTCGACCGACGCTCGCTTGCCCGCCACCGTCTCCAGCTCGTCGGCGCGCACCGCTTTGACCGCCGGGTCCAGGGCGACCGACGCCTTCCCCAGGTCCTGCTCGCTGAGGACTTGACCGACCTGGACGTCACGGACGACGGTCACCACCTGGGTACGGTGGCCGGCCTGGAGAAGGAGAACTGCCACGCCGGCACCACCAGCGGCGATGAGGGCCAGCGACAGGGCGATCACGCCCGGGCGACGCCTGCGTGCCGAAACTCGCGGTGGCGTCACCGGGTCCGCTCCACGCCCCTGAGACGGCACTCCATGCGTGGCGGCCGTGGGCGTGGCTTCCTTCGTCTTGTTCAACGCTCTTTCCCTCCGGGAGCTCTACCCGACGACCTGCAGCTCGCCGATCGCCACTTGTTCCTGGGACTCCCTGATCTCCGTCAGCTGTCCCGCTTCGCCGCCCCCGGACACCTGCCAATTCACCGTCCACGTCGACGTCGCGGTGAGGGTGTACTTGCCGCCGTTGTGCGAGGCCGACGTGCGCATGTAGGTGTGGCCGCAGGTCGGCGATTCCTGCTTTCCATAGGAGGCCTTGTACGGCGTGCCGGGCCCGGTGCAAGTCACCGTCGAGCCGTCGCCCATCTTCCAGACAATCTTGGTGACCTTGGCCGATGCCGTGACTGTCACGCCGCCGGCCGTCGCGCTGGCGGTGTTCGGCCCGTACGTGGTGGGGCTCTGGTTCACCCACATCCACACCGGGACACCCACGATGTATTTGCCAGCCGGTCGGGGACTTGCGATGTCGGGGCCAGACAGTCGCATCTTGTCCACGGCCTGCTGTGCGACCACGGCCGGGTCGATGGCGGGCAAACCAGCGGCTCCGTCGGCGACGAACGTGGTGATCACGGGTGTTCCGCCGGGCCCGGTCATGCAGACACGCTCGTACACGGCGCCGTCGCTTGGCGACTTGTCACCCCAGAGCGCCCCTCCGGCCGGTGGCTGAGGGTCGAGCTTCGTGACGGTGCAAACCGGCTTGCTGTCATTCGATGCAGCGGGCTGGTCGTTGCTGTCCGAACTACCGCCGCCGCTTCCGTCGACGCCGACGCCCACACAGAAGGACTCGAGGTCACACCCGCCGGCATCAACGGTCGGATCCCCGTCCACTGGGCCTGCCGCCAAGGCCAGCGGCAGTACCAGCGCAGCCACTCTCGGGCTCAGCATCCCTGGTCCTCCTGCTTAGTCCGCAGGATCACCCACTGGCCATTCCACTTCTCCGCCGTGACGACGCTGATGTACTTGGTGCGCCGCTCCTCGGGGAGCTTCACAGCGCGTCCGGACTTCCGCTCAACCAGCTTCCAGGAGGACACATCGACGCAGTCCCGCACGGTGGCTGAGGGGACCTTCCTCGACATATCGATCTTGGTGATGGCGGGGGAGCGGCTCGGTTCTCCCGTCGTGATGAAGCCCTTCTGCTCCAGCGCCTTGACCTCGTACTCGGCTGCGGTGTGAGCTTCACCGACTGCGTACTTCTCCAGGTCCGTGCCAACCACCGAAGCCTTGGCGTAGGCCGCGGTCTTCGCGTCCCAGTAGTGGTTGTAGCTGGCCAGTACGGCCTGGGCGTTCGGATCGGTCGTCTGGCTCGGCGAAGGAGACGAAGAGCTCGTGGCTGGGGAGCTGGTTGCCGGCTTGCCTGCCTCGCGAGTCCCGGCAGTGTCGCTGCAGCCGGTCAGAACCACCAGCGAGCCGAGCGTGACGACGGCAATGCCTGCAGCCACGCGCGAGGGACGACGTCGTTTTTGGAACGGTGCGGTACTCAATGCATCCTCCCCGTGTGGCACCGGTGGTGCCGAACTCCCTGGTCGCGTCACCTGCCGTCGAATTCCGTTACGACGTGCTTCGTGTACGCTACGCGACCCTCTGTCAAGTTCCCAGGTGGTTACGGTAGTTGCCGATAGCAACTCGGCGCACAGTGGTCCCCACTGTGCTATGGCCGCGGTGATCCTGCTCATCGGATGGCGGCCGCGGCGACCAGCAGAGTGCGGCGGACGCGGATCAATGTGGTGGTGCTCATGGAGGCTCCTTAGGGCTGCAGCTGGGTGGGGTCGACGGTGGCGGGCCAGATCGTGATGACGTCGCCGTCGAGGCTGACGAACTGGTTGGGGTGGGCCGCGCGTACGGCGGTGACGGACCAGATGTCGAAGGCTCCGCGGAGGATCAGCAGGCCGTTGTGGTGCGTGATGACCTCGTGGGCGCCGGTGGGCCAGATGGTGATGGTGTCGCCGTCGCGGGTCGCCTGCCGTGCGGGCAGGGATGCTCTGACGGCGGTGAGGTCTTCGTCGGTGAAGGGTCCGCTCAGGCGGATGAGGGTGCCGTGCCGGCGTACGCCCTGAGTGCGGGGCGGCCACGGAAGGGCCGGGGACGCGGTCGGTGCGGGCCTGTCGTGGCCGACGGCGACGGTTGCCTCATCGGCGCCATCGTTGGTGCGGGTGTGGACAAGCGGGGCTTGCTCCACGCAACCCAAAGTGACTTCGCAGGCGTGAACATGTCTCCGCGTTTCAGGCATGAAGAACTCCCGCGGGTAGAAAGCTCTTGCAGTTTGGCGAGACTATCCGCCGTTGTAGCAAACATAGAGTGTTTGCGTATGGGAAGTCCAGTGGTTTGCTTCGTCTCATCGGCTCGGCCTGTCCGGCCAGTTCACCCGATCGCGACGCCGCACATTCCGCATCACCTGGGACATCCCGGTGCCGAATCACTGGGCCGCACGCGCGCGGTCACAGTTCCGTCCAGGGTCGGAGGTTCCGGCCGGCCAGCGGCATCCACACGGATCCCGTGGGCCCGTGCGCTTCGAGGTCGTCGAGAACGGCGGCGCCGAGCGGAACTTCGCGGGCCAGTGCCGCGACGAGCGGATGCTGGGCGACCATGGCCTGCAGGTCGCTGATGCGGTTGTCCAGGGTGTGCCGGGAGGCACCGGTGAGGATGAACAGCACCCGCGGGAACACGGGATACCAGCGCAGCCAGGCGACCCCTGTTGCTTCCTGCTTCCGCCGACGGCCGACGGGCTGGGGCTCGTAGGACCACAGTCGCGCGTACTCGATGAGTTTCGTCGCCAGTCGCTCGCTGCCCATGGTGGCCCGGTCCACTTCGACGAACGCCCGTAGCTTTCTGCGTTGTTCGCCGGTTGTGAGGGTGTAGTGCATGACCGCGTCCGCTACGACCTTCTCGCTCTCGCCGATCGCGTGGGAGACCTCAGGTGTCCAGTCCAGGTGGCCGTGCTCGTCGCCGCGCCGGCGGGCGTCGGTGACGAACGCCAGGTGCGTGCGGACCACGGTGAGGGTGTGGGGGGGTCTTCAACGATGCGGCGGCGGGGGAGGTGATCGGATACGGAGGGCGGCCGCGCAGGGCCGGCCAGTCCCTTGTGAGGCGGGCGCCGTTTCGGGTGAGGTACCAGACCCGGGTGCGTCCCGACTGCGGCAGCATCTCGTAGGCAACCAGGTGCTCGCGGAGCAGCGCATTGAGGGGTTTGGAGATCGAGTGACGCGTTGTGCCGGGCCGCAGCAAGGTGTGGAGCTGGCTGGTGGTGGCCATGCGGTGCTGCGCGAGCGCGGCCAGGATCTGATGCGGAAGCGGCTCGATGGGGCTGGGCTTGAACTCGGCCGGTGTGTGAAGTGTCTTGGGGTGCTGGGCGGTGGTCACTCGTATCCCTTCGTGGTGCGTACGGGGGCGGCGCCGGCGGAGGCGTGCTCGGTGAGAAATGTGGTGACCCGGCGGAGCTGGTCGGCTGCGCGCGTGGTGAGCTGACTGAGCGGACGGGTCTCGGCTGTGGCGTGGGCGGCTCGTTCAAGAGCGTCGACGTTGCCGGGGCGGGCCTGGCTGGCGAGGACGTCATCGAGGTGGGGCCCTCGAAGCCGTACCGGCCCGATGCGGCGGCCGTGCACGGTCAGCGAGGCGTAGTGCTCGAACCGGTCCAGGACACAGACTTGGTCAGGGCTGGGGTTGTCGCCCCACTCGGCGGTGATGGGCGCGATGGCGGTCTTCGACCCTGCTGTGGTCGCCAGAGTGGAGGCGTTCTGCGTCAGCGACAGCCGTACCGGTGTGGGGAGCCGGGACAGCAGCTGGGTCATGCCGTGGACATGGGCCTTGTACTTGCGGAAGTCCTCGAACATCGAGGCGATCGTTTCCGGGGCCGCGCCGGTAAGGGTGATCAGTTCGTCGAAGTACGGCCGGAAGGGAACCCGCTGGTCTTCGGGGGTGTCGCGGCGGGAGCGCACGGCGCGGAGCAGGTCGCGGGCGAGTAAGGCGGTCAGCAGCCGGTCGGTGGGCCCGTTCCCGGCCGGGCACACCCAGACGATCATCCGGTTGTCCATGGCGGCGCGGATGTTGTAGACGCCGACGCCCTGGCCCAGGAATGCCCGCGTGACGGGGGTGGAAGCCAGCCGGGTCAGTGGGTTGAGGACGACGGTGAAGGCGTCGGACGGCAGGGTGGGGAATACCGTCTGCCACCAGGATCGGGTCTCCTCATCGAGCCGGTCGCCCGCGGCGGACAGCGCCGCAGCGCGGAAGCCGGCGTCGGACAGCAAGGCCCTCACATGGAAGATCGTGGCTTGGTCCTTGGGGCGGCCGGCCTGGCAGGCAGCCTGGTTGACGGCGACGAGAACGGCCAGGGCGGCGGTGAAGATGGTGATCGCCCGGGGTGCGTTCGCGTCCTCCCAGCCGAGCGCAGCGGCGAAGGCATCAGTGACGGCCTCCACGACCTCGTGCGCGGCCTGGCCGTGGTGCATGGCCAGGGGATTCCACGAGCTCAACCGGGGGTCGGATCCGTGGGCGTTGAGGTCAATAAGCGCGATCCGTGACATGAGATGGTCGTGGGCCAGGAACTTTGCCGCCCGCGGCCAGGAATCGCGGTGCGGGTCGACGAACATCAGCCCGCCCCCGGCATGGGCCCACGCGATCGCCTGCGCGAGAGCACGCTCGGTCTTGCCGCCGCCGGCCTTGCCCACCGCGCACTCGAACAGGGTCTCCGCCGCATAGGTGGCGACCAGGCGTTCACGTCCGTCCGGACCCCGATAGATGCCCTGCAGCAGCAGCTCGGGATCGCCGAAGGAGTAGGTAGGCAGGTCTCCTGCGAGGAGCGGCAGTCGGCAGTGCACCGTGGGCGGCTTCAGCAGCCCGATCAGCTCCTCCAGGCGTACCCAGTTCGGTCGGGGCGGCTGGCAGTGCCCGTATCCCCAGCGGCGCTCGAAGCCGCGACGGCTGGGCCACTGGTCCGCACCGAGGCGCCACGGCCCCAGCCGCACACCGCGCATGGCCCACCGCGACTTTCCGCCGAAGACATCCAAGGCGGCCTGCAGCTGAGCGAGGCGCGCCTGGGCACGCCCTTCGGTGTTGGAAGCGCAGGTGACAAGGAGCTGCACCCGCACGAGCTGATCGTCGTCGGCGAGCTTGCCCAGCGCCTCGGCCGCCTCGACACGGCGCGGCACCGGCGGCATCACCAGCCGCCGCCCTCCGGCCGACGCTCCTTGTTTGCCGCTGAGCAGCTGCTGGAACTGCCAGGCCAGCGAGTCCTCGATCCCGGCAGCGTCACGACGTACCCACCTCGAGGCCCGCTCTGCTTCACGCCGCTCCTGGCGACGTGCGGCCTGCATCAGCTGCAGGCGCCGCGCCCGTAGTGCCCATTTCGGTGCGCGCTGTATGTCCAAGCTGACTTCGGCGAGATCCCCGAGGTCAGCCCGTAGATCGGAGACCGCATCGACCAGGGGCTGCAGCGGGTCGGGATCCAGCGGAACCTCCCGCAGCGGGGCGGTCGGCTTGCCACGCAGGAGGAACTCCGCCCGAACCGTGTGCTCGCGCGGCTTGTCGCGAATGGGCGCGGCCTTGGTGACGGTGACGGCCGGACCGAAAGGGGTGATCGACAGCAGACGTTCGCCGCCGGCCGGGCCTTCGATGCGGTAGCGCAGCGGGCTGGAGCCGTCGGCACGCAGCCGGATACGTACGGACTTCGTCCGGCGCGGCGCCCACCAGGGCATGCTCGTGGAAGCGCGGGCCAGCTGCACCCCGCGCCGGAAGATCTCCTCCAGACCGGGGTCGAAGTGGCGAGCGGGCACGAGCTCGAGGGCCATGCGCTCGGCCGAGGCCTTCAACGCGAGTCGGCGTACCACGACCTCGCCGACCGCCCACGCCAACGCGGTGGCGAGCACGGGCAGGTACCAGTGGTCGACGAACCATCGAGCAGTGTCGGTGAGTCCGGTGAGCAGGCCGAGCAGCTGGCCGGATGCCATATCAGTGGCTTGGGACGTCAGGTGCGGGGCTGCGGAGTCCACGGGGATGCTCCCTTCTGTGAGGTGCGGGTGAAAGACAGGACAGTGATGCGGCCGTCGGTGTAGGTCCCGCCGCGATCGGCCGCGGCCCACACCAGATGCACCACAGCCCGTGAAGGTGCGCCGTCCTGGCGGGCGATGGCGGCTTGGATGCGGAACCGGGTGAAGGCCGGCGCCACGGCCCGGCCACTGTCGGAGAAGACGCTGGGCCACCGGTCACGGCCGATGCCGGTGGCGTCCGCACGCAGCAGAGCACGGCCGGCCGCCAACAGGTGCCGTTCGTCGTCGGCGGGAAGGCCGACGGGCCAGGCGTTCTCCAAGGCCTGCTGGATGCCCGGGTCTCCGGCGCGGCCCTCGCCGTGCGGGGGCAGCGCAGACGCAGCGGGCGCGTCCCTCGGGGATACGGCTCGGGACGAGATGCTCCCGGGCGTGGGGGAGGCACTCGGGTATCGGGTCGTCGGACCGGCGGCGTCCGGCGTGCGAGGTGAGGAAACCGGCTGCTGGCTGGGCCAGGCCAGCAGGACCAGGCCGGTCAGGGCCAGCAGCATGGTGATGACCAGCAGCCGCCGCGGTGTACGGAGCGGGGTCGGTGTCATAGCAGCCGGGCCCCTCCCGCGTAGCCGGACATCGCATCCACCGGGTCGAGCCGGACGTCGGTGCCGGGCCGTGGGGCGTTGACCATCTGGCCGTTGCCGACGTAGATGCCGACGTGGTGGATCGTGGAGTCCCGCCCCGGGGCGTAGGCGTAGAAGACCAGGTCGCCGGGCTTGAGCGCGCTCTTGCCCAGACTGGCCAGGATCCTGCGGCCGAAGCCGGCCTGCGCGGCCGCGTTGTGCGGCAAGTTGATGCCGACCTTGGCGTACGCGTACAGCGTCAGCCCGGAGCAGTCGAACCCCTTGATCCTGGCGCCGCTCTTACCGCTCGGCGAACAGCAGATCCCCGTGCTGGGGCCCTTGGCATTGCCGCCGCCCCACGAGTAGGGCAGCCCCCGCTGGGCGAGCGCCGCTTCGAGCACGGTGCGGACCTTCCCTGAGGTGCCCTTCATCTCGGGCGCCTTGGCGGCCGCGGCGTACTGGTCGATCCAGCCGAGGACGTTGGAGACGTACTCGCCTGAGCGGTTGTACTGGAAGATCGCGCTCTTGAGCTGGGCACGCTTGGTCAGGTCGCGGCCATTGCCACACAGGTAGATGGCCGCGCCCAGGGCCGCGTCGTCGGCATTGTGCGGGTCCGCGATCTTGCCCCCGCTGGCGTCCTGTCCCACGCCTTGCCAGGTGGAGGGGAGGAACTGGAAGGGGCCGACTGCCCGTTCGCCCAGGGAGGTGCCGTCCCACTCGCCGCCGTCGGTGTCGGGGAAGACGGTGGTGTTGCCCCCGGCCCCCGAGCCGTTGAGCAGCACTCCGAAGATCTTCGGACGGATGTCCCCCCGGTCGCTGATGCTCCGTCCCACCGCGTGATTGGATTCGACCTTCGCGATCCCGGCCAAAATGGGCCAGCGCATGCCGCGGCATTTCGGCACGTGCCGACCGACCCGTGCCACCGCCTTCTTGTAGGCGGCAAGCATGCGCGGCGGGATGTCCGCGGCCGTGCCGCCCTCGGCGATACCGGTGTCGTCCTGTGACGCGCCCAATTGCAGCGCGGTGACGGCATTGATCGCCCCTGAAACGGGGGCTGCGCAGCACACCGCGGTGACCAGCAGCAGCACCCCCAGGCAGCCCCACTTGGCCTTCCGGCTACGTCGACGGCTCATACCCCCTCACCCCCCACGCCGCCGGGTCCATCGGCCTCCGGCCTGGGCGGCCGCGAGCCGTCAGCGTGTCCCCGGCCCAGTTCGTCCAGGAGACGGCGCCGCACCTCGGGATCGCCGCCGCCCAGTTGCTCGATCACCCGGCGCCGCAGCCGGTCGGGATCGTGTGCCACCCGCTGTGGAGCGGGGGGCGTGGACAGTCCCGCGACCGGACCAGGCGTGACACCCTGCACCGGACGCGAGCCACGGCCCGAACTCCCGCCGGGTGTGGAGGCCGGCCGGGCCGTTGCGGTGCGAGACGGCCCCGGGGCCAGACGACGGCTGGTGAACGGCCCCGTACCCCCGCGGTCCACGCCGTGCTCCTGCACGGTCCGGGACACGTGCCGACCCGCGTCCGCCCACGCCCGGCCGTCCTCGCGCACCGTGTTGCCCCACACACGCACCTGCTGCCGGGCGTCCTCGGCATACCGCGAGCCGCCTGCCCGGGCACGGCGGACATTCGCCGGCAGCCCGACGGTGGCGCCGTAGGCCGCACGGCCACCGCGGTTGAGGATTCGGTACCCGCGCAGCCGCACGAGCCGGTTGTGCGCACGGGTGGACAGCAGGGTGCGGTCGGCGTTCTGGTCGTGCAGGACCTCCCCCGTGTTGGGGTCGATGATCTGGCCCTCGTCATTGCGGTACCGGTCCGCAGGTCCGCCGCGACGGCCGGAGCTTTCCTGGTTGCCGCCCGTGTGCGGGTCGCCTTCGCCGTCGACGCCGGTCGGCTTGCACCACTTGGCCAACTGCTCGCGATCCGGCCGCCGGCCGATCAGCAGCCCGTACGCGCCCTTCGCGCCGAGCCGCACCCCGAGCCCCGTGCCGACCGCTGCCGCAGTCAGGGGAGCGAGTCCGCGCCCGGCTTCCGCGCCGGCGTCGGCCAGCATCCGGCCGGTGTCGACCGGCATGCCCGCGCCGTCGAACATCGACGCGAGCGCGCCCATCAGGCGCTGGCGGGTGCCGAGCATGCCGTACCTGCCACCGGCGAGGGGGCGCAGCCCGCCGCCCTGGCCAAGGGGCAGGTTCATGGCGAGGGCGGCGCCGAGCTCGGAGGTGTCGCCCGGCATGTGCGTGCCGCCGACCTTGGCGTACCGCATGCGCATGGCCATGCGACGGCCGAACGAGGTGATGCCGCTGAGCAGCCACCGGTGCCCGGCCGCACCGGCTACGGCCAGGACGTCCAGGAGCAGAATCCGCTCCACCATCAGATCCGGGCCGTCGGTGAGGATGGCGTCGACGGCGATGCCGAAGAACGGAATGAACGCCGACACGGCGACGACGGCGAGCATCGCGATGCCCCACAGCGACAGCCATTTCCACACCGACTGGCGCGGCGGACCGGGCAGCATGGCCGCGATGAAGGTGACGCCGCCAGCGGCCGCGGCTGCGGCAGTGATGGCCTGGGTGCCGAGCAGGACGATCGCGCTGGACAGCAGCATGCCGCAGATGAACAGTGCGGCGATCAGCAGCAGCGCTGCCCCGCCGACCCGCCACCAGGTGGGTTTCTTGGCGTACTCGGCGCAGGCCTCACCGACCGGCCCGGCCTCTTTGAGGTCCGCGAGAAAGGCAGCAAACTCCTTGTCCTCCTCGCTGACGACGGGGCTGACGGTGTCCAGCAGTTCGCCGCCGGGGGTGAACTCCGGCGGATCCTGATCACCCCGGCGAGCGTCGTCGCCGTCGCGGCAGTACTCCTTGGCCGGCCCTCTGAGCAGGCTGCACCCATCCTTCTTGTCGTCCTTGTTGTCTTTCTTGGCGCCGGCCTTGTAGCCGCCGGAGACCCACTTCAGGTGCACCGCGTAGGCCTTGCGGTCGGAGGCCTTGCCCGGGTCGAGAACGCGCCCGTACTGCAGCAGCATGTACGGCTTGACGACGAGCGCGTTGGTGATCGAGTCCTGGATGGGGCGGGCGACCTCGCTGGCTTTGACCGGCTTGGCGGCCTCGCGCTCCAGGCACTTGATCTCTTGCATGCCGGCCATGCCATCGCACGGCCCCCGGCTGGCGATCTTTCCGCCCCAGTCGTAGGAGTTGACCGTCTCCTGGGCGACTTCGGCAGCCACCTGCTGGGCCTGCCCCAGAGGACCGTCCTTGGCGAGCAGATAGTCGGGGCGCACGAACGCTGAGGCGGCGAAGGCGGCGATCAGCAGAGTCAGGAAGATCTCGCCCAGGCCTTTGCCGACCTTGCCCCGCACGAACATGAACAGGGAGAACACGAATGCCCAGGCCAGCAGCACGCCCTTGAGCCCAAGGCTGTCGACGACCACATGGTTGTACGCGTCAGAAACCTTCTGAGCCGGCTCGGACAGGATGCGCAGCAGCGGAAACCGGAACGCGACCTCGATCGCCCAGCCCGCCAGGCCGACCAGCAGCCGGAGCAGGGTGAACAGACCACTGAGGGCGAAGGCGAGCGCCTGCGTCTTGAAGGAGACGATGGAGCCGCCTTCGGCGTTCAGCTCGTAGCCATTGATCGGCGCGCCCTCGGAGGTGTCGATGTTCAGCGGGGCGAGCAGGTCACCGGTCTCGCTGTTGCTGCTCGCCGCGTACACCACCTGGCTGTTCACCCCGACGAAGACGACGGTGAGCAGCAGGACGAAGCCGGCCGAGCGGAGCGTGCCGCGGTCTGGGCGTCGCATCACCGCCGCCTTTGCACTACGGCATCGTGACGTCGCCACAGGGTGATGCCGATGAGAGCCACGGCTGGCGGAATCAATGTCCAGTTCGCGGGGCTCCCGCCGCTGGGTTGACCGTCGGCTGCGGCGGTGGTGCTGTCGCTGACGCAGTACGTCCTTGCCGGACCCTTGATCAGGTCGCATGGATCCTGGTGGCCGGGCTCGGTGCTGGCGGCAAAAGCCTCGCCCGCGCGGGGCCACCATGCCTCAGGCACGCTCACCCCGTGCGCGAGCACGAGGACAGCGATGCTGATGGCCAGCACGAGCAGGGCTGACACCACGGCCCCGCCGCGCCGGGAGCGGTCCCAGGAAGAAGAGGTAGTCACGACTGGTGTCCCTTCGGACCGGTGACGGCCTGGTTCTTGGACAGGAGGGGGCTCGGGGCCGGGGAGGCGTCGGTCGCCCGTGTGCGTGTGCTGCTCGGCCGGCGTCCGGGAGTGGTGGTGATAGAGGAGGCGATGCGCCTGATCCGGGGGATGACGACCTTGACGCGGCCGGTGTTCTGGCGCGGGCAGGTCAGCAGCACCTCGCCCTCGCGGCCTTTCTGGCCGACGGGGGACAGCCCGGTGGTCACCAGGCGCAGCAGCTCGCTGTCGCCGGGGTCCAGGCCGAGGAACTCCAGTCCCCGGCGTGCTCGTTCTCGGTCGGCGGTGCGGGCGAGGACGCGGTAGGCCATCAGCCCGCGGTCGGGTCCGAGCTCTTCTGCGTCGTGTGATCCGGCGATCAGGCCGGCACCGTGCTTACGGCCGTCGTGCAGGATCTCGTGCACCAGCGCGGTGCCCTCGGCGGAACTGGTCAGCCAGTACAGCTCGTCCAGCACCACTGCGCAGAACCGCTCAGGGGACTCGAACGCGGTCTGCCGGGCGATCGCCGCGATCAGGTAGAGCACGGCCCTCCCGATCAGCGCCTCCAGCGGCTGCTGCCGAAGCACCTCGGGCTGCTCGAACGCCGCCTTCGGCGGCAGCTTCAGACCGGTGGTCGTGATGACGATCATGTCGGAGGCGCTGGAGGGGTCCAGCCGCACCGACGGCAGCGCCGGGTCGAAGACCATCCGCGCCAGCGGATTGCTGGCCACGACGCGGACCAGTCCGGCCAGGGTGGCGGCCGCGTCCTGCCGTTTGCCCACCTCGTGGGTGGCCATGTCCTCGAGCACGTCAAGGACGCGGTGCATCGACGGGGCCTCGCCGGCCGCAGCCTGCTCGACCGCGTGGTGCAGCACCTCACCGGAGGTACTCATCGGGCCGATGCCCAGTTGCAGGGTGAGGTAGCTCAACGCGTAGTGCCGGCCCTCGGGCCCGGGGAACATGCGCAGCGGGTCGATCGACACCTCGGCCTGGGCGGCGTCGATGATCTGGCAGCGGCCCGCCGCCGCGGTTCGGGCGAACGTCGCCCACTCCCGCACCGGCGTGCGGTCGATGCAGATGGCGCAGCCACCCCGCGCCCACACAGCCTCCGACACGAGCTTCTCCAGGACGCTCTTGCCCGCGCCCAGGTCGCCGACGATGCCCATCGAAGCGGAGGCATCCTGCTTGGGAGCATCCGCCACGTTGATCATCACGGGGCGGGTGGTGCCGCAGTCCAGGTCGAAACCCAGCAGCATGCCGTTCGGATCGCCGACCTCGCCCAGGGTGAGGGCCCCGCCCAGTGCCCAGTCCTCACTGACCTGATGCTGGGTGAACTCCCGCACCACGCCCGGTCGGTTCGTGCCGGGCAGGCCCAGCGTGAACAGGGGCTCCTGCAGGCCCGCCGGACGCACGGCCCGGTAGTCCGCGCCGGCCAGCAGCGCGGCGAGCGCCCGAGCCCGCGCGTCGCAGACCGCGGCGGTGGGCCCCCAGACCGTGAGCACGGTGACGGACTGGACCTCCACCTCGACACTGGTACGCGACAGCCTCGCGTCCAGCTCGCCCAGATCACGGGCCGCGTCGGTCAGCGAGGCGGGCATCCCCGTCGGACGGGCGTCGTACTGGTCGGCCTGGTCGACCAACTCGTTCTTCTTGCGCCGCACCTGCTCCTTGGCCTTCTCCGCAGGCACGAGCGTGAGGTCGACGGTGTAATCGACGGGGAAGTCGAGCAGCTCCAGCTGGGCGAAAAGGTCGGCTGCCTGCGCGCTCACCGCTGGCGGGCACTCCGCGAGCACCAGCTGCGCCTGGTAGCCGACGCCGGCATCGCTTTCCACCTGCAGCCAGCGCCGACGCAGCGGGGAGGCCGCCTGCAGGCGCCACCAGGCCTTCCGGCCCGAGCGTCCTACCCGGTCCGCGCCTGGCAGATCCTCGTCGTCTGCGCCGTCCGGGCCGGTGCCTCCTTCCTGGAGCCGGACCTGCCCCAGGTCGGCGTAGCTGGGCGAGTGCAGGGTGCCGTCGACGACACGCCCGCCGTACAGCTCGCTGGCCTGAGCCTCCGCCAATAGCGGTTCGGCGAGCCCCCGGTGCAGAGCGTGCTGGACCATCCACACGATCTCCGCTGGACGGGCCGGGCGGAAGGCGACCCCGCCGGCGAGAGCGGCCTCCACCCGGGATGCCTGCTCGCGGTAGACGCTGACCTCGCGCCGTGCCACGGGCGCCGGCCGCATCCCGAACGTTTGGGAGACCTCCGCCCACACCGCTCCGATGGAAGCAGCCATCTGCAGACCGGCTCCATCGGTCTGCAGCGGCACTGCCAGCCACAGCGTGCGCTGGTGCATCTCCTGACCGTCCAGCAGGTCCAGCGCGGCTTCGACGTTTTCCACCCACGGCTGTACCTCGCCAGGTACGGACTGTGCAGGCGGCTCGACACCCTCGATCATGCGCAGGGCGACCTCCCCCGGGTCGACCTGCGCACACAGCCCGAACAGCCGCGGGGCACCCGACAGCGATCGCACCAGATGCGTGATCTTCGACAGCTGCTCATCGCGCACCGCAGCCGGGACGTAGGTGCCCTGCACCGTCTGCTCACTGCGCCCCTGCTCATCCGGGCCCGGGTGCAGCCGGTAGACGGCCCACACGCTGCCGTGCGTCGACCACACCAGATGCCCGGCGATATGCCGGATCGGCACCCTCATCGCCCGCCCCCGCTCTGCACACTGAGCTCCCGCAGCCTCTGGACACCGGAGACCGGTACGAGATCGGACGGCCGCGGGACATCCACCACCGCAGGACGCCGGCGGCCGGGCAGCCGCGAGACACCGCCGCCGCGCGCTGCCCGAGCTGCGATGCCGGAAGCCATGCGGCTCTCCTTCGCCCCAGCAGCCAAAACCTCAGGCATCGCCGGCCCCGGCGCCGCGTCCTCGATGACGAAACCGCCTCCCAGCGGATGTGCGCCCAGGTCGCGAGCAGCGCGACCGCCGATCCGGCCACCCCGCGGCTGCCACGCCAGCAGCAGCCAGCCGATCCCCGCCTGCAACGGCGCCCGTCCCGCGATCTTCGGACGTCGCACCACCCAGATCGCCAGCAACCAGGCCACGATCGGCACCGGGCCCATCCACGACCACAGCGAGACCGTCTTAACCAGAACGAAGCCGCCGCCGACCGCGAGAGCGATCTGCGCGGGGGTATAGGGCCCCAGAGGGATCCGCCAGTCGGCGACCTTGCCCAGCACCCACGGATGGCGCCGGGCAGCGGTGTAGAAACGCCCCACTCGACCAGCCGCGCTCACAGCCAGCCTCCACGCGAAGTGGCATCGCCCCGGGCTGCCGGATCGGCATGCTGCACCACGGAGGGCGAAGCCGGGGCAGACTTCGCCGGGTTCTTGACCTCGTCCTCGAACATACGGGCCAGGTCCTCGCGCGAGTTGTAGATCCCCAGCGCGATCACGAGCAGCAACAGGGCGCCGATACCCGCCTTCAGGCTGAACTTCTGAACCATGATCACGACGACGATCACGATCAGACCGGCCTGCAGACCCTTGGTCGCCCAGTCCTGGACCATGCTGATCCACGAGTCGCCGAGGTCGTCCAGCTGCCCGGCGAGCATCCAACTGTGCGGCGTATTCACGACCGGCCACCCCCGCCCTGGGCAGCGCCGGACTCCAGCGCCGCCACCTCCCACCGGCCCGAGCGAGACTTCAGCGTGAGCTCGTACGCCAGCGGCCACCGCCCCGACGCGTCACGGGCCTCCACCCGCGCCATGACCCGCACCCGGGTGCCGTCCGCGGGCAGCGGCGCGGCCGCCGCCTCCTGCTCAACAGCGGAAAGCTGCTGAACGACGACCTTGCTGAACACAGCCGGTGAGACGGACGACAGCTTCGCGCCCGGGGCCAGGTAGCGGTCGACCTCGCCCGCCCCGGCCAGATACGCAGCGAGGAACCCACCGACAGCGGAGGAAAGCTCGCTGCCATTCGGGACCGTCACCGTGTACGGCGCTGGAGAAGCCCCGGCTCGTGCCGGGCCGGCCACCGCCGCAGGAGCACCGGACACCGCGAAAGAGCCCCCCTCGGCGCCGGAGACGACCGGCACCGCGAAGTACCGCACCGCGCCGTCGGCGTACTGCACAGCCACCGTGACCGACCACCGGTCGTCGGAGCGGTGCGCACTGCGCACCGCCACCACATCCCTCAGCTGCGACTGCGCAGTGGCCGCCAGATCGGGGAGCTCCACCTGAGGAGCCATCGACTGCGCAAGCCGCGCCTGCGCACTGCTCTCGTTCTCCGCGCTGCTGCGCAGCCACGCGCTGAGGAACACCTCCGCGTACCCCGACGGATCGGCCGACGCCATCGTGTGCATGACGGCCGACTCCTTCTGAGTGGCCGCCTCGACCACGGTGGGCGATGCCGTGACCCCCACGGCCAGGGCGACCGGCCCGGCCGCCAGAGCCACCCACACCCCCAGGCGCCCCAGTTGCACACGGCGCCGCATCTGCTGCAGCGCGACCCCTGCGGCCATCGGCGGCGCGGCCCCGGCCCCCGATGCTCGCTTGACAGGAGACATCTCAAACTCCCAGGTCAGAACGGACTGTTGCTGACTGGAGCCAACTCGCCGACCCCGACCCGACCACCGACCGCGCAAGGCCGACCAGCATCACGAAGCGGACACAACCTTGTGGTCGGGCCTGTGGTCGGACCGACCACAGGCCCGACCACGCCTCCCGGCTGGCCCGGGAGCCCGGGATGGTCACGACCGGCCACGGGCTCCCGGACACTGGAGCCATGCGAGGCAGAGCGGAAACGACACGGCGCTCTGCGCAGCCGCCCCGGGCGCCCCGCAGCTGACGCCGCCTGCGCAGCGAGCACGGATGCGCAGACGTGAGGCCACACTCTGGCGAAGCGATTGCGCAGCGGCATCGGGGAACTGACTGCGCACGTGGCAGCCCCGGTGCGCATGCCCGTCCGGACCCCGCCGCCGGGTACTGCGCAGAGGCCACCACCGTCGTGACCTACGGAGGGCCCGCGGTCGGGGCCGACCATGGGGCCGACCACCGCACACCACGGAGCATGTTCTCCGATCGTGATCTGTGGTCAGGGCCTATGGCCGCCGATCCGGTCGGAGCCAGGGGGTGAGCTGCCTCCATGGAACTCACGCACGCTTCACCGCCCGCCGGCGCCAGCCTCACCGCTTCTGCGGGCCGGGCTCGCCGCCTCCGCTGGCGCACTCCGGGCGCTCCGGTGATCGCGCGATGAGCGGCTACGGAGCAGGCATCCGACGCGGCCCCATGGCGGCGGACCACTTCACACAGATCCGAAACGACCTCTTCCGGGACCCGAATCTCTCCTTCAAGGCGAAGGGAATCTTCGGACTCATCAGCACCCATCGCGACGGTTGGCGCGTGAACGTCACACAGCTCGCCCGGCTGGGACCGGACGGCAGGGACGCGATCACCAGCGGGCTGAAGGAGCTGGAGAAGCACGGCTACCTGGTCCGTGAGCGCGAGCGGCGCCCGGATGGCACGCTCGGCGAGGTCGCGTACTTCATCACCGACACCCCCGAACCCGCCGAAGCGCACCCGCCGGCGCGCGACCAGCGGGCTACGGCACAGACCCGCAGGTCACAGCCAAAGCCGGAAAACCTTGCGCAGGTTCAGCCTGCGCAGGCTGAACGCCACACAAAGAACACCAAGAGCAAGAAGACCAGAGAGGAGGACACCAAGCCCGTCCGTCCTTCCGTCCGTAACGCGCCCGCGCGTGAACGCGACGACGAGTCCAGCACAGCCTCCTCGGCATCCGTCATGACATCCGGGACAGCGACGACGGACGAACTCTCGGCAGGCGTCAGGCTGCTGCTGACCATCGGGGCGAGGCAACCAGAGCTGCTGCTGACTGGGCAGGTGCTGCGCGATCAGGGACAGATCGTGACCGTCATGCTGGACGCCGGCTGGACACCTGAGCAGCTACAGCACGTCATGACCAGTCGGCCTCTGCCTCAGCCCGTTCGCACCTCGGTCGGCGCGATCATCGCAGCCCGCCTCCGGGCGGCCCAGGCCTGCCCGCCACCCGCCGCCTGGGCACACGAACACGAAACCGATACCCCTGAGGTCTCGAGGCAGGCCCCCCACTCCACCACCACTGCGGCCGCCGACAGGAGCGTGAGCGACGCCCTCGCACGACGTGTGCTCGTCGAATGCACCGGCTGCGGAAAGCCCGGAACCGCCCCGGGCGAAGACATGTGCCCTGAATGCCTCAACTGGCCGCTCTGCCACACCTGTCCCGGGCCGACGCCCCGGCGCGCCCACCCCGAAGGCGACGGCCGCTGCACCACCTGCGCCACCGCATCGACTCGCCCTCTGGAAGGAAGCACCCTATGACCGACCGCATACCACCACCGCCGGCGGCCGCGCAGCACCAGCGCCCCTTCACCCTCGACCCGGGCCGATGGGAGGCGGAACGCGCAGGCGCCCTGCGGACCGGCCACGTCCGCGACCATACGTGCACGGACGAGTGCGAACCCGTGCTCGTCTACGAGCGCACTCGGTGGGGCTGGCTCGCCTGGACAGTCCCAGGCGACGGCTCCCGGCCCGAACTGCCTCATCAGATCGGGGTTCTCACCCCATCGGCGACGCGTACGCAGAACCTGGCCCTGCACTGGCTGACCAGACGCCCCGCCAGGCGCATCGGCCTGGCCCCCACCATCTCCGGCTCCCTGCGCCTCTTCGCCGTCGCGGTTGCCGTCATCAGCATCGTCGCTGGCCTGTTCACCATGGCCCACGGGGTCCCCCGCCGACGTCGCCCTGCCGGCCATGGTGCTCGCGCCGCTGCTCGCCGAACACCTTCCGGATCGACTGGACGCCCGAGCCCGCGAGCACATCCGCAGCGTCGAAGGCGCCAGCGCCTGCTGCTACCTGCAGCGCCTCGCCGCCCTGCACACCGACCTCATCCAGGCCGCCGCCGGCAGCGACCGCTACGAGCTGCGCCGGTCGACCGAGATCGGCCAGCAACTGCTGTGGGACGCCGCCGGCCTTCTCCAGACCTACGACACCCGCTCCGCCTCAACCGCCCTCATCGACCGCGAACGGCTGATGCTCCAGCTCGCCGACCAGGTCGCCCACATCCTCAAGAACACCTCCGCCCAGGCCGGACCGGCCGATGCGGACCAGACCGGCACGCCGGAGCGGCTGCGCGTCCCATATCCGCCCGGCACCCGGCCGGCGAAACGGTCAGCACTCAGCACACGCCCGGCACGTCACCGCTGAAGGAGCAGTTGGTCCTCGGCGTTGCTATGGGCGCGGTTGGTGGGCTGTTGGTCACCGAGGACTGCCAGCGCGCGTGCGCGGCGCAGGTCGAGGAGGGAACGGGCGGCCGCGGCGCGGGTTCGGGTGGCCGCGTGTTCGAGGTCGCGGTCGTCGGCGGTGTGGGCGGAGTGAAGAGCGCTTCGCTAGTGACGTTGGCAGGCGCCGTGCTCGCCCTGGTCGAAGTGGAGTCAGCCTGCGCACTGGGCGGCAGAGGCAGCGACTTGGAGTAGGCGGCGGCCGGTCGTACACGCCGGTGCCCAGCAGCTGGATGGTGGTCTTGAGCAGGGCGTGGACGAGCGTGGTGCATTCGGGCGCTGAGGTGTTGGTCAGTGCGCGTAACTCGGTGATGCGGGCCTCCAGCCACGTCAGCAACGTCGCGTCGACACGGCGGCCAGCGAGGGAGCCGGTGAAACGCTCCGGTTCGACGGTGGCCCAGTCGGCGGCGCCCGGCGAGTGCACCGGCGGTCAGAGCGAGGAAGACCCGCCGATCGGGATACAGTCCAGGGCCACGAGTACCTCCATGAGAGCAGCTCGGGCGCTGCGGGCGGTACAGGGTGGGAAGCGCCGAAGGCGGGCACCTCGGTCCTTCGCGGGGCGTCAGGCGAGGGCGCCGACGCGGTGGGCGAACGCCCGTGCGCCGGGCAGGGTGCGGTCGTGCCGCGTGAGGTCTGCGGCCATGGTGCGCACGGCGTCGCGGCGGACTTCCTGCGGTGCCGCGTATTCCGCGGCGAGCAGGGCGCGGTAGCAGCGGTCGGGCTTCTCCCATTGGTCGAAGGCGCGGGCGACGTCGATCCAGTACCGGGCCTGGCGCTCCGTGGTCGGCAGCGCTGTGGGATTGATGCGACGGGCGTGCTCGATGGCTTGGCCTGCGTCGCCGAGCAGGTGGCTGATTGAAATCTGGTGGAGCAGGACCTGGCTCGGGCCGAAGACGCTGCCGCGCAGCAGCGCGTCGTGGCCGAGCCGCCCGGCCGTGGTCTCCGCCTCGGTAATGAGTACGTGCGCGGTGTGCCGGTCGCCCTGCTTGGCTGCGGTGTAGGCCGCGGTCGCGTACAGGTTTCCCAGGACCGACAGCCGTTCGGTGGCATCGGTCGATCGGTCTGCTGCCAGCTGCTGGGCTGCGGTGACAGCGACGTCGGTGGCACGAGCGTAGTGGCCTTGGCGGCGCCAGGCGGAAGAGACCATGCGGTGGGCCTCGGCGACAGTGAGCGCGTCTGCGCCGCCGAGGGCGGCGGTCAGCGCCCGGTCGGCGGTGACGGCGGCCAAGCCGTCCTCGCCGAGTTTGATGCACAGGCGCGTGGTGGTGGTATAGAGATCGGCGATCGCAGTCGCTGCCTGCTCCGGGTGGCCATTGGAGCCGAGGGCGTGCGCGAGCGCGATGCGGGTGGGAAGTGCGCGTGCAAGGGCGTCGTAGCGGCATGCGCTGAAGTCACGGCGCGAGGCATCCACCGCTGCGGTGACAGTGGCTGGCGTGGGCTCTGGGCCTGCAACGGTGCGTTGCCGGTGGAGCAGCAGGTCTTCCAGACCGGACAGGCTTGGTCGGGTTGGGTGTGTGGCTGTCGTGGGGCCGAGGACCGCGCTGGTGGTGGCTCCGGCCAACGTGGCAAGGAGTTTGCGGCGTCGCACCGGGTCGTCCCCTTCTTCGCCGAACAGGGCCTGCGGGCCCAGCCTAGTAGTGCCCGACAGATGCTGATCGCCGTATCCCGCATGCGTCGCCCGCTCGCTGTTCGGCGCCAGCCCCAGCAGGCCGGGCGGGATGTCCAGGTACTCGGCTACCTGCCGGAGCAGCCGCACGTCCCGCATCGGCTGCTTGCCGCGCTCCATCCGCGACAGCGAGGCGGCGGTGTAGCCGATCGCCGCTCCGAGCTCGGCAAGCGTGACATCGGCCGAGCGGCGGGCTAATCGGACGATCGCCCCGGGGTCGCGGCGGGCAAGGGCGTCGCGCATGGCGACCGAGCGCCAGATCGGATGTGTGCTGTCCATGGCTCACCTCCTACGGGTGTCGATTGTCCCGTCAGGAGACGGCTGAGCGCGAGGAGTTGCAAGCCGTTTACGCCACGTGCAAGCCATGTGCGCCCCGCCGGGTTGCACCTCCCATTGCCGCCCGGGAAGCGGTGTCCTCGGCGGTACGGCGGCTCGCGGTGGGAGCAAGCCGCAGATCGTCAGGAGGTGAGCTCGATGACGGACAAGGATCCGGTGACCGGGGGCGGCTGGGCTTCGGTCACCCACGCGACCGCGATGAAGCGGGACGCGGTGTACGACCAGCGTGCTCAGCAGGCCGCCTTTGCCATCGAGTTGCACCACACCGACGGCCGGATCACGGAGTCGACTCTGGTCCTCACCCCGGACCAGGTGGAGCTGTACGCCATCCAGTTCGCACAGCTCATCGCCAAGCGCGAGCGGGCCCGCCAGGCGGGCCGGTGACCGACGCACAACTACAACGTCATGGAGGCACTGTGCACGACTCCCAGTTGAAGCAACTCACTGGCCGGACGGTGCTGGTCACCGGCGGCGCCGGGCTGATCGGCAGCCGTATCGCCGCCCACCTGCGTCAGCTCGGTGCCCGGCCGGTCTCGCTGTGCATGCTGGACGCCTACCCCAGGCACGTCTACCGCGACCTGTTCGACGTGGACGCCACCGACCCGGACGTCATCGTCGGCAACATCCAGAACCCGGGCGTAGTCAAGAAGGCAGTCGGCGAGAGCGATTACGTAGTCCACGCCGCCGCGCTCGCGGACGTGGCCGCCTGCACGCGCCGGCCGATGTCCGCGATCCACACCAACATCACCGGCACCCAGGTGCTGCTGGACGCGGTTGCCACCTGCGAGCGCATCCGCCGGTTCCTCTATGTCTCCTCAGCCAGCGTCTACGGCAACGGCAACCCGGAGGACTGGGCACGCCCCGCCGACGAGTACCGATCCGTAAGGCAACTGCTGGAATCCGTCTACGGCCGGGTACCGCCGCAGTTCCACGAGCACACCCCGGTGCGGCCGATGTCCGTCTATGGCAACACGAAGGCGTGGGGCGAGACACAGACGGCACTGACCTTGGGCGCCGTGCACACCTCGTACACGATCGTGCGGTACTTCTCGGTCTACGGGGAACCACAGGTGATCAAGGAAAGCAGCCACTCATGGGTAGTCGCTTGGTTCGCCACCCGCGCAGCCCTCGGCCTGCCGCTGCACCTCAACGGCGGCGGGCGCCAGATCCGCGACCTGGTGCACGTCGACGACATCGCCGCCGCCACCGTGCGGGCGCTGGTCGCGCCGCGGGCACACAACGAGACGATCAACCTCGGCACGGGAACACCCACCAGCATCCGCACCGTGGCCGAGCTGGTTGCCGAGCAGTATCCGAAGACGCGGTTCGTGGAAACGCCGTTGCCGCCCGGCGATCCACTCGGCGGCTACGCGGCCACCCACCGCATGGAGGCCGTGCTCGGTTGGCGGCCGACCACCACCATCAAGGAAGGCGTGGTCCGCTACGCCAACTGGCTGGAGCGGACTCCTGAGGCGATCCCGGCGTGGCTGCGGACGCAGAGCAAGGCCGCGACGACTTGATCAGATCACCGGGGGCCGGCCCAGGCAGGTCATCCGCCACACCGTGGCCCACCGCATCGGCTGACGGGGCGGGCACGAGGTTTGCAGTCCCTCCGCGAAGCCACCGAACCAGGCCCGAAGCCCGGCCGCCGACCGGGTGCGCGCGAGCGTGAGTGCGGTCCACACCCCCAGATAGACAGGCACGAGGAGGGCGGGAAGGTGCCTCTTTGCGAGCCAGACACGGTTTCGGGCGACCATGCGGTAGAAGACCGCGTGCCGGGTCGGCAACGTCCATGGATGCTGCAGCACCAGCTCCGGCTCGTAGAGCACCTTCCAGCCCGCATCCAGAGCCCGCCAGGCGAGATCGGTCTCCTCGTGTGCGTAGAAGAACGGCTCGGGCCAGCCACCGATCTCCTCAAGCATCCGCATCGACAAGCCGTGTCCGCCGCCGAGAAAGGTGGTGACCAACCCGCGGCGCATGGGATCCGCAGCACGCAGGCGGGGGACGTGACGGCGCTGGGTGCGGCCTCGTTCGTCGGCGATGCGGAAGCTGACGATCCCCAGCCGCGGGTCAGCCTCATACAGCTCCACGAGCCGGGTGAGGACATCCGGACTGATCAACAACCCGTCGTCATCCAGGTCCACCACCACATCGACGTCCCCGAACTCCCGCAGCCGTGCCAGGGCAGCATTCCGCCCGCCGGAGACGCCTGCGTTCTCCGGCAACTCCAGACCGGTCACCCACTCAGGCAGGGCTGGCAGCGGCGAGCCGTTCCCGACGACCACCACCCGCGCCGCGGGCGTGTCCTGTCGAGCCACCGAGTCAAGCAGCGCGGCCAACTCCACGGGCCGCGAGCCCATGGTCAAGATGGCAACGCCAACGCGCGGGTGACGCACGGACGAACTCCGTTCCTCGGGTCCAGTTCAGGTGATGCTAGCCGCCCTGAGGAACGGTCACCGACACGTAAGAAAGGCTTTTCATGCCCACCATCCGCCTCGGCGACTACCTCACCGCCCCTACCAGCGGGATGCTCCGCGGCACCCCCTACGAGCAACTGGCGGAGACCGATCTCGCGGACTTCCTGGCCGATTGGGAGGACTGGCAATGCCAGGCCCTGACCCGGCTTCCGCACCGGATCCACCCCACGGCCCGTATCCATCCAACAGCGATCATCGGCGACGACGTCATCATCGGTCCGTACGTGCGCGTGTGGGAGTTCTCCACCGTCCGTTCCGGCTCCGTACTGTGCACCGGGGCCTCGGTCGGCTTCAACTGTGAGGTGACCCGGTCGTTCCTGAGCGAGCGAACGATCCTCGGCCACCGCATCGGGATCAACCGCACCCTCATCGGCGCCGACGCCCACCTGTCCGCCAACCTGACAGTCGCAGCGATCAGCATGTGGAGCCCACACATGAGCAAGCCCGAAAGGGAGATCATCTTGCGCGCTGCGGACGGACTCTATCGATGCGGGACACCGCAGTTCGGCGCCCTGATCGGTGACCGGGTCCAGACCGGCAACAGCATCAGCCTCGGTCCCGGCCTCGTCCTCGGCCGCGACTGCCGGATCGCCAGCGGTGTCACCCTCGCTGGCCGCACTATCCCCGACCACAGCGTCATCACCGCCCCGCACACCGCCGAGGTCCACGTGCGCCAACGTCCCGTACACCGTAGGAAGATCCCGGCAGGGAGGCCGACGCAAGATGCAGCCACCAGAGAATGGGGGGCTGCAGGACGCGAGTGATGGCTGGCTCCACCGTGCTCCGCGGGAAGAGGTAGCTTGCCTCTCCATACCGGCCATCGTCGCGGCAGGGGGGCGCCGCCGTGGTGGTCGCGGAGGATGCTTACGTCGCCGATCAGCCTCGAGCCACGTCTTCCTGGCTTTCGGCCGACATGTAGCGCTCGGGGCGGGACCTCCAGCACGCTCGATCGCTGTGGCGGCGTACTACTCGGCGAGCTGCGGAGTCGTCACAGCGCGGTCCATGGGCGAGCCTTGCCGCCGGCCAGAGGCACCCACACCGCCTGGGCGGGACCGTGTTGCTCAAGGTCTTCCAGCACGGCGGTTCCGAGTGGGACTTCGCGGGCGAGGGCTGCTACGAGCGGATGCTGAGCAACCATCGCCTGCAGATCGCTCATCCGATTCTCCAGCCTGGCTCGGGAGGCACCGGTGAGCACGAAGAGCACACGGGGAAAGACCGGATACCAGCGCAGCCAGGCAGGACCTGCGGCGGCCTGCCTACGCCGGCCGACGGGCTGGGCCTCGTACTGGAACAGACGGGCGTACTCGATCAGCTTCACGGCCAGCCGCTCGCTGCTCATGGTGCTGCGATCGACTTCCACGAAGGCGCGCAGCTTTCGCCGGTGCTCGCTCTCGACGACGGTGTAGTACATGACCGCGTCGGCCACAATCCGCTCGCTCTCGCCGATCGAATGGGACACCTCAGGGGTCCAGTCCCAGGGGCCGTGCTCATGCCCGAGCCGACGGGCGTCCTCGGCGAAGGCCAGGTGGGCGCGTACGACGGCGAGGGTGTGCGGGGTCTTCAGCGACGCTGCCGTAGTCGAGGTGATGGGGTAGGGCGGCCGCCCCCGCAGGACAGGCAGGTCCCGGGTCAGCCGTGCGCCTTCCTGGGTGAGGTACCAGGCGTTGGTACGTGTACGGTTCGCGACCGGCAGCACCGTGCAGTCGACGAAGCCGTCGGAGCGCAATCTGTTCAGAACGCGGGACATCAGTTGCCGCGTGCCGTCCGGTCGCAGCATCCGGCGCAACTGGCTGGTGGTGGCAATGCGGTGCTGGGCGAGCGCGGCCAGCACCTGGTGGGCCAGGGACTCAGTGGGACTGGGGGCCATTCTCCTTGCCGGAGTACTCCGTGCGGCGCTGCTCATGAGGTGTCCCCTTCCGCGGGCCGTGACGGTCTCCGACGGAAACCTTCGGTTGCTGCTGAGGAAACCCGCGGCCTCCGACCAGACCCCCGACCACGAAGCCCCGACCATGGTCACGAAGGCGAGACAGCCTCGCGGTCTGCACCGTGGCCGACATCCATGGCCCCGACCGTGGGCCGCGCCCGCGCGCCAGGGCAGCTTGCTCCTGCAGCAGAGGTCCGTGACCAGCTCGGCAAGGGCTGCCGGCGTACTACGCAGAGGGCGGCCCCACGAAAACTTCGGCGATGGCCGGTCCGCAGCAGCCTGGGCTGCTGCGGGGCGTGGTGGCGAGCCACGCCATGCCGGCCATCGTGCGACACCCGGCCCGCAAGGGACCAACGACCCGTAACCGGATGCCGCGTCTATGGGGCGGTGGGCGGAGGCACGCTCACCGCCGGTTTCTCCCTCGAGGTTGGGCGGCCTGCTCGAGAATCCGCTGGCGCGTCCACCGCCGACGCCCGCCCTTCTCCGCAAGCGCGTCAGGGGTTTCCAGCAAGGGCAGGTTGCCCTGGGACAGGCTGCTGGAGAAAGAGTTGACACTCTTGAATCCCAGCAGTGCCGCCGCCTGTGACGCTCCCAGGAGCTCGTCGGGGTCGCCGTCGACGGGGACGTCGGGCAGTGCGGGGGCGGTGCGCTTCGCGCCGGCGTGCTTACCGCGGCCGGGCCGGGTGGCCATCCAGTCCAGCAGGGTCTGCACACGCCACAGCTGCCGGCGGTAAGGGTTTTCGGCGGTGCCCAGCTCTTCGACGACGTCCGGGTCGGGGAAGTACCCGGGGTGGTCGCGGACGAAGGTGGTGACCTGGTTGGGGTTCTTGTAGCCCAGGAACCTCGAGGCCTCCGCCGCGTTCAGCAGGTCCTGCGGGTCACGGGAGGGCGGCGTGTGTTCGCGGAGTCGTGCCGGCGGGCGGTTGGCGAACCACTCGGTGACCTCGGCGTGGTCCCACAGGCGGGCGCGGCCGCGCTTGCCGGCGGTTTCCGGGAAGCCGTTCTCGGCGCGGTCGTTGTAGAGACCGCTGATCCGCGCGGGCGTCAGGCCCTGCTCAGCCGCGATCTCGGCAGCGTCGGCCAGGCGAGGCTCACGGCGCGAGGTCATGGCAGAACCGTCCGTCCTGTCAGAGGGCGAGCCGGCCTGCCCGGCTCACAACTCACATAATGGCAGGAGTTTGGGGTGGGGGTCCAGTACGCCGCCCAGGTTTTCCCGGCCGGCGCAAGGAAGAAGTCATTCCTCCGGGATCAGGCACACACCGCGGCGGGCCGCGTCCTCGGCCATCTCCGTATAGGCCAGGGCCGCCGGAGTCATCTCCCACTCGGCAAGGGCGAGCAGCAGGACCAGCTCGTCGCGGTCCTGGGACACGTCGCACGGCATGCCAGCCGCGGTCGCGGCCGCCACCAGATCCCCGCCGGACAGCCCGGCGAAGCGGGCCGCCACCGTGTCGCGCAGGCCCTCAAAACCCTGCTGATACAGCTCGCTCGCTTCGCGCAGGAGCAGCACCAGGTCCTCGTCGTGGCTGGCCGCTGCGGCCGCGGCGAGGTCGAGGAGGCGCTGGGTAGTCGTCGTCATCATCAGCAGTATGCCCTTCAAGAAAGATCAGAGGCTTCCGGAAAATCTCAGAGCGGAGCGGCACAGCCGTCGCACGGCGATCGCCGTGTCCGCCGGGCACGGCGGGCCAGGTCGGGCTCCTTGCGGGGCTCCTTCTCCAGGGCCGCGCGGACCTGCTCCTCGAGGGCGGTGAACTCCGGGCCGTCGTCCGGGCAGACCACGCCCGGGTCAGGCGCCCCGCAGGTCGCGGCGTGCCGGATCAGGTCGGTGATGCGCCAGTCGGCGCGGAAGCTGTCGCCCCGCACCTGCTCGACCTCGGCGTACAGGTCGGCCAGCCGCGGCCGCCGGCCGACGGAGAGCAGCACGTCGTGGCGGGAGGCAAAGACACACAGCGAGCACGAGCAGCGGGAGGTTCCGGCCCAGTCGCCCGCGCCGGGCACCGAGTCGTACGTCCAGCAGTACGGCACAGGCGCGTCGGCGTGCCACTCCTTGACCGCGTCGGTCGACCAGTCCTTGACGGGCAGCCACTCGTCCACGACCCGCGCACTGTTGGCCTGCACCGTACGGAAGGCCGCCCGCTTCTTGCGGTCGGGCCCCTCGTCGCTGCGCAGACCCATGACCTTCAGAATCCGCACCGGGCGGCCGAGCTCGCGCTTCAGGCGGCTGACGATCGGCGTCCAGGCGGTGGAGACCACGCTCTCCTTGGCGCTCTTGCGGCAGTACGGGCTGCCCATCCGAGGGAAGCGCCCGTACGCCGCGATCTCAGTCAGCAGACTGTGCGGCATCCGGGTGCCACCCGGGCCCGGCATCGTGCGGGTGACCTCCAAGTGCCGGTCGGCCGGCACCCCGAAGACAGCACTCTGCAGCGCGGCGAGCTCGGACACCCCGGGATAACGGATGCCGCCGAAGAAGACCGGCGGCCACTCCAGCACCCCGAGGCTGGAGTGGTAGGAGATCACCCGGTCGTCCACGCCGGCGGCCCGACGGCTTCCATGAACACGGCCATCATGACCGCGCTGTCCTTGCCGCCGGACAGCTGGGGCGCCAGCAGGTCGTAGGAGGTCAGGTCGGGTGCGGTGGGCGGGCGGTGGTCGATACGCGTAGGCATGGCAGCTCCAAGGAGACGAGAACCGGGGCGGTAGGACTGGGCGCCCGATCGCGGGCGGCGGGCGGCGGGCGGCGGTGCCGGAGCAGCGGTCACGCCGCTGCGGGCTCGGGGTCGGGACGCTTGGGGTAGGGCCGCAGCACGGGGAGACCGAGCTCGATCTCCTCCCGCTCCTGGCGGGTTCGGCCGAGCCGGAACACGTAGCGGTGCGCCCCGCGGTGCCGGATGTTGCGGGCGCCGACCGCGACCAGGGCGTCGCGTAGCCACAGGGCGGGGTCGCAGCCGGGCCGCGGCCGCGGAGCTCCGAGCGCGACGAGCTGGGCGGCGGCGTACTCGTGGCCCTGCTCTTGGCGGCGGATCTTCTGCGCCGTCCGGGCGTGGAAGACGGTGCCGTCCGGCAGGAGCTTCACCGTCCGTGCGGTTGCCCGGCCGGCGTACACGGCGTTCGTCGCCGCGTAGATCGTCCCGACGTGCCCCGGCATCACCAGAGCTCCGGAGGCGGTCCGGCGCGGGACGGGGTCGGCGAACGAGACAACGCCACGTACCCCGTCATCGAGCAGAGCATCGAAGCAGCGGGCGAGGAACCACGACTCCGAGTTGCCGGGGCACTCATCAAGTAGGACGAAGCGGGAGCACTCCAGCGAACGTGTACGGGCGGAGGTGCGGCAGGGGGTTTGGTGAGGACCGCCGTACTGGCCGGAACCCCGAACACGGCCACGCCGCACAGCCGCCGCTCGCTGCCGGAGACGTCGTACAGGCCGAACTGCACCTTCACCGCCGGGTACGACCGGGCGTAGTGGTGCCCGAGCACGAACGTCTTGGCTGGCTCTTCGTCGGGGATGACGTCCACTCGGTAGCGTCGGGCATCGAAGCCGCCATCCCGGACGTGCCGCCAGGAGTGCTTGCCCTCGCGCCACCGCTGGCACCAGGGCGACACCGTCGGGGTCTCTGCCAAGTCCTCGAACGGCAGACCCTCTTGAACCGGGAAGGTCACTGTCCCTCCCCGTCCGCGGACTTTTCGGACGGGCCTGTGCCCGGGCCGGGGAGGAAGCTGAGCTGATCGTCGGAGATGGAGGGAACGCGACGCCGCCGCCCCGTCCTCGGCCTCCTCGCTGTCGGAGTGTCGACGGGCGCCGTGACGTCGGCGGGGTGGTTGCAGGGGCATAACCACCGGCAGGGCCGCTGACCCGGCCCGTACTGAATGACGGCAACCACGAAGCCGCCGCGGTCAGTGATGGTGCCGGCGTGGTCGTCGATGCGAGGGCCGTTCGCGCTGACGCACTGGTCGTGGTGACCGGAGCCGCAGGGGTGGCAGATGCCGCGCTCGCACGAGCACCAGCGGTGGAAACCGCGCGGGTAGGAGTCCTCGATCTTGCGTAGTCCCTTGGTCCAGGCGTTCGCGCGGATCCAGGCGCCGTCCTCCTCGGTTATGCGGGACGGCAGGGTGGAGGGGATGGGGTCGAGGATGCCCATGATCGATGCGCCCACGAAGCGCAGCCAGGTCGTCATGTCTCGTCTCCAAACAGGGTTGGGGCGGCGTGGAGTTCGTTCATCCAGGCCAGGAGGCGGGGGAGGTTGGTGTCGGGCCCGAAGGCGAGGTAGGTGCCGTCGCAGCTGGTGCAGCCGAAGGCCTGCGCGATGCGCAGCCGACGGCGGGAGTTGACGCGGCCCATGTGGACGGCCAGTCCGCGCTCGCGGGCCTCAAGGGCGAGGCGGTGGGCGGCCGGGCTGATCTTCCATGCCGTGCTGCCGGCGAGGAACAGCACGTCGAAGGAGCTCCAGGGGATGAGGCCGTGTTCGCTGCCGTCCTGGGCGGCGAAAGCGACCGGGATGCCCAGGGAGCGGATCCGCTCCAGCCACGGCAGCGACTCGGCCAGGGTCGCCGCGGCGTCCATGGGGACGTCGGGGGCGACGGCCCACAGGCAGCGGTCGCACCCGTAGCGGTCGATGGTCGCCTTCAGCCAGGTGAACCAGGCTTCGGCGCCGGGCCAGCCTTTGCCGAACTTGCCGTTGTCGCAGGCGTACAGGGCGCTGGCGGGGATCACGTTGCCCTGGGCCGGGGTCGTCATGCAGGCCAGGAGTCCGGCCTGCATGGCGGCCCGTACGTCAGCTGCGGACGGCGTGGCCAGGTACAGCACGGCGCGGGAGCGAGGCGCGGGCAGGGGCTAAGAGCATGAGTGTGCGCATGGCGGGGCCTTCCGGAGGCGGTGGTCGGGGGCTGTTCAGGCGAGCGGGAGCTGGGCGGCGGCGCCGGAGAGCAGTGCGTCCCACTCCTCCTCGAAGGCCTCGTCCTGCTTGTTGATCACGCGGGCGGGGGCGGTTGCGAAGAGTTCCTCCGCCATTGGCCACGCCTTCGTGCGGGGGAGGACCCAGGAGCGGGCGCGCCCGTAGATAGGGTCGTGCTCGACGTCGACGTGGTGCCGCTCGGAGACGGAGATCAGCCGCCGGGCGAGCTGCTGGGGGTGGCCGAGGTCGACGCGCTCGGTGGAGCGCATCACCGGCCGCCGTTTGCCGGAGTCGGACAGCAGGAACAGCCGGCGTACGTGGTAGAGCGCCCACGGCATGTCGAGTTCGCGCTCGAACGCCTCCAGGCACGCCCGGTCCCGCGGCCGCGTGGGGTCGAACATCTCCAGGAGGGTCTTGCGGCCGTAGAGCTTGGCGTTGGGGTTGAGGCTCATCGCCGTGTACTCCAGGCGCAGCACCTCACCGGCGATGTCCGGGTGGGAGCGCATGCGCTCCATGTGGGCGGGCAGGGCACCCATGGAGACGGGGAAGCAGCAGAAGGTGCAGTACGACTTCGGCCAGTGCACGCCGAACCGGTCCAGGAGATAGGCCTCGCACTGCTGCCGGTCCCAGCCCCAGTCGATGAGCGGGAACACGCCCGTGCGTCCGGGCACCTTCGAGGCGGCCTGGTCGCCGAAGCGGCGGCCTTCCTCGTCGGCGTTGAAGCCCATGATCTGCCTGAACGGGCGGCCGCCGAAGACCTGGGTGATCCACCGGTCGCCGACCTCGCCCTTCGCCCGCAGGCTGCACTTGCGGACTCCGGCCTGCTGCGGGACTGTCCCTACGGACTCCAACTCGTCCCACAGCGTCCACAGGCCACGGGCGTACAGCCGCTCGGGCTGGCGGGAGTCGTCCAGGACCGTGATCCCGTCGGCCTTCAGGTGCCCGGCCCGCGCCAGCTGCACGAACCGCACGCCGCGGGAGCGCAGCAGCGGGAGCATGAACTCCTCGCACAGCAGCCGGGTTTCGGGCCACTCGCTGCCGGTGGCCATATAGAGAACGGCGGTGCGCTCCAGGTCGATGCCGTGCGCGGCGGGGTCGGTGAGCATCCTCGCGAGGTAGGCGGTGGAGTCCGCGCCGAGCCCCCAGTTGATGACGGTGTCCAGCTCGTCGTCGGTGGCGATGCCGGGCAGCGACGGCGTGAACGCGGTGCGGGGCATGGCGGTGAGTCACTCCTTCGCGGTCCGGTCGGGCAGGGGCTGGGCGGGGATGATGAGGACCAGGGCGTCGGCGAGCCACGGGTCGCAGGTCGGCCAGGGGTGGCCGTTGGAGAGCACGACCACCGGGCCGGGTTCGTGGGTGAGGTGGCAGCACACGCCGCACTGGCAGGTCGGGGCGTAGGGATCGGGGTGGGCGGTGTACTGGTCGTTGAAGTAGTCCGCGCCGCGCAGGGAGACGGCGGCCAGGATCAGGTCGCCGTCGACGACGTCGCCGGCACGGGCCACGCGCGCGTGGACGGGGTCGGCGAGCAGTGGGGCGTGCTCAGCGTCGGCGGGGTAGGCGGTGACGACGGCCTCGAAGAAGTCGACGTGCTCAGGCACGGCACGGTCCTCTCCCGGGGCCCGTGCCAGACCGTGAACGGCCCGCACGGGAGGGCGGTTGGGGTTTCAGAGCAGGGCGAGCGCGGCTGCGGGGTCCCGGACCAGGACAGCGAGCTGCTCGGCGAGCAAGCGGGCGCTGCCGCAGGAGCGGACGTCGCCGTCAGCGGGAGCGGCGAGCAGGGGCCGGTTGAGGGCGACGGCGGACTCGGCGGTGCGGGTCGCCTCGGCGTGGTCGAGGGCCTCGATGAGGATCACCGCGCGGGCGAGTGCGGGCGCTGGCCTTGAGCGTCGCGCGGCTTGTACTGGGCCAGGCGTCCGCTGTTGTCGCGGCGCACGCGCTGCGGCCAGACCTCGGCGGGGGAGTAGCGGTCGAGGTCGGCGGCGACCTGGTCGGGGGGTGAAGTGGGCGGCCAGCGCGGCGCGGGCGGCGCGTTCGGGCAGGGCGGGCTTGGGCATGGCGGACTTTCGGGCATGGGCGGCACCGGCAGGCGAATCGGTGCCGCGCCGGGGTGGGCGGTGAAGGGGAAAGAAGGGGGAGAGTGTCAGCCGCCGACGTGAAGGGGAGGGCCGTCGGCGGCGGAGGCGGGGGTGTTGGACCAGCCGGAGGACCTTTGCTCTTCCCACCAGGCGGGCGGGTTGCTCGGCCGGCTGGTGGGAGGGCGGGGCGCGCTCGGCATGGCGGGTTGAGGCGTCGGGGGTGGGGTGACGGGAGCGGCGGCGGCCGGGCTGGGCAGGCTGGCTTCGGTGTAGGCGATGCGCTGGCGCAGGCTGATGCCGATGTCGTCGACGCTCACGTAGATGGAGTTGTCCTTGATCTCGGTGATGCGGCCCTTGACCAGGACGGTGACCCCGCTGGCGAGGGACTCGGTGGCGTTGCGCGCGAGGTCCCGCCAGGCGGTGCACACGTAGGAGATCGGGGTCCCGTCCCGCCACTGCCGGGTGCCTGCGTCCCACTGGCTGAGGGTCTCGGTGAGGCGGAAGCGGCAGACGGCGATGCCGGATTCGGTGAAGCGGCATTCGACGTCGCTGGTGACGGTGCCGGACACGTGCGTGATCGACGGGGCCATGCGAACACCTCCTATATCAAATAATAGTGTGTTCTCGTGCTGAGTCAATCCCCCCTCGTCCGCTGCATCCAGCGGCCCAGCCGTCGCAGCCACTGCCGCCACCCTCCGGCTGCCGCTCGCGCGGGTGTGGCGCCCCCGCTGAACACCGTGGGGTCCTCGACCTCCACGTGCAAAGGCATCGTCTGCCCGGGCTGGATGAGCAGCTCGTCGGTGGTGTCGAGGTGTACCGATACCCGCACGGCCTGCATGTCCGCGTCCAGGTAGGCGAAGACCAGAACTCCGGCGATTTCGATGCACGGCAGGCCTTCGTCGTCGGGGCCGGCCATCGGGTGGAAGACGGCCGCACTGTTGACCTTGGCGCAGACCTCACTGTTGACCTTGGCGCAGACCTCTTCGTCCGGGAAGCGGAAGCCCTCCGGAGCAGGCAGGGTCCGCACCAGCCTGCCGATGTCGTCGGCGTACAGCGAGTAGCGCTCGCCTGCGCGTTCTGCCTCCGGCCCGTAGTACAGGTCGACGACCTCACGGTCGTTGAGGGGCGGGCACTGCGGGATGCCGTCGTCCCCGAGCACGTTGTCCCAGCTGCTGCGCACGTGCCGCGCCAGACAGGCCAGCGCGGAATCCTCGTCGGCCCAGAGCGTCACCTCGGCCTCGTGCCGGTCCTGGCGGCGCAGCACCCAGACGCTGCCCGCCACGTGCTGCGTGCGCGTCACCGGGCGGGTCAAGTCGAAGCGCGCGAGCCAGTCACCGAGGATGTCGACGGTGTCGGCGCCGGGCCACTCATCGGTGCGCTCCTTGAGGTCGTTCATCTGCTCGTACAGCTCGATGACGGCTGCGCCCTCGGGCGTGGCGGGGTCGGGCGTGATCACGAAAGACTCCTTCAGCGAAGGGATGGTGGGGCGAGTGGGGGTTACGGATTGCCGTCCAGGAGGCCGCGCACCAGACCCATCAGGCGCTCCTGTTCGGCCGTGAGCTGGGCGGTGCGCAGGACGCCTGCGGAGGACAGGCACGTCGAGGCTGATGCCCGAGGGCGCATCGGGCCGGTCGGGCAGGAAGACCAGGCGGTAGTTCCGGGTGTGGATCATCCAGGCCTCGTACCGGTCGGCTGGGCTGCCGCTGCGGGCGGCGTGGCCCTCGTCAGGCTTGAGGGACGGGCACGGGCAGGACGGATCGGTGCAGGGCCGCCCGGCAGGGTGGCTGGCCAGGACGGGACGCTGCCGGTAGTGAGTGGCCGTGCCGTTGAGCATGGGACAGTGCGCGGCGGCGTACGGCACGCACTCGGGGTGCAGCGCCGGTTCCGGGGAGCAGCCCTGGGTCACGTCGGCCGGGCGGACGATCAGGAAGCACCCTCGTCCAGTGGCTGGCCGCAGATCTGGCACAGGCGGTGCAGGAAGGCGGTACGGGCCCGCTCGGCATCGAGACTGCCGAACACCGCGTGGCCGCCGTGGATCAGGGACACCCACGGCACCACCAGCCCGCCCGCCAGAGGCCGGCGCGCACAGCGTTGGGGGATCCGGTGCATCGGTGACGTCCTTCGGATCTCGGGAGGGTGAGTTGGATGGGAGCGATGACGGCCGGGCATCAGCTGCCCTCCGGCGGGGGAGGGCCGGTCAGGAGCGTTTCCCAGTGGGCGTAGTGGCAGTCGGTGGCGGCGTGCAGGCGCAGGTGCAGCCAGGCCAGGTCTTGTCCGGCCCGCAGGACGGCTTCGGCGTCGATGGCCGCGGCCCGGGGATACGCCGTGCCGTCGTCGGGGTCGGCGGCCGCCACGATCAGGCCCGGCCGGTGGGGCAGGTGGCGGAGCGTGAAGTTCGTGTAGCTGTGGTCGTCCAGGAGCACGAGCGGAGCGCTCTGGTACTCCTCGGAGGTGAACAGAGGTGACGGCAAGTGCTTCAGGGGGATCGGGCACGGCAGCAGCCCGATCGGGTCGTCGTCGAAGCGGTCGCTGATGACCAGCACCGGCTGGTGGGGTCTCTCCTCAAAGGCATGTGCGGAGGCGGACATGGTGGGTGACACGTCGCTTTCGTGAGGGGGCGGGACAGCCGGACGGGCTGTCCCGCCTCGCGCGGGTCCGGTCAGCCGAGCGGGTAGAGCACCAGGGCCTCGACGGCGCTGTCGGGGAGGTTGGCGAACAGCTCGCGCAGCTCCTTGTCCTTCTTCAGCTCCTCCGGCAGCGGGAAGACCTCGCCGACGAAGTCGTTGTAGGTCGGCGCGTACCGGGAGCGGCTGTAGCTCGCGAACGGCGAGAAGGCGTTGCCCTCGATGTCGCGGGACAGCACGACCAGCGTGCCGCCGGGCAGGCCGCGCCAGTCGCTGCGGACCAGCTGTCGCAGCACGGCCAGCGTCAGGGGACGGTCGGGGACGTCGGCGTCCGGGTCGGACGACGTCTCTTGCTGGTTCTCGGGCATGACTGCCTTTCACACGGCGGCCGGGCGACGGGATCGCGCAGCCGATCGGACGGGGGAGGGGGCTCCGCCTGCGTCGCGCCGGGCGGCGCGACGCAGGCACGCGGGTCAGTCCTCGATCAGCTCCAGGCAGGAGACCGGGACGCCGTTGTCCGGAAGCGCCGGACGTTCTCCGGGATGCGGTAGTGGCTGTTGCGGGGGTGGGCGCGCAGCTGCCGGGTGGATTCCTCGTCGAGAAGGAAGCCCGCACGGCTGCCGGTGCGGTTGCGTTCCTGCACGGTGCCCGTCAGGCCGCGCAGCAGCTTCGAGCGCAGCGCGGGGGTGATGCGTGCCCGGCGCCCCGACTGGATGTGAGCGAACGCGGCCTTGTCGATGGCGCGGAGCCGCTGCGCGGCGGCCTCCTGTACCTGGGCGACGGCTGCCGCGTCGGGCAACTGCCGGATGAAGTCCCGGACGTCGTCGATGGTGATGGGCATGCTGGCTCGCCTCTCTGCGTGGAGGGGGAGGGGACGACCGGCCGGGCACGGCGCGTGCCCGGCCGGAGCTTGGTGGTGAGAGGGAGGGGCAGACGGTCAGGCGTCGGCGTCGGGCCGGTGGCTGGCGACGGCCTGCTGCTCGACCTCGGACAGCTGGTAGCTGCCGTCGTCGGCCTGGCCGAGGGCTTCTAGGAGCAGCAGGTAGGCGCCCTGGAGTCGGTCGGGGGACTTCCACAGGTAGACGTGCGTCATCCGGGCCGTGTCGAACTGTTTGGGCTCGCGGATGGCGTCCTCGAACGCGGCGGCGACCTGGGCGAACAGCACGTTGGCCAGACGGTTCTTGGGGAAGCTGGCGGCGGTCTCGGAGGCCGAGTCGTTCTCGGGGTCCTTGGCTCCGAGCAGCAGCGCCACGGTCTTGGTGCGCTGCTTGTCGGCCCACTTGCCGTAGAAGCGGGGCAGGTCCAGCAGGATCTGCTGGGCGAACAGCCGAGCCTCCTCGGGCAGGGTCTTACCGCGCACCAGCCGCTTGACGAACTCCTGCCTCGGTCCGGCGGCGGCCTTCCAGGCCCGGTTGCACGCCACGGTCCGGGCCCGCTCCTCGGCCTTCTGCTCGTCCTCCTCCGTTTTCGGCTTCTTCGGCTGCGACCGGACCTTGTGGCCGTACGCGGCCGGGTCGGCGCAGTGCCACACGGGCCGGTGCTCCTCGTCCAGCCGGGCGCTGTGGCCGGGGCAGTTCTTGTGGTTGTCCTCGGTGAGCGGGTTGCCCAGCCCGCTGGTGAGCTCCGTCAGGGGATGGGACGGGTCCTTCTCGTAGGACGGCACCCGGCCCAGCAGCGGGATGTTCGCGGCCTTCAGCTCCTCCTCGGCCTTGGCGCGGGTCTGGGCGTCGGCCTGTTCGGCGCGCAGCAGGGCCATTTCCTGGTCCCAGTGGCCGCGCCCGCCGTTGCCCTCGGCCTGGTCGCGCTGGAGTGCCCGCATGAGCCGGTCCTCCGCGCCCCGTACGTTCTCGACCTCGGCGAGCTGGGCGGTCTGCTCCAGGTCCATGCCTGCGGCCGCCGTACGGCGCAGGGTGGCGTCGGTGAGCTTCTGCGCCGCCTTGGCCTGCTTGGACGCGTTGCGGCCCACACCGAGGGCCTTGGCGGCCGTGCGCCGGTCGACATCGCTCATGTCGATCAGGGCGAGTTCCTGGGCCCGAAGGGTGTCGCGCTCGCTCATGCCCTCGCGGTGGTCGTTCTCGACCAGGGACAGAAAGCGCGTCCAGCCGTCGCGGCCGACCAGGTCCTCACGCACGTACGCCTTGACCAGGCGTGCGGGGCGGCCGTTCTGCTCGGCGTCGGTGTTGGCGGTCTGCGCAGCCTGGGCGCGCCGCCAGCCTTTGAAGACGCCGTAGGTTCCGTCGGGCCGGGGCCGGACACTGATGGGCTCCTCGACGCCGAGTTCCTTGACGGAGGCGATGAGCTTCTCGTCCGGCTCGGTGTCGTGCTCGCGCGCGTTGCACTCGTCGCGCACCAGCAGTGCCGGGTCGAGCTTGACGACCTGCGGCGCGGCCTCCTCGTGTTCGTCGCTCTTGTCGGTCGGGGTCGAGACGGCGGTGGCCATGCGGCTCTCCTTCTCCTTGCCTCATCGGCGAATTGGCGGGGACCAACTCCCTGCATTCCAAATAATAGTGTGAGTCTCAGTGGAGGCTAGATACTCCCTGACCTGCGGAAACGCTGGTGTGGCGCGCCGCTTTCACGCCTGAACTGCCCTGTGTGCGGCGCCCGTTCGGCACTTGGGGGCGTGGGGTACGGGCGGTGGCCGGCCAGCGGCCGGGCTCAGGCGGTAGGCGGGCGCCGGCTGCGGTGGTGGGCGGTCCGGATCTCGGCGTCGAACTCCGGGTGCTGCCGGGATGCGGAGGGTAGCAGTGCGTTGCGGATGTCCATGGCTCTGGTGAGGACGTCCAGTTGTTCGGGGGTGAGCACCCAGGGGCCCTGCTCGTCGGCGTCCAGGACGGCCAGCAGGCCTTCGGCGGCCCGGACGTCCTCGGTGCGCCGGTACGCCGGGTGGGTCCTGTCGAGCCGCAGGGCGAGGATCAGGCGCGCGCCCAGGTGCGGGGCGTGGCAGCGCCGGGTGGGGGTGATCACCTGGTGGCCGTCCGGCACGGCGAGGACCTGGAGCACGTCCGCGAGCACGACGAGCCGTTCGTCGCTCTGTACAGGGAACGTCGACTCGGTGACCAGGCTGCCGCAGGACCGGCAGGCGTAGGAGCCGGGATCCCGGGGCGCGTAGCGGCCCCCGTGGCAGATGTGGCAGAGGATCGGAACCGGCATGGCGCGGGCCTCCTACGTGCGGGCGCCGCAGCGCCCGCACGGATCGACGGTCAGGGTTTCAGGCGGGTGACCTGGCGGGTGGGCAGGTGGATGCGCAGGGCGTCCTCGTGCCCGGGCGGGTCCAGTACCGCGAGCCGGTTGAGGGCGTCAGCCAACTCCGGGTCGGCGAACACCTCCTCAGCCAGCGCCGTCTCGCCCACGGGTACGACCATCGCCGTGGTGCGGGTGTGCCTGAGGACCGGGACGTCCTCGGTGCTCGCGAGCGCCGCGACGAACGGGCTCCATCCGACGTGCATGCCGTCCGCGGCCCGACGCTCCGTCGTCGTGAAGTACGCGGCGACCACCGGGCGGCCGTCGCCGGGCTGCTCGGCCGCGAACTCCGTGACCCGGTCGACGACGACCTGCCGCCATGCCTCCTCGGTGGCCGAGAGGGCTTCGATGATCAGCGCGTCCAGGGCCCTGGGCGCAAGTCGGCGGAGCGCATCACGCACCGGAGACTCGGTCGGCGCGGCCAGCAGTTCGGCCAGATTGAGGGACTTCATCGGCGGTGTCCTTCCTCGTGTGCGGCTGGCGGCGGCCGTGCCCGCCGTCCGGGCTCCCGCACCACCAACAACATTAATAATAGTGTGTTCTGTGTGGGTGTGAACCCACCTTTGACCTGCTGCTTTGCTGCTTTGCCGCTAGTCGCGGTCTCGGCGAGGCGGGAGCGGGAAGCTGCGCCGGGGGTCGAGCCGCACGCACCGCTCGCAGTAGGCGGTCACGCGGTTGGCGGTGCACTCGCCCCACTGGCACTCGAAGTCCTCGCGCGGGCCGCACAGCAGGCACCGCCACAGCGCGATCCCGTGCAGCTCGCACAGCTCCCGGCGCTGGCGCTGGGGCAGGGCCGCAAGGGCGGGACGGGGACGCTCGAGACGGGCGGGCTCGGCGGTCGGGAAGGACTCCTCCCCGTCGCGCACCCAGCGCGGTGACAGCTGGTCGAAGCGCTCGGGCGTGGTGTAGTACGGCCGGCCGGCCGGACTGAACACCATGGCCAGATGGCCGTCGGAGACGAGCGCCTCCAGGCGGCGGTGGCTGAACTCCCCCATCAGGGAGAGCATCTCGTCCTGGCGCAGGCTCCAGGCGTATCCGTACCGGCGCAGGATCCGCCGCTCGGCGGCCGCCGGGCCGCTCTGGGCGGCGTCGAGTGTCTCGACGGCCGCGACGGCGGCGGCCGGGTCGGAGTCCAGTTCGCGCGCTGCGGTCTCGTGTCTCGACGGCCGCGACGGCGGCGGCCGGGTCGGAGTCCAGTTCGCGCGCTGCGGTCTCGGCGGCCGGACGGGTGGTGTGGCTGCTGAGCGCGTACCCGTGGACCTGGTCCACGACCTGGTGCGCTCCCTCGTGCTCGGCGACGGCGTACCGGACGGGCGGCTGGGGGCGGGGGCGGGGCATGACGGAACTCCATCTGCGCAAGGGGGCGGAAGGGCTGGGGCAGCTGGCCAGCTGACGTGGCGCGGTGGTCAGCGGGTGGGCAGCGGCAGGTGCGAGGAGAAGGCGAAGTGGCCCAGCTCGCGCAGGGCGCCGGCGGTGCGTTCCACGGCCTCGGGGCTGTGGTCGGCCGGGCGGGTGTACGCCTCGATCTCGCTGTCCCAGGCGAACCCCTGGGCGGTCAGGGTCTCTTCGGTTTCTGCCGTGAGGTCGGCGGAGGACCTGGGGGCGGCGACCAGTCCGTGAGCGGGGTCGGGTGCGACCAGGAACACCGGGTCTCCTTCCGTCGCGGGCCGCCCGGACGGGACGGCCCGCAGGTCATGGCGGACGGCTGGTCAGTTGGTGACGGTGACGGTGTAGTCGGCTTCCAGGACGGCGAGCGCGGCACGGATCGCGGCGCGGGTCTCCGGGCTCGGCACCGAGTAGGGGAAGTCCAGCGCGTGCACGGCGTCGTCCAGGTGGCCGTCGGGCATCGGCAGCACGTAGCCGCTGCGGTAGAGGGCGACGGCGGTCGCGGTGGCGACGCGGCTGCGGTTGTAGGCGACGGCCTCCTCGGCGCTGACCTCGGTGCCGAACGCCTCCCTGGCGGTGGGCGGCAGCGGCGCGATTCCGGCGGTGAAGCGGCGGGCGGGAATGCGCAGACGGGCCGGTCGCAGGGCGCGGCGCAGCATTCGCAGCATGGCAACTCCTGATGCAGGAAGCGGGGGAGGGGGAGAACGAAGGGGCGTCGGCGCGGAGCGCCGGTACGGCGGGGACGGGATCTTCCTTGACGCCGGGGGCGGGCTACCGGCTCACAACATCCATAATAGTGGATTTTGGGGAAGCGGGAACCCACCCCTGACCTGCCCATTTCACTCCCGCGGGGCCTCGGCGAACGCGGCCGGCATGGGGATCACGCAGTCGGGACGGCCGGACGCTTCGACCGTCACCCACTCCCCCGAGGCGCCGACGACGGCGCACACGCTGTCCACCCGGACGGGGCCTTGCTGCCCGGGCGGGCGGGACGTGTGCTCCCAGACGATCCGCGTGCGCCGGTACTCCTCATCGATGCGGGCGCCGGGGAGTGCGCCGGCCACGGCCTCGGCGACGGCGCGACGGCCATCGGCCTCCGCCTGCTGGCGGGCTGCGAGTTGGGAGGCCAGTTCTGCGGCCTCGGCGTGCAGCGGGTACAGCCGCCGGGTGATCTTGCGCGCCACGTGGCACGCGCTGATCGCTGTGACTCCGATCGACGGGGTCTGTACCTGGGACTCGTCTGGGAGGGCCGCGTAGATCTTCAGTCGGCCGGGCTGCTGGTCGTCGGGCTGGCACATGCGCAGGGCGCGGCCGTCGCCGTCGACGATGAGCCGGGCCAGACCGCGCTCGTACTCGGGCAGCAGGGCGGTCCGGCAGTGCGTGCCCAGTTCCCGGGCCACCTCGTCGGCGAATGCGTCGAACTGCTCCTGGGTGGTCAACTCCTGCAGCATGGCGGCGTCTTCACTCCTTCGGGCGGCGGCTGGCGGGGTGTCCCGCGGCGGGCGGTGCGGCCGCGGCCTGGTCGCGGCGCTCGGCGTCGCGGCGGTAGTCCTCGGCGGTGTAACCGGTGTCGCATGTCGGATTACACAACTGGCCCGGGGGCGCGCCGCAGGTCTCGCACCGCTCGTCGAAGTCCTCGGGGCGAAACGGCGGCAGACTCACGGGGTGTCCTTGATGTGCTCGGTCACCTTGTGGGCGGACAAGACCGGGGTGGTCGTCGCCAGTTCGCCGCAGCTGCCCTGCCAGATCTGCGCCGGATTGGACGGGGAGATCTGGAAGTTGGTGGCCGGGCTGACCTGCCACGTGCGGCCGCGCGGGTCAGTGACGGTGTAGGTGAGGTACTGCGGGGCGTCCTGGCGGCCGTTGTCGGTCCAGGTAAGGCCGGCCGCGGTGAGGGCGCGGCCGAGCTGGGAGCAGCGATCTGGGGTGGCGTGGTCGAAGGTGGCCAATGCGCGGTCCCCTGTCTGTGATGCGGCGGCGGGTGTGAGGCGGGGTGGCGGCCGGTCAGGTGCGGCCGGACGGCCGGGGCTTGCGGTAGCGGCACAGGAAGCGCGCGGCCCATTCCCGGCTGGTGAAGCCGGGGATTCCGCCGCCGCTGCCCGGGTGGTTGCCGGGATACTCGGCAACCCACCTGCACACCTGCGGGTCGTGCCAGACGACCCCGTAACTGGTGCTCGGGTCCTGGCGGTCGAGGACCCGGTAGCCGTACGAACCGGTGTTGCGGGGGAACGTGAACTTCTCGGGCATCGCGGCCCTTTCGGTCGGTCCTGGGTGTGGGAGGGGGCGGTAAGGGGGGACGGAGACGCCCCCTCCCACAACATCCATAATAGTGTGATCAGGGGTGGTGTGAACCCGCCCCTGACCTGCGGCTTTTGAGGCCGAGATCAGCGCATGAGCACGCGGGGGCCGGCGGTGACCGCGTCGGGCGGCTGGTGGTCGCGGTAGTCCGAAACCTTCACGTACCCGCCGGGCATCGTGTCCAGCCGCAGACCGGGTCCCCAGTCGTCGGTCATGTCCTGGGGGAGGTTCTCGACGTCGTCCGCCTCGACCTGCCCGGCCCAGCCGGTCACTTCGCGGCCGAGTGCCCGCCGCCATGCCAGCAGGATGGGGAAGAGCTGGCCGCAGTCGTCGACCAGGGCGACCGCGCGGGCCTCGTCCGGGCCCGGGCACTCGGCGTAGGTGGGCGCCTCGGGGCGGCTGCGCTCTCCGAGGGTCATCAACCAGCGCATCGTCACGACATCTCCAGTTCCAGGCGCGCCGCGTGCGGGGCACAGTGCGCAGCGGATTGCGGGCGGCGGGCCGGGCGCGGTGAGCGCTGCTGGGTCCGCAGGGAGTCGGCTTCGGCCTGGGCGCGGCGGGCGTGCTCGTGCTCTCGGGCGGCCTCGGTGAGGCAGTAGGGGGCCCACCACTGCTTCACGCCGGCGGTGCGCGCCAGCGAGTTGGGGAGCACCGAGTAGGGAAGGTCGGCCAGCATCAGCAGCAGGACCGGGTGTGGGCAGGCGGTGAACCACCGTACGACGGTCCACCAGGCGGCCACGGCGGCGCGCCGCGCGGGGTGGGCGGCGCGGGCCTCCCGCTCATAGCGGGCGGCTTCGGCCTGGTGGTGGGCGGCCGACCAGGTGAGGAAGCGCAGCAGGGCGGCAGTGTCCCGCTGCCGGGAGAGGTTCAGGATCGCGGGCAGGTCGTCGCGCTGCGCGGCATGGGCGGCGCAGGCGCGCAGGACGGCGGTGAGTGTCGCCGCCGTCTTCTCGGACGGCTCGTGCCCGGCGGCGGACTCCATCGGGTACACCGTGACCTGGGGGCGGTGGGTGTGGTCGTCGTCGTAGAGGGTCAGGCTGCCCCGGTAGCCGCTGCGGCTGCGGGCGAGCCGCGGCAGGTCGTCGTCGGGGGCGGTGGTCTCAAAGGCGTTGACGGGGCCGAGACAGGCGCGTAGGGCGGTGAACTGGTCCCAGCGGTGGGGGTGGTGGGTGCCGGTGACGTGCACGCTGCCGCGCATTGCCCCGCCCAGCTCGAAGATGACGGCGTCGGCCTGGCGGAGGCCGGCGGCGGCGCGCACGGGGCCGGCGGGCGTGTCGATGGTCAGGCTCGGGCTGGTCATGGGCTGCGGCTCCTCGTCGGTCGGTTCGGTGAGCTGGGGCCTGCCGCCCCGCGCTCGCCGAAGGGGAGGGCGCGGGCGTCGGGGCGGCAGGTCTTCGGCCAGTGGCGCTCTGGCCGGGTTGGCCGTTCCCGCCTCCCCGGGGGGAAGGGGGAGATGGGAACGGCGTCTGTGGGGTTACTCCTGCGGCGGCTTGTGGCGGCGCAGGTTGTCTCGCTCGGTCAGGGACACTTCCTTGCCGCACGGGCATTCGCCGTAGCGGCGGCCGTGCAGGTGGAAGAACTTCGGGCCGGTGTTCTTGGCGTTGACGGTGCGGATGGTGCCGGGGACCGGGGTGGTGTTGGTGCAGTAGCCGTGCGCGGTGACGGCGGGCTTCTCAGCCACGGGGGCCCTCCTCGTCGGTGTCGGGGATCTGTGTCAGGACCGGGGCGTCGTAGACCTCGCGCCGTACGGCGGGGATGCCGGGGCACGGGATGACGGCTTGCTGGAGCTCGGCCGTGTCCATGGGGTGCAGCCACCCGTGCCGCACGGTCCAGCCGCACGCGCGGGGGTGGGGTTCGGCGGCCGTGGTGGCGACCAGGACGGCGCTGCGTACGGTGCTGCCCTCCAGCGCGAACACCAGCAGCGTGCGCAGCGCGCAATAGTCGTCTTCGTCGAGCACTGCCAGGCGTAGCGGGGCGGTGCCGGCGGAGAGGTCGGCGTGAGCCCGGACGAACGTGTCGTCGGTGCGTTCGGCCACGAGGTTGATCGTGTGTTCGCCGTCGCCGAGTGCCTGGACCAGGGCAGCAAGCGCGGTCAGGGCGCGGCTCATGGCGGCCGCTATGGCGGCGTCGTTGGGGCGGGTGAGCTCCGGGCGTGCGGGCATGCGGGTACTCCTTGCGGACGGGGCGGTGAGCACCGGGGCCGGCGCACGTGTCGTGTGGCGCGGTGGGGGTCTTCTGGGCGCGCGGTCTGCTCCGCAGACGCGTCGCGCTGCCGCTACGCGGCAGAGGGCGGGGCGGGCGCGCTCCGCGCTCCCTGGCCGGGTGGGGGGCGCTCCGCGCTCTGGGACCGGGCGGGCACCCCCGGACGGCCGGGAGGGGTACCCGCCCGGCGCTGGGCGTGGGGCCCGTGCGGGCCGGGCTCGGGGAGGTTCCCGGCCCGCACGGGGGTCTGTCAGCCGTGCGCGGCGGCGGCCGTCAGGGCGGGCAGTGCGAGCGCTTCCAGGGCGGCGGCCTGGTCGGCGTCCGTGAGGGTCTGCGCGGTCGACGTGACGGCCTGCATCACGCCCCCGGCCGTCATCTGACCGCCCCGCACGAAGTGCGACAGGATCATGTCCTTGGCCTCGGCACCGATGCTGAGCGACTTGGTGACGTGCTCGATCGTCTTCGTCGGCTCGGCCAGCGTCTTACCGGCGGCGGCCTCCATCGCGCGCACCTTGGCCTCGACGTACTCCCGCGACAGGAACGTACGCACGGCGTCGGCGGTCTTGGACGTGATCAGCTCCAGCGTCTTGCGCTGCGTCTGGCCGGACCAGGACACGACACCTTCGTCCTGCTTGCCTCCGAGGTGCACGGCGCGCATGACGTCCTTGGTCTCGGTCAGGCCGTTGCGGCACACCTGGATGACGGCGCGCGGGGTGATGGTGTACGCCCCTGCGCCAACCTCGCTGTTGGTGATGACGAAACCGGCCGAGATCATCGGCAGCTCGTCGCCGCTGCGCCCGTCGAACGGCGAGCGGTAGCCGCGCAGCAACTCGCGGGCCTGGACGGCGACCGCTTCGGACTCCACGCGCACATACATGCGCCGGTCCGTCAGGTCGCACCCCGTGACGCGGGTGGGGTGGCCGGACTGCTGCACCCCGTCCAGCGCGGCCAGCAGCATGTCGAAGTTGTCCATCAGCTTGTAGCTGTCGGACAGCAGCGCGCGGGCCACGCCCTCAGCGGGCGGCATGCCGGGGCCGCTCTCGCCCCGGAACGCGCGGAGCATGAAACGGCGCTCCGGCTCCTGGCGCAGCCACGCGTTCACGTTCTCGTCCAGCAGCGGAACGTTCTCGGTGCGCATACGGCGCAGGTAGGCGAGCGGGATGCGGAGCTTGTCCGAGATTCCCTCATCGGCCACGGCGGTGGGCCGGTAGATGCCGTCCACGTCCGTCACCCCGTCCTCGGTGATCAGGGACTCGATGCCCTCGACGTGCACGTTTCCCTCACGGAACCGCAGCGCGGCGGCGGGGGCGATCACGTCCAGCTTGCGCCGGTTCTGGTCCTCCAGGATGCGAACCAGGTCGGAGAGGTCGGCGTTACGGGCACCCGTGGGGGCCACGTTCGTGGCGCGCTCGGCGAACTGCTGAGTCATGCGGTGTTCTCCCCTTCGTGTTGGCTTCTGCGGTTCGGGGGCGGGGCCACCACCCCCGAACAACTTCAATAATAGTGTGTTTCAGGGGTGAGTGAACCCACCCCTGAACAGCACACTTAGACCATGGTGCGGTAGTCGGCCAACGGCGTCAGGCTCGTCCGCCGCACGTTCGTGACCATCGGCACCGGCGCGACGCCGCGCATCTCGCACAGGTCGTACCGCAGTTCGGGGGCCTCGCCGAACGGGTCGGCGTGCGCGTGGATCGCGCTCACCCAGTAGGTACCGTGACGCTGCGTCAGGCTGCCGTGATAGTCGACCTTCTGCCACAGCACCGGTCCGGCGTGCTGCGGGTCCAGACTCCGCGCAACGGCGATCACCAGTTGATCCGCCATGCGCTCGGACATCAGCAGGACGAACGCGCGCGCGATCGTCTCGCGGTCTACCGGCACATCAGTCATGGCCGGGCCCGTGTGACCGGTGCGCACACCCATCGCCCAACCCAGCTCGAAGAACGGCCGGACCATCTCCAACTGCTCGTGCGGCACCCTCAGCGCGTTCGGGTCGCTCTCGCTGCGCGACAGCTCCCGCAGCGCGTAACCGGCCTGCTCCCGCTCCGCGTCCGTGAGCGGCGCCCCGGCCTCCTCGGCCTGCTCCGCAATCCGCGTGCTCTCCACGGTTGTCCCTCTCTTCTCGGTGATGCCGGGTGGAAGGGGGCGCCCCGTCCGGGGCGCCCCCGGGCGCATTACTTCAGGAACCCGCGCGACCGAAGGAACTCGGCCGTGATGTGCGCGACTCCGCGCGGCTTGTAGATCTGCGGGAATCGCCGCATCTCCACTTCGGTGCGCCCCTTCTCGTCCGGCTCGATCAGTTCGTGAACGAGCCGGTAAGGACGGTCACCCGTCGGCATTTCCAGCACGACCGGACCAACCTTGGTGTCGAAGCGAATTCCGGTGTAATTCGCGTCGGAGTTGTGCACGATGTTCGCGCCCGCCCGCTGGCACAGCAGGGGCAGGAAGTTCGCGATTGTGCGGGCCTGAATTGCAAGGCCGGTCATGGGCGCGTCCTTACCGCCGCGCACCCGGCGGACGATTCCGTCAGAGATCTGGATCTCCACGTCTTCCCCTTCGTTGGTTCCTTGCGGTTCCCGGGGGTCGCCTCCCCTGGTACTTCAAATAATAGTGGATGTTTTCCCCGAGGGGAAGACCTGTTGCACCCCGTGTTGCGGTAGATGTTGCGTCCTGATGTTGCGTCAGGTGTTGCGCCGGACGTTGCGCGGTTTTGCGGCCGGCCTCCGCATCACCCCAGGTAAGCGGCCTGCGGGCGTGTGGTCGGCCTGCTGACATCCCCTCTACTGCCACTTCTCCCGTACCGGTGTTGGGTTGGGATGGGTGCGGGACGTGAAGCGAGTGGCGGTCTCGGGGATCGGGCGGAGGGTGGAGTGTTGCGCGTCGGCTGCACCGCCGCGCTCCGGCCGGTCGTGGGGGGCCGACTAGTTGGACTGGGAGTCTGGGGCCGTTAGGAGGGATGCTGTGGGTTTCGGCTTGAGATTCCGCCAGCATCTTGTGCCGATGGAGCTTTGGGGTGGGCGCGATGACATCCGCTGTTCTTGGCGGTTCGGGCTCTCGAATTACTACCGACTTACAAACGTGGCATCCCTCGGGGGTGTGCTCCGCTTTCCCCCAACGCTACATGGTGCATCACGTTGATGCTCAACCCGACCCGAACAGCGCCCCCTCCCCTCCTAGTCAGCCTGAGTCCGCGTCAGCGGACGCGAAGGGCCTGGAGGCGAAGCCGGAAGGCCCCAGGGCCGGGGGAGCGCAGCGGACCCGGCCCCAACTGAGCGCAATGCAGCCACCTTTGACCCTGGAGCGAAGCGGAGGGGCCAGCCTCGGCAGAGCCGAGGCGTGGTGAGCGAAGCTCACCGCAACTCCCCGGCGAAGCCGGGGAGTTCGCACCCCGCGGAGCGGGTACCACATCGCTGCGCGATGTGCAAGCGAACCGCCTTGCTTCGCAAGGCGGTTGCGCACCCCGCGAGTCGGCCTTGTGCTTGACCATGCCGGTGCCGGTGAGG
>NZ_JBSFHO010000037.1:0-88305 GCF_053597075.1 Streptomyces sp. NPDC001514
CACGACGTGCACACACCACGCAAGACGCAGCCAACGAAACGGCAAACGAAGAAGACAACGACCCCCAAACCCCGCCGCACAGGTTAAAGATCAAGTTAGGGGATGTCACAGGTCGGCAGCAAAGGCCCCCGTGTTCCTCCGGCCGGGACACCGGACACAGCGGGAACAGGTACGTTCGAATGCGTGGCTGGATTCAGGATCGGACGCGGCCGGGACAACAACCGCACCCCGCAACAACAACCGCAGCAGGCGCCTCCGCCGCCGTACGGGCAGCAGCAGCAGTACGGGGGCCAGTACGCGGGCGGCCAGGCGGCGCCCTCGTACCCTCCGCAGCAGCAGTGGCAGCAGCACCAGCAGCCACACGGCGAGCCGGAGTACTTCGGCGACCCGCACCCCCAGGCGCACCCGCAGCACCCGCAGCAGCAGCCGGGCGGGTACGCGGCGGGTGACCCGTACGCCGACAACCCCGGTCACACCCGGGCCTTCAGCGTCGGCGACGACCCGTACGGCGACGGCTCCACCTACCGCGCCGGCGCCGCCCCCGTGGCCCCCGCGGGCCCGCGCCTGCACTGGAAGGACCTGCTGAGCGGCATCGTGCTCCGCCCGGGCCCGACGTTCCTGCAGATGCGGGACTACCCGGTCTGGGGCCCGGCCCTGACCGTCACGTTCCTCTACGGACTGCTCGCGATCTTCGGCTTCGACGAGACGCGCAAGGAGGCGATCAGCGCGCCGTTCGCCACCGTACTCGGCTCCGTGCTCATCACCGGCGTGGTCTTCGTCATCGGTGGCCTGATACTCGGCGCCGTCACCCACACCCTGGCCCGCCAGCTCGGCGGCGACGGCGCATGGCAGCCGACGGTCGGCCTCTCCATGCTGATCATGTCCCTGACGGACGCACCGCGGCTGGTCTTCGCCCTCTTCCTGGGCGGCGAGAACTCGCTGGTGCAGGTGATCGGCTGGGTGACGTGGCTGGCGGCGGGCGCGCTGTTCACGACGATGGTCGGCAAGTCCCACGACCTGCCGTGGCCGAAGGCGCTGGGGGCGTCGGCGATCCAGCTGATCGCACTGCTGTCGATCATCAAGCTGGGAACGATCTGATACGAGCGGATACGGGAAAGGCCCCCACCCGAACCGGGTGGGGGCCTTGCTGTGCGTGTCAGGCGTCCAGAACCTGCCCGCTCCGCTGGACGACGGGCTTCTCGACACTCCAGGGAAAGTTGATCCAGTCGTCGGTGCGCTTCCAGACGTACTCGCACTTCACGAGGGAGTGCGACTTCTCGTAGATGACGGCGCTGCGGACCTCGGCGACGTGGTCGACACAGAAGTCGTGGACGAGCTTGAGGGTCTTGCCCGTGTCGGCGACATCGTCCGCGATCAGGACCTTCTTGTCGGAGAAGTCGATCGCGTTGGGCACGGGCGCGAGCATGACGGGCATCTCGAGGGTCGTCCCCACGCCCGTGTAGAACTCCACGTTCACCAGGTGGATGTTCTTGCAGTCCAGCGCGTACGCCAGCCCGCCCGCGACGAAGACCCCGCCACGCGCGATGGACAGCACTATGTCGGGCTCGTACCCGTCGTCCGCGATGGACTGTGCGAGCTCACGGATCGCGCCGCCGAACTTCTCGTACGTCAGGTTCTCGCGTACCTCACTCATCGCGTGCCCGCCCTCACACCTGCGTCCGATGGAAATTCATGAACGACCGCGAGGCCGTCGGCCCGCGCTGCCCCTGGTACCGGGAGCCGTACCGCTCACTCCCGTACGGGTGCTCGGCCGGCGAGCTCAGCCGGAACATGCACAGCTGCCCGATCTTCATCCCCGGCCACAGCTTGATCGGCAGGGTGGCCAGATTCGACAGCTCCAGCGTGACATGCCCGGAGAACCCCGGGTCGATGAAGCCGGCGGTGGAGTGCGTGACCAGCCCGAGCCGCCCGAGGGAGCTCTTGCCCTCGAGCCGGGACGCGATGTCCTCGGGCAGCGAGATGACCTCGTACGTCGACGCGAGCACGAACTCGCCGGGGTGGAGGATGAACGCCTCGTCGCCCTCCGGCTCGACCAGCCGCGTCAGGTCCGCCTGCTCGACGGCGGGGTCGATGTGCGGATAGCGGTGGTTCTCGAACACCCGGAAATAGCGGTCGAGCCGCACGTCGATGCTCGAGGGCTGCACCATCGAATCGTCGTACGGGTCGATACGCACCCGTCCCGCGTCGATCTCGGCCCGGATGTCCTTGTCTGAGAGAAGCACGCCCCGAGGATACGCAGAGCGCGCGGGCCCGCCCCAATCGGGCGGATCCCCGCGCGCCACCTCGACCACACCTCAGCGCTTCTGCAGCTCCACCGCCCGGCCGATCTGCTCGGCCTTTTCGACCTTCTCGACCTTCTGGACGGGCACGGCATGCCTCAGCCGCGCACACCGGGGACACCGGATGAGCCGCCCGGGCCCGATCCGGCCGGTACCGAGCTGCTGCATCGGGAACGACGAGGTGGTGAACACATGCCCTTCGGCACAGCGGACGACGGTGCGCTCCGTCGAGTCCATCGGGTCCATGAAGTCCCTTCCCCAACACGTGGACGAGATAGCCACATTAGGGGATCAACAGGACACCACTCCACGCGGCGCTCCGTGCCCCAAAAGTACGCCCCACCCCTCCACCACCCCGCGCACATCCCCCACTCCGACGCGACTCCGACACGACTTCTGCGCGTCTCCGGTGCGGGGCCCTGACAGCCCGAAGGCCCCTCGGCTCAATACACCGGGGGCCTTCGATGGGGTACAGTGTGCGACGGTGCGGTGCCGATCAAACGGCCCGCTGTGCGGGTGTAGTTTAATGGTAGAACATGAGCTTCCCAAGCTCAGAGCGCGGGTTCGATTCCCGTCACCCGCTCCATAGTTGAAGGCCCAGGCCAGGGACATGATCCCCAACCTGGGCCGTTTGTTGTCTAGACCGATTCAGACGTCGTGCACCACCTCCGCACTACCTGCCCCCTGTTTTGCCTGGTCGGAGTGCTTCGTTCGCTGCTCCCGCACCTTGCGGTCGAGCCCCGCCGCAACCTCCTTCTGTCGGTCCAAGTTCGAGTGCTGATAGATCAGTGCCGCCTTCTCCGAGGACTGGCCAGCACGCACCATCGTGTCCTTGAGCGTCGCCCCGGACTGGGTCGTCAGGGTGTGGCCGGTGTGGCGAAGGTCGTAGAAGCGGAAGCCGTCGGGCATGCCGACCTTGGCCCGCGCCCTCCTCCACTTGCGGCCGAAGCTGGAGCGGCGGAACGGCTTGCCCTTCTCCCCCACGAACAGCAGCCCGTCCGGTCCCTTCTCCGCGTACCACTCCAGGTGCCGCCGCAGGTCGGTGTGGAGGAACGGCGGCAGCACAAGGAGCCGTTTGCCCGCCTCGGACTTGGTCGGGCCCTCGGCACGCTTCCCCGTGCTGAGCTCCGGAGCCGCCTTGCGGACACGGATCGTCATGTTGTCCAGGTCAACGTCCTTGCGCCGTAGCTCTGCCTGCTCCTCAGGACGCGGAGGGCCGTACGCCCCGAGGTAGACCATGAGGCGCCAGCGCAGCCCGATGGCGTCCGCCAGGGCGTCCACCTGCTCAACGGTTGCCGTCTCGCGCTCGGCGGCTTCCTCCTTGCCCGCGCCTCTAATCCGGCAGGGATTGCGGCGAATCAGTTCATCGTCGGCCGCGGTCTCCAAGATGGCCTTGAGGGTGTTTGTGCGGCTCGGTTCGCCCCGTTCCGGCTGCGTCGGGCCGGCCACCGGTTGCTCGACTGCTCTTTCGCCGCGCTGGCCGACTGTCCCGGTGCTGCTTGTCACAGCCCCGTGCACCTTTCGGGGCACGTTGTAGATCATGTACGCTCCCCGGTCACCCAGTGGGGTCGATTATTTGTTCGTGCATTCAGGGGAGGGGTACATGAAGACGCGCGTGTTCAGATCAGGCGTCAAGGCGCTGCTCGCGATTGTCGCGGCCTTCGGGATGGTGCTGGCCGCCAACGGGCCGGCGATGGCGGCCGACACGTGGAAGTACTACCGGAGCGGTATCAACGGTGACAACTGGGACATCGAGTTGTGGCGCGACGGCACCCTCCGCGGTTGGGGGTCGTTCAACGCCGACCCGTACGGCGGCATCAACCCCGTCCCCGGGGACGCGTTCCAGGCCTGCGACCAGTACGCCGACGGCAAGGGGATCGAGGTCCAGCGCAAGTTCGAGGGTGGGTCGTGGCACGTCATGGCCAGCACGCGGGGCGTCAGCTCGCCCTACTGCACCATCTGGGAGACGGACAACATGCCGGAGGAGACCTTCCTGGCCGTCCGGGTGTGCATCGTCGAGGGGACGAGCCAGACGTGCTCGGCGGAGCGGTGGACCTGGGCCTGACGGGCGCCTTGGGACCGACGTAGGTAGGGGAACGGCCGCGGTGCTGATGCACCGCGGCTTTCCTGTGCCGTCGGCTTTGGCGCTGCGATAGCAGGGGTGGTTGGCTGACCGCCTGCTCCGTCTTGACTGGGTGCTCGCGGTTCCTCGTTGTGGGTGGGCTGGTGCACTGGTCGCTGCGCCGGTTGGCGCCGGGGTGACCCCTCACCGTCCGCCGTGGTCGTCCGCAGAAGTGGATGCCGTGCGGCAGCTGGCGCACCTCCCGGGCTCCGTCGCTCCGACGCGCACCACCCTGCACCACCTCCGCACCACGGCGGAGAACCACGGTCAACCACGGAGACACCCGCCGATCGTCGAGTGACACGAACGGCATCATCGACGCAGCTCACCAGCCCATACCCCGAGATCATTGTCAGGATTCCCAAGCTCAGAGCGCGGGTTCGATTCCCGTCACCCGCTCTTGCAAGGAGGTCCAGGTCAACGACCTGGACCTCCTTTGTTGTCTAGACCTCTCCGGCCCCGCGTGCCACCGTTCGCGGTGGGGCCCTTCGACGTATGCGGTCTCAGCCTGCGGCCTGCCCGTCCGCAGGCGCCGTGACGGGTTCTTCCGGTGCCGATGGCAGGCCACGGAGTCGGCTCACGGGGGACAGGACGAGCGCGATCAGCACGGCGGCGGATCCGGTCGCCGCCACGGTCAACGCGTCCTGGGCGCCGATCCGGCCGGACAGCAGACCCGCGGACAGGCCGCCGAGTGCGCCGCCGCCGAACAGCAGGGTGCGGAAGACCGCCGTCATCCGGCCCATCATCGACTGCGGGGTACTTGCCTGGCGCAGACTGACGATGATGACGCCGGCGACGCCGAGTCCCAGGTAGGTGGTGAAGAAGGAGAGGACGAACATCCCAACCATCACCGGCCGGGGGCCGATGGCCAGGACGATCAGCATCGGGCCGATGAGAAGGGCCGACTGGGCGACCAGGTAGACGAGACCGAGCCGGAAGCGCCGGATGACCTTCCGGGAGATCGCCGCGCCGATCAGTCCGCCCACGGAGGCGGTGGCGAAGATGCCGCCGAGGGTCGTCGAGTCCAGGTGCAGGTCGCGTGTTCCGTACAGCAGGAACATCGTCCATACGGTGATCATGGAGAAGTTGCAGCAGAACCCGATGAGCGCAAGGGACCGCAGGACCGGGTTCTTCAGCACCCAGCGCAGGCCGTCCCGGAGTTCGGTCGGCACGTGCCGTCGTACGGCCGGGGACGAGGGGCTTGGCTCGGGCGTGCGGATGAGCAGCAGCGAGACCACGGACACCAGATAGGAGAACGCGTCGACGATCAGCGCCACGGGTGCGGTCAGGGCGCCGATCAGGACACCGGCGAGCCCGGGTCCCGCCACATCGGCCGCCGAAGAGCTCATCCCCATCTTGGCGCCGGCTTCGACATAGTGCTTGGGATCGCGCACGAGAGTGGGCACGTACGACATCCAGCTCACGTCGAACAGCACCGACGCAACGCCGACCGCGCAGGCGATCGCCAGGAGCGAGGCCATGCTGAGCGCGTCCGTCCAGTACAGGACGGGCACGAGGGCCAGCAGGATCATCCGGACGAGGTTGGCGCCGAGCATGATCCGTCGCCGCCGGGCGCGGTCCACCCACACCCCGAAGACCAGGGCGAGTCCGAGGTACGGGACGAGTTGCAGGAAGCGCAGGACACCGACCTGCTCATCGGTGGCGTTGAAGGCGAGGATCGCGGTCAGCGGCAGGGCGAGGTTCGTGACCTGGGTGCCGAGGAGCGAGAGTGTTTCGCCGAGCCAGAACTTGAGGAAGCCGACGTTGCGCCAGAGGCTTTCCGCAGACGGTTCTACGGTGCGTGTCTGTGCGGCGGTCATCGCCGCCCCTGGCCGACGAGGTCCGCGACCGCGTCGGCGACGTGGTCCACCTCCTCCTCGGTGTTGTAGTAGTGCGGCGACAGGCGCAGACACCATTCGACGCCCTTGTCCGCGAAGTCGAACTGCGCGAACTCACGGAAGCTGAGTGCCGAGTTGATGCCGCGGGCGTCCATGGCTGCCTTGAACGGCTGCGGCTGCCAGCCCTCCACGCCGAAGGTGACGAGCGCGGCAAGACGCGGTCCGCGGTCGAGCACGCGCACCCCGGGTATGGGTTCGAGCCGGTCGCGCAGCCGGGCCGCGAGCGCCGGTGTGCGCTGTTCGATCGCATCGATACCGACCTTGCGGGCATAGCGCGTCGCGGCGGCGCTGCCGAGCACCGTGGCGTACGGGAACTCCCACTCCTCGAACCGGGCCGCCGTCCCGACGGGCTCGTAGCCGCCCGGCTCCGTCCAGCGGGCACCGTGCATGTCGATGAACAGCGGTTCGTAGCCCGCGCGCAGGACGCGATCGGAGACGTACAGGAATCCGGAACCGCGCGGGCCGCGGAGGAATTTGCGGCATGTGGCGGTGAGGAGGTCGCAGCCGATCTCTTCCACATCGATGACGAACTGGCCCACCGACTGGCAGGCATCGACCAGGTAGAGCAGGCCCAACTCACGGCAGTGGCGGCCGATATGGGCAACCGGCGAGACCAGACCCGAGTTGGTGGGGACATGAGTGGCGGACACCAGGCGCGGGCGGTGGGTCCGCATCAGCGCGGCCATCGCCTCCACATCGACCCCGCCCTCGGGCGTGTCGGGCGCGTGGACGATCCGTACGCCGAATCGCTTGCGCAGGGACAGGAAGGCGATCTGGTTGGAGACGAAGTCGTCGCGGGTGGTGAGGATGACGTCGTCGGCCTCGAACGGGATCGACGACAGGGCGTTGGCGTAGGCGTGGGTGGCACTGCCCGCGAAGGCGATGTTGTCGGGCGTGGTGTTGATGAGGGCGGCGATCTCCGTGTAGAACTCGCGGACTTCGGCGGCTCGGGCGGCCGACGCCTCGTAACCACCGATCCGTGCCTCGAGGTTCAGATGGCCGACCATCGCGTCGAGGACCGGGGCTGCCAGCAAGCCACAGCCTGCGTTGTTGAAGTGGATGACCCGTCGGCACCCCGGAGTGTCGGCCCGCAGGGTGGCGACGTCCAGCTGAAGTGCTTCCGGAGCAGATCCAGTAGCGCTATTCTCATCTCTCATGAATGACGGTAGCACTTCTGATGAGTTGGCCGACAGTCTTCGTACGCTGCTCTCCCGGCTTGCGCCCGGCGACCGGTTGCCGAGCAGCCGGGAGTTGATCAAGGAGTACCGGGTCGGCCCTGCGACCGTGGCGCGGGCCATCGCCGCACTGGCCGCCGAGGGCGCGGTGGTGACTCGTCCGGGCAGTGGGACGTACGTGGCGCAGCGCACCCGGCTCGGCGACGAAGCCACTGCCACCGACACGGCCTGGCAGACGGTCGCCCTCACCGACCGCGCCGTCGACACCCACCTGATCGCCGACCCGCTCGGCCCGCCGCCGGCCGGGACGATCACCATGGACGGCGGTTATGTGCACCGCTCGCTCCAGCCCACCCGGGCCCTGAGCGCGGCGCTGGCGCGGGCGGCACGCCGCCCGGACGCCTGGGACCGCGCCCCGGCCGGCGGCCTGATGGCGCTGCGCACCGTGTTCGCCCACATCATCGGCGGCAGTGTGGCACCGGAGGACGTGCTCGTCACCGCGGGCGGACAGAGCGCGCTGTCGATCGCGTTCCGGGCCATCGCCGGGCCCGGCAGCCCGGTCCTGGTGGAGTCACCCACCTATCCCCGGGCTCTGGCCGCGGCCCGCGCCGCAGGGCTGCGGCCGGTGCCGGTGCCGCTCGACGCCGACGGCGTCCGGCCCGACCTGCTGGCCGACGCGTTCGCGATGACCGGCGCACGACTGCTGTACTGCCAGCCGACCTACCAGAATCCGACCGGCACCGTGCTGGCGCCCGAACGGCGCAGCCAGGTCCTCGATGTGGCGCGCGCTTCGGGCGCGTTCGTGATCGAGGACGATTTCGCGCGGCACCTGGGACACGGCGGCGCCGTGCCGCGGCCGCTGGTTGCCGACGACCGCGACGGCACGGTCGTCTACGTGACCTCACTCACCAAGCCCGCGGCACCGAGCCTGCGGATCGGGGCACTGGTGGCCCGCGGGCCGGTGATGGAGCGCATGCGGGCGGTGCGCCTGGTCGACGACTTCTTCGTCACCCGCCCGCTGCAGGAGGCCGCGCTGGAGGTGCTCAGCTCCCCCTCCTGGGACCGGCACGTCCGGTCTCTCGGCATGGCGCTCCGGGAGCGGTGCGCCGTGCTGGCCGCCGCGGTCACCCAGGAAGTCCCCGGCGCGGCCTTGGCCGCGCTGCCTACGGGCGGACTCCACCTGTGGGTTCGCCTGCCTCCCGGCGTGGACGACACCGTACTGACGAGCGCCGCCCGGCAACGCGGCGTCGCCGTGAGCGCCGGCAGCCGCTACTTCGCCACCGAGCCGCCGGCGGCTCACCTGCGGATCGGGTTCGCCGCCACAGCCGACCACGCCGAGCTGACCGAGGGTGCACGTCGGCTGGGAGCCGCGCTTGCGGATCTCGGCCCTGGGCAGGAGTGAGGCGCATGAAAAGCATCGGCCTCTGTGTGGCCGAGTCGCAGTGGAACTGCGCAGGCTGAACGGCCGAACCGGTCGGCTGTCACTGCCGAAAAGCCATGTTCTGGCAGCAGCGACAACGGCGGGCGGGCAGCGATGCCCGGAGCAATCCGGAAGAGCACCGGACCCGACGCCCGGCATCGCCCTTTCCGACCAGGACAAGCTCACCCTGCGGACCGCCGCGTACGGCGCCATCTCGCTGCTGGCCGCCGCTGACGCCACCGGCTCGCCCCATAAGATCGCCACCGAGGGCTCCATCGCCCTGTCCTCCGCGACCGGCCTGGTCGGGCACGTGCTCGCCGAGAAGCCGCAGGGCGCGAAGCTGGACGGCAAGTCCGTAGCCGCGATCGCCGACCAGGTGCTGCCGGCCCTGACGGCAGCGACGGGCCTGCTCAAGAAGGCGGATCCGGCGGAGGCCGACAACTTCCGCAGCACCGTCCTCGTCGCCATCGAAACGGCCACCCAGGCCCGCAAGGGCGAGCCCAGCCCCACCCTGACCGACATGACCCGCAAGATCACCGAAGCCCTCGACGCCTCTTAAAGCTCCTGACAGAAGTCGCTGACGGTGTGACGGTCGACTGGATACTCATTGGTCTGGTCATGGGAAGAGGGAGTCGCGGCCGGGGATCGTGTCGGACGAACCGGGGCTCGCCTTGTTCGTTACGGCGTGTTCGTGAAGGAGCGTCGGTAGGAGCGGGGCGGCACTCCCCGGCGGCGCACGAACTGTTCGCGCAGGACGGCCGCGCTCCCGTATCCGACGCGGTGGGCGATCTCCTCGACCGGCAGGTCCGTGGTCTCCAGGAGCTCCTCGGCGCTGCTCAGACGCAGGCTCCGCAGCCAGGCGTGGGGGGTGGTGCCGGTCGCGGCGGTGAAGCGGCGGGCGAAGGAGCGTTTGCTCATCAAGGCACGCCGGGCCAGTTCCGCGACGGGAAGCGGCTCGTGGAGGTTCTCGCGGGCCCACGCGAGTACCTCGGCGAGACGCTCGTCGCGACAGTCTTCGGGGACGGGGGCGGCCAGGTACTGTGCCTGCCCGCCGTCGCGGTGAGAGGGCAGCACCACGTCCCGGGCAACAGCGTTGGCCATCGCGGCTCCGTACTCCCGCCTCAGCAGGTGCAGGCAGAGATCGAAGCCCGCGGCGGCTCCCGCGCCCGTGATGATGCGTCCTTCGTCGATGTAGAGGGCGTCGGGTTCGACGGTGACGTTGGGGTGGCGGCGGGCGAGCAGTTCGGCGAACCGCCAGTGGGTGGTGGCCCGTCGACCGTCGAGCAGTCCGGCGGCGGCGAGCGCGAAAGCGCCGACGCAGTGGGCCGCGACCAGTGAGCCGCGCTCGTGTGCGGCCGACAGTGCATCGAGCACGGCGGGAGCGGGTGGTGTGCGGAAGCCGGCCCACGGCAGGGCGATCACCAGATCGGCTGAGGCGAGCCGGTCCAGGCCGTGCGTGATGGTGAGCGGCACGCCGAGGTCAGTGGGGACCGGCCCGGGCCGGTCGGTGCACAGGGCGAAGTCGAAGCCGGGCAGTGTCTCGCCGTGCGGGCCGAAGACCTCGGTGACGATGCCGACGGCGAGCATGCCGACTCCGGGCGGGGTGTACGCGGCGACGGTCACGAAGGGAGGCACACGTGCAGTGTGGCACTGATCCTGCGATCAGCGGCAGCTGTGCCACTCGTGAACGATCGGCCTGCCCGGAAGGATTGAGGCCATGACAGACGCACCGCTCGGCCGCAGCGCCGTGTACACGATCCTGACCACCGGATACGTCGGCTCCACCGGCCCCGGAGTCGCCGCCACCGTCTCCTACGTATCCGACGCCGGCCGGCATGTGATCTTCGACCCGGGCATGGTGGCGAGTCGCGACCGTATCCTCGCCCCGCTCGACGAGTTGGGGCTCGGCCCCGACGACATCACCGACGTGGTGCTCAGCCACCACCACCCGGACAACACCATGAACGTGGGCCTGTTCGGACGGGCCCGGGTGCACGACCACAAGGTGGAGTACCTCGGCGATCAATGGAGGAACCGGGATGCGGAGGGTTACGAACTCACCCCGTCGCTACGGCTGATCCGCACCCCGGGCCACAGCGCCGAGGACATCACACTGCTGGCGGGCACGGACTCGGGCGTGGTCGCCTTCGCCGGTGACCTGTGGTGGCACGCGGACGGCCCGGCGGACGACCCAGTAGCCCCGGACCGTGCGGTGTTGCGCGCCTCCCGGCTCCGGGTGCTGACCGCCGCGGACCTGATCGTGCCCGGCCACGGCGGCCCGTTCAGGGCCGACGACACCACGCCACGCTAGCCGCTCTGTCCGGTGTGGGCTGCGGAATCCCGTCCGGTCAAGCTTCGGCGACCCGCTGTCACAGGACAGCCGCCCGCAGCGTCGTCAGCAAGGGTGATTCCCAAGCTCAGAGCGCGAGTTCGATTCCCGTCACCCGTTCTTCGAACGAAGGCCCAGGTCAGCGACCTGGGCCTACGTTGTCGTCCCGGCACCCCCGACGACTCCCACCCCTGATCGACAGGGGCCCGACCGCTAGAGTGAACACCCGTACGTAGAAACACGCGTACGAACGGCGCGACGAGCGGGGGCTCAGGATGCGGAACGCCGATCTGGACGTCTCGGAGGACGGCCTCACCAGACTGGCGAACGACCTCGACGAGATGCAGCGCTATCTGGAACAGCAGACCCGCGCAATGGACGAGGTCGTCGACAGGATCGCCGCCGGCTGGCAGGGCCCCACCGCAACCGCGTACCGCTCCCTCCACCGCGGCGTCGCCGAGGACGCCGTGCGCATCCGCCAGGTGATGATCCTCCTCGAAGCGGCCATGCGCGCCTCGCGCGACGGCTTCACCGAACAGGAGCTCGACACCCTGGCCCGGATACGGCGGATGCAGGAGGGCGAGGACGTGTCCGCCGCCGCCCGCGCTCTCACCGTGCCCGACCCGGCGCCCGCGCCGGATGCCGGCCGGCCGAAGAGCCGCATTCTGGACGTCTGAACCACGGGGGATCAGCACAATGCCGGACGAAGACCGGATCACCGTCGACTTCGCCACCCTGCAACGCCTTTCGGGGAACCTGGAGGACATCCTCCGCACCCTCAACGAGAAGCTGGACACGCTGTACGGGCGGGCCACCAAGGTCGTACTGACCTGGGACGGCGAGGCCCGTGAGGCCTTCATCGACGAGCTGGACAAGTGGAGCCACTCCGCCGACGACCTCAAGGCCGCCCAGGCCTGGCTCCACGAGGTCGTCGTCAAGGGGCACCTCAACTACGCCGCGGCCAACAGGTCCGTACTCGAAGGCTGGGGAGGCGGCGCCTGATGGCCGGCCCCTCCGCCCCCGCCCAGTCACCGGGCGGCAACGGCGCCATCGACGTCAAGCCGAGCGACCTCTGGTCGGTCTCCGGCCGGGTCGCCGCGCAACAGGACTTCCTGGTGCGCGGGGCCAACAAGCTCCTGGAGGAGCTGGGCAAGTACCCCGACGCCGGAGGCGCCGGCACCGAGGCCCAGAAGTTCGCCCAGGCGTACAAGAAGATCGGCAACCGCTGGCTGGAGGTCTGGGGCCGGTCCGTACTCAGCGTAGGCGGCGTCGCGGTCGGGTTCACCGAGACGGCCAACGCCTACACCAAGGCGGACGCGGCGGCCCACCCCAAGCCGGGACAGACGGCCGAGCAGCGCCCGCGGCCCGCGGTCATCGACAAGGCCCCGAACTTCGCCTCGGTACCCGACATCAAGTGGGGCGACGACGACGGAGGCGACGACATCCTGCGCGGCCTGATGGAGGGCATCCCCGAGATCGTCCGGGACGTCCTCCAGCCGCTGTGCAAGCACGTGTTCCGGGTCGGAAGGGTGGCGGACGTCCACCCCTTCCCGCAGCAGCACTACCTCAACTCCCTGTGCCACAGCTGGATGAACGTCTCCATCGTCGCGACGACGGGGGCGGACCAGCTCACCCAGGCCGTCGGCACCATCACCAATCACCAGCAGGCCGATTGGGAAGCCGCCATGCGGACCTTCTGCAGCGCCCTGTGGGGCGCGACGGCATGGGGACAGCAGCGGCACGGCTACCAGTGGGGCCAGACGGCCAACTCCGGCCCGGGCACGCCCCGCGTCCCCACGGGCAGCGAGCCGGTGATGACCGTGCTCAAGGACACGGCCGACGACATCGCCACCATTCTGCGGGAGTACGCGGAAGCCGCCGTCGACCTGAACCGCGACGTCGCGGACGAGCTCCACCGCGCCATGTGGAAGGCCGCCAAGGAGATCCTCGAGGACCTGGCCAAGCCCAAGGACCCCAAAAGCATCCTCACCACCGTCACGTCCGCCATCGGCAAGGGTGCGGGCCTGGTCCTGTCGTTCGACGTCAAGACCGTCCTGAACATCGACACGGCCAAGCTGAACCGGATCGTCGACACGTACACCGGCATCCTGGGGGGTCTGACCACCCGCATGGAGGCGCTGAAGGAGCCGCTGGACGAGGCGTACCTGAGCGCCCCCAAGTTCGAGGCCGGCGTTGCCCGAGCGCACGGCTTCGGCATGCGGGCCCTGGAGGAGTTCAAGGACTCGCAGGTCTGGCTGAAGGTCGACTCGGCCGGCAGGTACGACCTGAACCTCGGCGCCAACGAGTACATGGCGGACGGCCACACGCTGGACAAGCACGTCGGCAAGACGGACGAGCAGCTGGCGCAGCGTCTGCGCGACCAGCAGTCGAACGGCCCGACGCAGGCCTGGCCGCACGGCAAGCCGATGCCCAGCGGCTCTTCGGCCTTCCCGAACTACCAGCGGGCGGAGGAGCTGACCGAGTACAACCTCAACCAGAACAAGGCCGCCATCGAGGCATGGATCAAGGGCCCGCCACCGCCGGAGGAGGGAAAGGTCCAAGACTTCCATTCGACCGCGCCGAACGGCGAGACCAGCGGCCGCAGCGTGAGCAAGCAGCCTGTGGACCCGAACGACCCGCTGTCCGGGTACAAGCAGGGCGGCATGAACGCCAAGGCGTACGACGTGACCGGCATCGACACGCGGATCCGGTACGACAGCAGCCGCACCCCGCCGTTCACCGTCATGACGTCGATGCCCTCCAAGTCCTAGTGCCCCGCCGAGAAAGGCCGTCACCACATGTCCGTCGACCAGGCCGCCTGGGAAGCCGCAGTACGTCACCTGTACGAGGACGCGTACCCGTACGACGCCACGGGCCCACGCCGCCACGAGGACTGGATCCTCGACGTCCTCGCGCTGATGGCCCGGGTCCCGGACCCGCGGGGCTGGACCGGTCTCGACGACGCGGCGCAGAACCCTGAGCGCGAGGCGTCCCCCACGTTCCCCTTCGCCGTCCACCCCCCGGAGTACGTCGCGGAGCGTCTCCAGGAGATCGACCGGGACAGCGCCGAGAACCTGCTGCTGGCCCTCACGGACGACAGGTGCACCCTGTCAAACCTGGAGCGCTTCACGGAGAGCGAGGAGGAGCTGCGGGCTATGGCGCGCACGATCCTCGCGCGATACGGGGACGCTGCCGGCTATTACACCAACGTCAACAGGCCCGGCCACGTGCGCGGCACGCTCGACTTCACGTCGTCGGGGTGGGCGTACAGCCCGCTGAGCGTCTACTCGGAGGACTACGGCCTGATCGTCGTCTCGGACACCGAGGTGGGCATGTTCTGGAACTTCTCCGACTACTGATCCGGCTGCCGATCCCGTACGAGCGCAGCTGCTGACCAGGTGATTTGAGAGGATGCCCCCGTGCTGACCCGTTCCGCCTCCTACCCCGACCGGGAGACCGCCCAATGGGCCACCCAGCAGGTGGTGACCGCCAACGAGCAGGTCATCCACCGCTGGCTCGCCCAGAACACCCGGGCCCGCCTCACGATCGAGGCCGCCTGGCCGTCCCGCGAGGAGCCGGTGGGCCGGGTCCAGCTGGAAGCCGATCTGCTGGCGGGCCGCGGGCCCGCCGAGGTCCGCGCAGCGCGCGTGGTGCTGCGCCGCGAGCCGTCGAGCCCGCATGGCTTCGTCGTCCACACGACCGTCCCGTTCTACCTGTAGGGGCCGCACGCACATGTCCATGAAGCCCCTCGAACACGACCGCCGGTACGGCGAGTTGGACCAGGTGATGCGCGCGTACCTGGGGCAGCCGGCCGACGACACCCCGGAGAGGCGCAGCCGCGCGCTGGACGCGTACCTCCGTCACACCTGGCACACCCGCCCCTCGGCCATCGCGGAGGCGGAGCGCCAGCTGCGCGAGTACAGCCGCAACCCTCCGGGCCGCGTCCGGCACGGCCTGGGCGAGTTCTACGCGATCCCGGACACCGGGATGCCCCGGTCGGAGATCGGTGACTGGCTGATGGTGCTGGCCGACCACCTGAAGAAGAGCATCGAGGAAGGCGACGTCCCGGAACCGTCGTCCCCGCAGACGCATTGGGAGTGGCACGCGCGCTTCCCGGAGACCGCGCAACTGCTCGGCGGCTGGTTCTCGCAGGACATCGTCGACGAGTTCCCCGACCACGACGCCGCCGTCGCCGACTACGCCGCCACCACCGACCCCCAGCTGGTCGCACGCCTCGTGGGCGAACTCCACGAGTTGCTCGCGCTCCCCCTGGACGAGGGGGACTACGCCCTGGCCGCCGCCGAACTGGGCATGGAAGTCGGCCCGCCCGAGCCGTTCTCCTACGGCGCCTGGTTCCAGGCGCTGGCGACGACGCTGTCCAGCATCTGACCCCGCCTTGAGGCCGCCGTCCGCTGGTGCACGAAGCCCCAGGTCAGCGACCTGGGGCTTCGTCGTCGTCCAGACCGACGTGTGGTGGCTCCCGATCGAGGCACAGCAGCGTCGCCGAGAGGGAGGAAGATGGAAGGGAGGGGAGGATCACGCAGGGGCATGGAAGGGGCCGGCGGTCGTGGATCTTGTACTGCGCCCGGGTACCGCGGACGATGCCGCAGCGCTGCCTCGGACGCGGTCACGGCCCGGCGTGCCAGTCCCGCTCCAGATCGCCTGTGTCGAATACGCTGCGAAGACGTCCGACCTGGCGTCCTTGACAACGCGTACGCACAAGGGACTGCCACCTGGTGGCGGCCCTCCACGTCGGCCCGGATGCCGCAGCTGCCGGATGCAGGAAGGGGTGTGGCATGAGGTCCCCAGGCGTGCACCTACGGGAGATCACCGACGACAACCGGGAGGCCGTTCGTGCCCTCCGCGTCCGACGTGACCAGAAGCAGTTCGTCGCTTCAGTGTCCAAGTCGCTCAAGGAGGCGGCAAAGACGCCGGAGGCCAATCCCTGGTACCGCGCCGTGTACCGTGGCGACGAGCCGGTCGGCTTCGTGATGCTGTCGTGGAAACCGCCGGCTGGTCCTTTCAAAGGGCAGCACTTCCTCTGGCGCCTCCTCGTCGACAAGCGGTACCAGAGGCGAGGGATCGGCCGAGAGGCGCTCACGCAGATCGCCGCCCTGGTTCGCGCGGACGGCGCCACCGAGCTGCTGACCAGCTACGAGCCCGGCGAGGGCGAACCGTGGCCCTTCTACCAGAAGTTCGGGTTCGAGCCCACCGGGGAGATCGACGACGGCGAGATCGTTCTGCGGCTCACCTTCCCCGCTCGGTGAGCTCGTACGGGAAGCCGCGGACGGTTTTGACCTCCGCCACCCGAGTCCGTGGAGCACTTCACGGCGGCGGCTCGGAACTCGGTGATTCCCGGCTCAAAAGTCAGCGTCGGACGACAGCACCGCCTCTGTGAAGTCGGCCGGCGGCTGGTAGTCATGGGCCTCGACGTAGTGGGCGATCAGCTCAGGGGCGGCGTAAGCGACGCCGTCGCCCATCACTCGTATCTCGGCGCTTCCCCGAGGGCCATCGAGGCGCCTGGCAGCAAGTCGCGAGGCGCACCATGGACAGAGGTGAAAACCTCGGGTCTGCTGTGCTCGGTGGGTGCGGGTCATGCCCTTCAGCCTCTCGACCAGGTCCGGCGGTGGAGAGCCCGTCGCGTACCCCCTACCGCTGTCGAGCCAGCCCACGTTGAGCAGTGTGACGCCGCGCCAGAGGCCTGATGCCGCCGGAGCCCAGTTGTCCCTGTCGTACGTGTACGGAGTCAGGTCTGCGTAGTACGTCATGGTGGCTGTCTACCAGCAACAGCGAGTGCCGGGATCACCAGGCGCATCAGATGAGCAGCAACTGACCGGGCTGTACGGATTCGTCCGCACCACGACCCACCGAGCGCTCCGGCTCAGCGGTCGATGACGGGTCGGTCACCGTCGCGTCCGAGGGCGCCAGTACCGCGTTCAGCACGACGGCGGCCACCGACTCCGGTCGTAGGAACTGGTCCGGGTGGTACTCGCGGCCCGCGCGTTCGGCCGCGCTGCGCTGCAGATCGGTGTCGGTCGGGCCCGGATGGATGGAGGTCACTCGGACTCCATTGGGTTTCTCCTCGGTTTGCAGGGCGTCCGCGAACCCGCGCAAGGCGTACTTGCTGGCGACGTAAGGGCCGCGGTTCGACGTGATCCGGAGCCCGGATCCCGCGTTGATCAGTACCACGTGACCTCGGCTGTGGCGGAGGGACGGCAGGAGCAGACGAGTGAGTTCCGCGGCCGAGAAGAGATTGACCGCGAAGACCCGCTGCCACACGTCCAGCGGGGTACGGGCGATCGTGCCGGGCTCGGCGACGGCGGCGTTGTGCACCAGCACGTCCAGACGGTCCACGCCGGCTGTGGCCTCGGCGAGTCCGTCAGGGTCCGACAGGTCGGCCACCCATGGGCGGGCCCGGCCCGGCAGCTCGCGTGCGAGTGCCTCGAGGGACCGGGGGTCCCGGCCGCCGAGGAGCACGTCGTGGGTGGGTGCGAGCGCGCGGGCGATGGCCGCGCCGATGCCGCGGGAGGCTCCGGTCACGAGTGCGCGGGGCCGTGGCGTCGTCATGAGGGGGGCCTTTGCACGGCGGGCCGGAAGGTGACCGGCAGGCTGGTCAGTCCGCGCATGAACCGGCTGTGTCCCCAGGTCAGTTCGGAGGGATCGACCGCGAGAGCCAGTTCGTCGCACCGCTCCAGAAGGGTGCGGAGCGCGATCGTGGCTTCCGCTCTGCCGAGCGGCGCGCCCAGGCAGTGGTGAACCCCGTGTCCGAAACCGAGGTGTCCACGGCTGTCGCGGAGGATGTCGAAGCGGTCGGGCTCGGCGAAGCGGTCCGGATCCCGGTTGCCCGCGCCGTAGGACAGCAGCACGGCCTCCCCGCCACCGGGGACGGTGACGTCCCCGATCCGTATGTCGCAGGTCGTGAACCGCAGTACGGGCGCCATCTTGATGGGGCCGTTGTAGCGCAGCATCTCCTCGATCGCCTGCTCCATCAGGGACGGCTTCCTCCGGAGCATCTCCAGCTGCCCGGGGTGTTCCAGCAGCGCCAGTACCCCGCTGCCGATGAGGTTGGCGGTCGTCTCGAAGCCCGCCACCAGGAGGAGGAAGGACATGCTGATCAGCTCGTCCTCCTCGTGACCGGCCACAAGAAGCCGCTCCAGCAGGTCCCCGGCATCGGCCGCGGACTCCCTCCTGGCCTTGAGGAGCCCGGCGAGGTGGTCCCGCATCCCGGAGGCCGCCTGAGGCGTTCGCCCGTGGTCGCTCTCGCTCATCTCCACGTAGACGGTCGCCAGCCGGGCGAAGGTGTCCCGACCTTCGGTGGGCACGCCCAGTACCTCCGAAATGACCGTGAGGGGCAGGCGTTTGGCGAAGTCGGAGATGATGTCGCAGCGCCCCAGCGGAAGGAATGCGGACACGAGATCATCGGTGATCTCCTGGATTCTCGGACGCAGGGCGTCGATTCGGCCGGGCGTGAACTCCCCTGCCACCAGCGCGCGCAGTCTTGTGTGGTCCGGGGGATCGCAGCGGAGCATGTTCCGTGTGACGGTGTACGTCTCGGTGGCGAAGACCCAGGGAGCGGCCCGCACCGCCCTGCCGGCGCGCCGCGGATCGTTGCTCAGCCGTGGATCCCTGCTCACCGTGCGGATGTCCTCGTGGCGCGTGACCAGCCATACGGGAACACCGGCGAACGTCACGCGCCGTACGGGCCTCTCGGACCGGAGCTGGGCGAGCAGCGCATACGGGGCGCTGACAAAGCCCGTCCGGTGCATGAGGTCGACGGCACCTTCCGCGGCCGTGTGTGCGGCCGGCGCAGGGCAGGAGACGGCGGTGTCGGTCTGATCGGCATTCATGGGACCTCCATGTGGGCAGGATCGTCTGCGTCCCGTGAACTCATCCGGCAGTGGGCAGTGCGAGGCGCACCGGCAGTGCGTCGCAGTGGGGGGTGGAGGGGTCTGCGGCGACGCATGGACTCCATGCGCCCCACGAGTGATAGATGCAGCCGCTCCGGCGCTCCAGGTAGCAGATCAGATTGACCGGCCAGCCGGTCCTGGCGAAGACGTAGGTGTCCATCTGCGTCGGATGCTCGCTCAGTGGCGAACCGGTGCCGCCGGGAGAGTCGATGTTGTGCCAGTCGGGGTGGAGGTGTACCGAACCGAGAATGTCGAGTCCACCGGCTTCGGCATCCCGCATGATGCGGAGCAGGTCGGCGGAGTCGCACCAGTATCCGCGATGGGGGTTCTCGTAGGCCGTTCCGAAACAGGGAATGATGGACTCCGAGAACTCTCCCAGGGCCGCGGTGTCCCTCGCCCGGACGTTACGGCCGAAGGCGACCCGCTCGATGCGGGCGGTGTGGTCGCGAACGCTGCCCACCAGCACGCCGAAGCACGCATAGGGCAAGCCGGGCCTGACCGTTCGGTAGACGCCGACGGCGGCGTCGAGGAACGTGGAACAGGCGGCACTCTCCATGAACACATGGACGCCGTCGGCGTGTTCGTTGACATCTCTGGCGCTCATCATGACTCCCGTTCCGGGCGTATGACGGGAACAGAGGTGAACCCGCGCAGCCGCCCGAGTCGCTGGACGGGCGATCGTGCCGGCACGAGATCCGGAGCTCGCTGCCGGAGCCGTCGCAGCAGCATCGACATCTCCAGGTAGACCAGTTCTGCGCCGAGGCAGTAGTGCGCACCTCCGCCGAAGCTCAGATGGCGTGGTCCGCCGCGCCCCGGACGGAACTCGTTGGGCCGGGGGAAGACGCCGGGATCCCGGTTGGCGGCACTGAGCGCCGCCCAGACGTGTGCACCCTCCGGCACCGGCACCCCGCTGATGACGACCGTTCTCGCGGGGATCCTGGGTGCGGGGGTGAACTGCACCGGAGCGTCGTAGCGGAGCACCTCGTCGATGAACAGCCGGGTGGTGGCAGGGCCGTCCAGGAACGTCGCCTGCTGCGGGTGGCGGCTCATCAGGACGATCCCGGTCTCGATACCCGCGGCGATCTGTGGGTACCCGGCGACGACGAGTCCCGTGAGAATGCTGATGAGTTCGTCATGGGGCAGGGCACCGGCACGGCGGGTGTGTGCCCGGACCATTTCGGACATCAGATCATCACCGGGCCTGCGGCGCCGTCGGACCACTTCCTCCTGCAGGTAGGCGGTGAGCCGCTGCATCGCCGCGGCGCCGCCGCTGTCCGGGTCCGGCAGCGGCCCGGAGGTGGGGAAGATGTCGGCGACCAGCGTCGACACGAGGTGTCGATCGTCCTGCGGCAGGCCCAGGATGTGCATGATCGTGTCGCGGGGAAGCGCCTCGGCGAGTCCGCTCATGTCGGTCACGCCGTCCCTGAGGGACTGCACAACGGGGTCGAGGAGTTGGTCGCAGCGCCCGCTGATCCACGTCTGCCGGCCTCGCACATGCTCGACGAACCGCCGGGCCACCGCGGCACGCATCCTGGTGTGCCGGGGCGGGTTCTGTGAACTCATGACGCGGGACAGCACGGGCGCCGGCCGGTCCGCCGTACCGACGGAAGGCCCGGGGTCGCCCGGTGCCAGGAAGCTCTCACGATCGGCCAGGACGCGCAGGCAGTCCTGGTAGCGGGACAGCAGATATGTGCCGTTCCGGATCCGGTACACCGGTTCCGTCTCGCGCAGGCGCTCGTAGACCGGGTAGGGGTCACCGGTGTGAAGGTCCGTGAGTGCGTCGGTGGAGCCAACGGTTCCCATCGCATCAGCCCCTCGCGGTGGCGAGTGGTCCGGGACCGGTCCGTCCTGTCCAGTGGGTCCGGGAGTCCGACGGACCTGCGTGTTCGGTGAATGTTCGGTGAATCCGCAGGTCCGGTGCGTTCGCTGTCCGGCGCCTGCTCCTCACCATTGACCCCTCCGAACGGGTGAAGTGCGACTCGGAGCGCGGCGCGCTACTCCGAATGGGTGAGTCGAGGCCGGCTCCCGGGGTGCCGGCGCGGCACTCCTTGCAATGCCGTTCAGTTGGGGCCTACGGAGGGCACGGTCCAGGGATCTCGCAACGGTAGGCCCCTCTTGTGGGCCGACGTCACACCGCGTGTTCCAGCATGCTCGGTGATCGGGATTGCACCCGAAGGCTCTACCGTCCCGGTCATCCGACCGGTTCAGGAGGGCGCGCCGGTCAGGACTTCCACCTGGCCGGTGTCGAGCGAGTAGTAGGCGCCGGCCACGGCAAGGGCACCCTTCTTCACGAGAGGGGCGAGGTCCTGGTTGGAGCGTAGGTCGGCCGCGGTCAGCTTGACCTGGGCGCGGGCCATGGTCTCGACCGGGTCGGCGCCGCCTTCCTTGACTGCCTGCTCGTACGCCGGTCGCAGAGCCTTGGCGATCGCCTCCAGGTTGCCGGACAGCGGTTCGCCGTCACGGATGGACTTGTACGCCGCCTCGACGGCGCCGCAACGCTGATGCCCGAGGACCACGATCAGCGGGGTGCCACTCGTCATGGGCCCGTACTCCACGGAACCAATGACCACCGGGCCGACCGCCTGCCCGCCCGTGCGCATCACGTAAAGGTCACCCAGCCCGGTATCGAAGAGGAGTTCAGGCGGCACCCGGGAGTCGATGCACGAGAGGATCACGCCGTAAGGTTCCTGCTTCTCGGCTACGAGCTGGCGTCGGTTCGGATCCCGGTCGGGATGCCGGAGGTCTCCGCTCACCCAACGCTTGTTGCCGTCCGTCAGTCTCGCGAAGGCTGCCTCCGGCGTGGTCGGCCGCGCATCCGTCGTCGGGGCGGCGGTCGTCGCCCCCGGGGAGGCGCTCGTGGATGAGCACGCCGTCAGCGCGCCTGCGGCGACCGCGAGACCGCCGGCAAGCAAAGCCCTCCGATGCGGCTGTCCTGCGCTGTCCATCGGTCGTTCCCCTCGGTGCCGCTGAGACACGTCCGTACGTCTTGACCCTGGTGACTATTCAGCGTGGTGGGGGTGATCCGGCGGCAGGCACGAGCAGACGTGGGCTCCCGTGCCCACGGACGGCCCACATCCGCTCGCCGGCTGCTCGCAGCCGGTTCCTGACCATGGCATGTAACCGGCATGTCACGACTGATCCGCCGGAGCAACCGGTGGCCGGCGATCTCCATGTCACCGAGTGAGTGCCGCAAGGACCCGGCACCGGTCACATCCTTCGGGGGGCGTCATGCAGTACAGGAACAGCATCCGCAGAGCCGCGGCGGCGATGGTCGTGGTCTCCGCGGCCACCCTTCTGGCCACGGGCTGCCAGCCGACCGGCGACGATTCGGGTGCCGCCGCGCCTTCGGCGGCGGGGAAGCCTTCGGGCGCGCCCTCGGCGGCGGGGAGTCCTGCGGGCACCCCGAACCCCGCCGCCTCGGAGCCCGGCAGGACCAGCGTGCCGCCCGTGAACGACCCGGCGGAGAGCGGCTCGTCCGGGGGGTCGGGCGAGGGAGCCGGATCGAGCGGCACCGCTCCGACGTGTGCCCCGACGGACCTGAGGGCCGAAGGGCACCAGGCGACGGACTACCCGCCGGGCACGGGCACGGGAGCGGAGGTCGTCGGGTTCAAGAACACCTCGGATCGCGCCTGCACCCTGGAGGGCTTCCCGACGGTGGCTGCGGCAGGAATGACCCGCCCGGACCTCAACCGTCCGCTGGCGGTGACGCGTACGGGATCCGCGTCGCCGGTCCGGCTGGCACCGGGCGGCACGGCGTGGGTGAAGCTCACCTTCGTCCAGGTCCAGGGCGAGGCCGACGGCTACTGCGTGTCCGGGGCCGAGCCGCAGTTGTACCCGACGCTGATCGTGGGCCTGCCCGGGGCGGGCCGGCACCAGGTCCAGCTGGAGGATGGAAGGGATGTCGCCGCCTGTGACGACAAGGTGACTGTCACCGCGGTGTCGGGGTCGAAGCCTTCCTGAAAGTCGAAGCCCTCCTGAAAAGAGGGGAAACACCGGCACCCCGCTCGTGTGAACCAGGGCCATGGCCGATGCGGGCTGTGGCACCGCACGGGCCAAGTCGCGCGCCACCTCGCTCCTGATGCGGTGTCAGGGAGGTGGCGCGTCGCCGACCGGTTCATCGGGCGATTCAGCAAAGGGGTTCGCTGAGCTCGATTGCGCGCAACGCGGCGGCGAGCGCTTGCTCGTCACCGAGGTCCAGTGCGGTGTCGGTGAACTTGATGACGTGCTCGTCGCCGTGTGCCAGGGCGCGCTCGAGGACTTCTTCGGCGGTGATGCGACCGGGAGATACGTACGGGATCGGTTCCGTCGGGGCATACATGGCGGTCACGGCCGCGGACGCTGTCCACGCAGCGTGCAGGCTCGGTGCCCACAGGGCGCGAGGGAGAGCGGGAAGGGTGCGCAGCACGGCGTTGGGGGCCGTCGCCGCGTGGACCAGCATGGTCTCTTCGCCATGCCCATGAGTGGCGTAGCGATGAGTCGCAGCACGCACCAGCTCCGCAAGCCGCTGCTTGGCCGTGTCCGGGTCCGTCACTCCGGCCGCCCATGCCGGCAGCCGATCGACGCGGGCCAGCCTGGCCGGGAAGCCGCCCTGCGGGTCGGGGATCGGAGGCACTGCGTCCAGGGCCCCCACGGCGTCCGGCGCACCGGGGAGCAGGGCGATGCCGGAGACCGGGTGGTGCCGGGCGGCCCAGTAGCCCAGGCCATGGGCGAGTTCGGTGAGCCGTGGCGCGCTCTCGCCGCTCTCGACGAGGGCACGTACGGCGTGGCCGACCCGGATCACGGGATGGGTGGATCCCCCGTACATCCCCGGCAGCAGACGCGGCCACCACAACGCGAGCAGGCTTCGCCAGGAGTGTTCGTCGGTGGCGCGCGTGAAGTACGCGATCCAGTCGGCGACCCGGCGGGGATCGCCCAGCGCAGCGGGCCAGTCGGCGTCGGTGATGGGCGCTACGGCGGTGGGGAATTCCTCGAGTTTCTTCCCGTAGAGATCCAGCCAGCGGTGTACGGCGCCCGACCGTCCATGCGAGGCAAGGGCCTCGACCACCATAGGTGCGTGATTGGTGAGCCGTCCGAGCCGCTCCGGCCCCGAGGCGTGCAACCGTTCCAGTGCTTCGTCGAGCGCACCACTCGTACCCCTCATGTCCATGCAGAGCACGCTAGGCAGGAGTCGTACGGTCCGGCATCGGGCCCGGGAACGAAGCCCAGCCCGCCCGGGTCCTACGACCGAAGTCGCAGCGGGCAGTGACAGGTTCGGGATGTGTCGGCCGTCCACCCGGATTCCCGTCGGCGGCGCCGCTCCACGCGAAGAGCCCGGAGGGTCATCCGCGGGGGACGCGCAGGACGGCGAGCAGGACCAGGGCGCCGGCCTGGATCGCGGCCACCACCGTGACCAGCACCGGGATCGAGTACGCGTACAGAGCCCCGGTCAGAGCGCCCCCGGCGAAGGCCGCCCCTCCGACGACCGCCGCGAACAGGCCGTATGCGGTGGCTCGCCGCTCCAGCGGCACCAGGTCGGCCACCGTGGCGCGCAGCGTCGATTCCTGGACGCCCATGGCCGCACCCCACACCAGTGATCCGGCCACCACCAGTGCGAGGCGGTTCGTGAACGCCAGGGCCGGGACGGCGGCGGCGAGGAGCGGCAGCACCACGAGGACCCGCGGCCCGACGCGGTCGTAGCACCAGCCTGTCGCCAGGGCCGCGACGGCGTCGACGCCCATCGCGGCCGCGTACAGCACCGGCACCGCGGCCGTGGAGACCAGGCCGCGTTCGACAAGGTGGTAGGAGAGGATGCCGAAGGTGGCGAAGCCGGTCATGGTCGCCGCGGTGAAGATGGCGTACACCCAGAACGCGCGCGGCAGCCGCCTCGCCTCACCAAGGCCGTCCGCCGACGCAGCAGCAACAGGCGTGGGCACCATGGCCCGCTCGTACGCGGCCGTATCAGGCACCCGTCTGCGCAGCCATACCAGCAACACCAGCACCGCCGCCCCGGGCACGGCCAGCACTCCGAGCGCCGGTCCGTACGCGTCCCCGGTCAGCGCGAGGACGCCGGCCACCGTCAAGGGGCCCAGCAGCGCCCCGATCTGGTCCATCGCCTCGTGCGCGGCGAACCCGCGCCCTCGCCCGGTCGCCGCCGTCGCGTGCGAGAGGAGGGTGTCCTTGGCCGGGCTGCGCACCGCCTTGCCGACCCGCTCGGCGATCACCAGCGCACACGCCACCCACAGCACCCCGGCCACACCCAGCAGCGGCACACTCACCACCGTCAGCGCGTACCCGGCGATCGCCCACGCCCAGAACCGGCCCGTACGGTCCGCCAGCGGCCCCGAACCGAGCCGGAGCACCAGCGCCGCCGCCTCACCCGCGCCCGTCACCACCCCGACCACCACCGCCGAGGCGCCCAGCGACGCCAGCAAAGGCCCCGTGATCGACCGCGCACCCTCGTACACGAAGTCCGCCAGCAGGCTGACCGTGCCGAACCAGAGCACGAACCGCCACGGCCGCATCCCCACCGCTCCGGTCCCGGAGACCTCGGCCTCCGTACGGGTCCGGCTCATGCCCACAACGCCTCGGCGAACGCGACGCCGACGAACACCGCGCCCAGCGCGGCCACCACACTGGCCACCACGTTGACCGCCGCGTAGAACTTCGCGCCGTCCTCGGCCAGCCGCAGCGTCTCGTAGGAGAACGTGGAGTACGTCGTCAGCGCCCCGCACAGCCCGGTCCCCACCAGCAGCTGCACCTCGGACGAGGCGGCCCCGGCCGTCACCGCCCCGGTCACCAGCCCCAGCACCAACGACCCCACCACGTTCACCGCGAAGGTCCCCCAGGGGAAGACGGTGTCGTGCCCGGCCTGAACGGCCCGGTCGGTCAGGAAACGCAAGGGCGCCCCGACCATCGCACCCACGATCACCAGCAGCCAGTTCACTTGTCCCTCCCCCGGCCCACGTAGCGGATGACCTCGCACTCGTCCAGGATCACCAGGCCCTCCGCGACCAGCTCGTCGAGCTGGGGCAGGAAGGCGCGGACACGCTCCTCGTCATCCACGATCACGATCGCCACCGGCAGGTCCTCGCTCAACGACAGCAGCCGCTGCGTATGGATCAGCGACGACGCCCCGAAACCCTCGATCCCGCGGAAGACGCTCGCGCCCGCCAGCCCCGCCGCACGCGCCCGGTGCACGATCTCCGTGTACACCGGCTTGTGGTGCCACACGTCGTTCTCCCCGATGAAGATCGTCACCCGCAGGGCCGAGCCCGTCAGCCGTGTCATGCCTGCCTCCACGCCAGTACGCGGCGCGTCAGCGACACGGCCGTCCACACCGCGGTCAGCGCCGCCACCAGCGTCATTGCCAGATACGCAAGACCCGTACGCGCCTCACCACGGTCCACCAGATGCTGTATATCGGCGGCGTACGTGGAGAACGTGGTGAACCCGCCGAGCACACCGGTGCCGAAGAACGGCCGCACCAGCCGGTGCGCAGCCCACACTTCGGAGATCACCACCATGAACACACCGATCACCGCACACCCGACCACGTTCACGGCCAGCGTCGTCCACGGGAAGCCGCCCGCCGCGGTCGGCCAGATCAGCGACGCCCCGTACCGTGCCGACGCCCCCACGCCGCCCCCCAGCGCGACGGCACACACGACCGGGCCCTGCCCGCGCAACAACGCGCGCCACCAGGCGGGTACGCGATCCCCGACTCCGGGATCATCACTGAGGTCGTCCACCACCTGGGCCTCAGAACTCCCCACCACGCATCTCCTACTCGCAGGGCACCGGCATCCAGGCGCACTTCGTCGCAAGTAGGGACCGTTGGCGGCATCCTCGCCGCGGTTCGGGTACGGCGGGCCCCACCGCCGCGCGACGCCTTCGAAGCACCGCTCGTCCCAGCCTAGCGGCCGCTCCGTTTCCAAGCGCGGCTGTGTACAGCATGGGGCGAAGGGTCTTGTGGCCCTCGGCACGACGGGAAGGGCGACGGCCTGAACGGGCGCGCCTGCCGCGCGGGCCCATGCCCAGGAGGTGAGGCGACAGAACCCCCTTCGCGTAAACGCTGCGTTCCGGGCGGACCAATATCTGTGCTCATGAAGTGAGAAATCGATGCGATGCGCGATCAAGTTTTCTGAACCGACAGACGGAGCGTAATTATCCGCCGTGCACATCCGATCGCGCCGTGCTACTGTCGATATCAGTTGCAGTTGTGGTTCCCAAGACTTCAAGTGCCCCTACCGGCCTTTCGCGCCGATGGGAGTGCTTTTGTATTTCCGGTCATTTTCCGGGCGGGGCAATCATCGCGGCGACACGGACTCCGCACAGTGCGGACTCCGGGCACTGCCCCGAAGGAGATTTGACATATGGCTACTGGCACCGTGAAGTGGTTCAACGCGGAAAAGGGTTTCGGCTTCATCGAGCAGGACGGTGGCGGCGCTGACGTGTTCGCCCACTACTCGAACATCGCCGCCCAGGGCTTCCGCGAGCTGCAGGAAGGCCAGAAGGTGAGCTTCGACATCGCGCAGGGCCAGAAGGGCCCGACGGCCGAGAACATCGTTCCCGCCTGAAGCTGACGCGCACAGTCCACAGCTGGGGCCCGCACCTTGGGGTGCGGGCCCCAGCTCGTTGCACTTCAGGACTCAGCCCCGCCGTCACACCGTGGCGCTTTCACCGTCGGCATGATTCCGAGGGTTGCGCGATCGCACCGTACGGCGGATGCTCCACTCAAGGCTCCGGACGCAGATCCGTCAGAGCTTCCCACACGCGACGCCCCGGCCTCTCCGGCCCGGATCGCGTCACCTGTTTCAGCGCCTCTGCCCGTGCGTATTTCCCGCCGGCCGCCAGATCCGCTTTCGCATTTGTTTTGGCCCGTTCTCGCGATTCTCTGTGCTGCTCATTGCCGCAGGAATTCCTTGATACGTGCCGCATCGAGGAAGGTTCTGCATGAACCGCACACGTACGAACGACCGTTTCGCCCGCACCCGCACCGGCGGTTCCCGCTCCGGAAAGGGCGGCAGCCGCTGGGGTGCCCCGGCCTCCAGCCGCTCCGGTGCTCCGAGCCGTTCGGGTGGCCACGGGCGCCGCCCCGCCGCACGGCAGGGGGAGTTCGCCCTGCCGGAAACGATCACTCCCGCGCTCCCCGCCGTCGAGGCGTTCGCCGATCTCGACATGCCCGCGCAGTTGCTGGCCGGGCTCGTCGCCGAAGGCGTGACCGTACCGTTCCCGATCCAGGCGGCGACCCTGCCGAACTCCCTCGCGGGCCGTGACGTACTCGGCCGCGGGCGCACCGGATCCGGCAAGACCCTCGCCTTCGGCCTGGCGCTGCTGGCCCGTACGGCCGGCCGACGAGCCGAGCCCCGGCAGCCGCTGGCCCTGGTGCTGGTACCCACCCGGGAGCTGGCACAGCAGGTCACCGATGCGCTCACTCCGTACGCCCGCTCCGTGCAGCTGCGGCTGGCCACGGTGGTCGGTGGGATGTCGCTCGGCAGGCAGGCCGGTGCGCTGCGCGGTGGGGCGGAGGTCGTCGTCGCGACGCCGGGCCGGCTGAAGGACCTCATCGAGCGGGGCGACTGCCGCCTGGACCAGGTCGGCATCACGGTCCTGGACGAGGCCGACCAGATGGCCGACATGGGCTTCATGCCGCAGGTCACGGCCCTGCTGGACCAGGTGCGTCCGGAGGGTCAGCGGATGCTGTTCTCGGCCACCCTGGACCGCAACGTCGACCTTCTGGTCCGCCGGTACCTGACCGACCCGGTGGTCCACTCCGTCGACCCGGCCGCGGGTGCGGTCACCACGATGGAGCACCACGTGCTCCATGTGCACGGCGCGGACAAGCACCGGGCGACGACCGAGATCGCGGCGCGGGACGGCCGGGTGATCATGTTCCTGGACACCAAGCACGCCGTCGACCAGCTCACCCGCCACCTGCTCAACAGCGGTGTACGGGCCGCCGCGCTGCACGGTGGAAAGTCGCAGCCGCAGCGCACCCGGACCCTGGCCCAGTTCAAGACGGGGCATGTGACGGTGCTGGTGGCGACCAACGTCGCGGCGCGCGGGATCCACGTCGACAACCTCGACCTGGTGGTCAACGTGGACCCGCCCAGCGACCACAAGGACTACCTCCACCGTGGGGGCCGCACGGCCCGCGCCGGCGAGTCCGGCCTCGTCGTCACCCTGGTCACACCCGACCAGCGCCGCGACATGGTCCGTCTCATGTCGGACGCCGGGATCAGCCCACGGACCACACAGGTCCGCTCGGGTGAGGCCGAACTGAGCCGCATCACCGGCGCGCAAACCCCGTCGGGCATCCCGGTCGTCATCACGGCACCGGCGGCCGAGCGCCCCAAGCGCAGCGCCCCCGCCTCTCGTGGCGGGCGCAGCCGTACCGCCAGGAACCGCCGCACCGGCCAGTCGCCGCGCCGCACGGCTCAGCGGCAGTCCGCCTTCGACGCGGCGGCCTAGGGGTGTCCGGCTAGGTCCTGTCCGGTCGATCAGGCCGGATCAGTGAGCGGGGTCTGGTGCCGTACATCGCAAGGCGGAGGAGGAAATCGACGCGGAGCGTCGGTGACCGACGACAACGCAGCGAGGTGCGGCACCAGGGCACGCGAGCCCGGCAAGATCGGCCGGACAGGACCTAGGTGGACAGGGCCTGGAACCCTTCGTGATCAGGACGCCGACCCATTTCAGCAGGAGGCACTTTGACGCTGGTTCAGATGCAGCCGCGCCAGGCGGATTCCGCCGGCCGGACTGTGGTCGACGCCATGGACGCGCCCGGACCGCAGGTCTGGGACGACATGACCGTGGAGGTGGCCTTGTCCGTCATGGCCGGCGCCCGCTCCGGGCACCTGCTCGTCTGTGACGAGGACGGCCGGTGCACGGGCCTGATCACTCAGGCCCAGCTCGCCCTCGTCCGCGACAGCTCCGCCTATACGGACCGGGTCCGTCTGCGGGACGTCGTCGGCGACACCGGACCGTTCACCTCGCCCGTGACCACGGTGGTCGAGGCCGAGCACGCGATGCGGTACCGGCAGCTCGGGGCCTCGCCCGTCGTCGACGAGCACGGCTGTGCCGTGGGCGTTCTCACCCTCTCACGCTGATCCGCCTTCCCCCGGTCGGACCCCTCTCCCTCTACCTGTGAGGCACCATGCGCTGCGTCATCGCCCGTTTCCCGTTCGACCTGTCCAAGAGCGGGGTGATGGCGTCGATGAAGGGCGTCAAGCCCGAGCCGGTGACGGGTGAGTCCGTGATCATCGGCCGCCGCCATTACCCCGTGAAGCAAGTGGGCGAAGTCATCACCCGCCAGGACCGTCGCGACTTCACCGCCGGCGAAGTCATCAGGGCCATGACCCGTCTCGGCTTCACGTGCCGTGCCCTGCCCGAGGCCTCACCGGCGCCCGCCCTCACTCCGCTCGAGAAGGCGTCGGCACTGCTCGGCAACCCCACGCCCGTGTAACCGAAGGGTCGGGCGAAAGCCGGGGCAGGACAGTGATGAGGGCTCGGCCGGCGCGCGCCGGCCGAGCCCTCGTCGCGTTCGGCCTCCGGTCGACGAGACACAGCACCTGACAGCACCTCCCTGGCCCGCCACGGATCCGGTCACCGGGGCTCAGCGGTCGGAGTAGCTGAAGTCGCCAACGGTCCAGCCGCTGACATCCTCGATCGCGACCCGGTACATCCCGCCCGTCTCCGGGATCCCGATGCTGCCTTGCAGGATCCGGGCGACGTGGAAGTGCAGATGCGTGGGCGGCTTGCCGGGGTCGGGCCGGTCCTGCGTCCGGTCGGCGGTGAAAACGCCGGAGAACGGGCCGAGGCGGTCCGAGTCCCTCAGGACCTCCGACACACGCTGCCTCCACACGGCTTCGGGAGCCAGCCGTCCGGTGATGACAGCGCCGCCGATGACCACGGTCAGGGACATCTGATTGCTCTGCTCGGACTCCACCATGGCGGCGACATCGACGAGCAGTTCGTCAGCGTTCGACATGACAGCCGATTCTATGCGTCGGTCCGGCCGGCGGACACGTAAAAATCTGTGCTCGCCAAAGCAGACATTGGGCCGTCGCGCGGTTAAGGTTTCTCTTGTAGACGCAGTGAAACGAGACCCGGCAGAATCGAACTGGCGGGTAACAGTACTCATCGGTACTGATTCGGTAATTGGTTGACTCAGGTGAAGAACGGAGGAAGCAGACGCCATCGGGATCGCCCGGGCAGGGAAGATTCGGCCCGGGTGCCGTACGACCCCGGAATGGAAGGTGGTCCCCGGTCACGCATTCGCGATCCCCGCACTCCCACCCTCTCCCGGGTGGGGTAGCGGAAAACAGAAGGTCGGCACCGCAGTAGGGCCGACAGATGGTGTTCAATTTCCTTCGGGGCCTTGGTGCTGTATGGCGCCAGGGCCCCTCGACGCGTTGCACAACGAGGTGAGAATGACAGCAGACACTCCGCTCAGTGGCCGCCTGGACGACGACGACTACCCCGCGTACACCATGGGACGGGCCGCCGAGATGCTCGGCACCACTCCCGGTTTTCTCCGCGCCATCGGTGAGGCCCGCCTCATCACCCCGCTCCGCTCGGAGGGCGGACACCGCCGGTACTCCCGCTACCAACTACGGATCGCCGCCCGCGCCCGCGAACTCGTCGACCAGGGCATGCCGGTCGAGGCCGCCTGCCGCATCGTCATCCTCGAGGACCAGCTCGAGGAAGCTCAGCGCATCAACGCGGAGTTCCGCCGCGCCGCAGCCGAACAGCACGACGACACCCAGTGAGCCCGTCCGGGCACAGAGGTCCGGCTGGAGCCGGAGAGCATTGTCCGGCCCCTCGCCCACATCCGGCCCATCGCCGTTACCCTCCGGACATGGGTGAGGACATGGTGGGGCTGTCCGGCCGAGTGACCGGGACGGTGGGGCCGGGGCTGGTGGGCGAAGTCATCGTGAAGATCCGGGGCGGGGCGGAGCACTTCCTGGCCTACCCCGCGATCGGGAACGAACGGCTCGAGACCGGCACCGTGGTGATGATCGTGGAGTATCTGCCTCCGCGCACGGTGTACGTGACGGCCGCGTACGACAACTGAGCGTGGCTTCAGCTCATTTGGCCATGGGTTTCGCCCGCGCGTATCAAGATTTCGACAAGGGTCCGTCAGCGTCTTCACCCGGAAGTCGCCCGGGCGCACACTCCCCTCACAGGTGCCGAACGGCACCGTACTAAGGGGGCGCATGCCGATGGTCATCGGCACCGTGGCGGGAGTGGTTCTCGCCGCCGTCATCGTTCTGGTCGGCCTGTTCAAGCTCATGTGGCGGGTGGCCGAACCGAACGAAGCACTCGTCATCTCCGGTTCCAGGCACAAGACCGAGGGTCTTGGCGAGGGCATGGGGTTCCGTATCGTCACCGGGCGCGGAACCTTCGTACTGCCCGGCGTGCAGGCGGTCCGGAAGCTGTCGCTGGACCTCAACGAGACAGAACTGTCCGTGGACTGTGTGACCCACCAGGGCATTCCCCTGCGGGTCAAAGGCGTCGTCATCTTCAAGGTCGGGGACGACTTCGTGTCGATCGCCAACGCCGCACGCCGTTTCCTGGACCAGCAGAGGATGATGCCGGAGCGGGTGCACATCGTCTTCGCCGGCCATCTTCGCTCCATCGTGGGCGGGTTGACGGTCGAGGACATGATCCGCGACCGGGAGAAGCTCACCGGCCAGACCCGGGCGGCATGCGGGACCGAGATGGAGAAGCTCGGCCTGATCGTCGACTCGCTGCAGATCCACGAGATCGAGGACCCGACCGGATACATCAAGAACCTCGCCATGCCGCACGCCGCGGCGGTGCAGCGGGACGCGCGGATCGCGCAGGCCGAGGCGAACCGGCTGGCGACGGAGGCCGAGCAGGCCGCCTTCGCCCGGATGTCGGAGGCGACCCGCGACAGCGAGATCCTTCAGGCCGGCTACCAGGCCGAGCGGGACAAGGCGGCTGCCGCCGCCCGGCAGGCGGGCCCGCTCGCGGACGCGGCGGCCCGGCAGGAGGTCGTGGTTCAGGAGACCCGGGTCGCCGAGCTGGAGGCGCAGCGCCGCGAGCAGCAGCTGCAGGCGGACGTGCGCAAGCCGGCGGATGCGAAGGCGTACGAGAAGCGGACGCTGGCCGAGGCCGAGCGTGACGCCCGTATCTCGGCCGCGCAGGCCAAGGCGAAGGAGACGGAACTCGCTGCGGCCGCCGAGGCGACCCGGGTGAAGACGGCCGCGGCCGCCGAGGCCCAGGCCACCGAGGCGCGCGGGGCCGCGGCCGCGACGGCGACCCGCGCAACCGGTGAGGCCGAGGCGGCGGCGACGCAGGCCAGAGGGCTCGCGGAGGCCGAGTCGGCGAAGGCCAAGGGCCTGGCCGAGGCCACGGCGATCAAGGCGCGTGCGGCGGCGCTCGCGGAGAACCAGGAGGCCGTCGTCGCCCAGCAACTCGCCGAGAACTGGCCGGAGATCGTGGAAGCCGGTGCGGGTGCCTTCGCCAATGTGGAGCACATGGTGCTGCTCAACGGCGCCGAGGGCATGTCGGAGATGTTCGCCAAGGCCCTCACGATGGGCGGCACCGGGCTCGGTCTCGCGCGCCAGCTGCTGGCCTCGATGAACCAGAACGGCCACGTGCGGGGCGCGCAGGCCCCGACCGTGCCCTCGCCGGCATCGCAGCCGATCTCGATCACGGAGGAGGGCGTCAAGGACTGAGCCCCCGCGCTCCGACGGCAGGGCGCCCGGCTTCCGCCACAGGCATGAAGCATGGGTCGCGTCCTGTCATCCGCTCCGTGCGACACCGGAAGCCCCAGGCCATGGCCTGGGGCTTCGTTGCTGTACAGCCCCGTTGGGAAGGTCCGCACCCTCCGCGTGCCATGCAGCTCCCCGGTGCTTGAACAGAAGTCACCGACGAGGCGTACGCATAACGACGGCACCGGCCTCCCCGGCCCGGTCCGCCGTGCACCATCGGGCTTCGCATGGAAGGACCTCCGGTGTCGCTGAGGACGCGCTCTCGTCAACTGCTGAATGCCAACGCCACGGTCACGGCCACGGAAACCTCCGCGGTTCAAGGCTCCGACCCCGGTGCGGACGCCACCGCAGATGGAGCCGCCTCCGGCGATCCGGGCGAGGCCGCCGCCGGCTGTCCGGGCGAGGCCGTCGTCGGCGGACGGCAGGGCGAGCAATCGGCACTGGCCCGGGCCGTGGCGCGGGGGAAGACCGCCCTGGCCGCCGTGCTGGTGCTCGGCGCCCTGCTCCTGCCGAACGACCCCACCCGCCTTGGGCCCAGCGCATACGCACGCATCCCGGTGGAGGGGATTTTCGGCGTCGCCGTGCTGCTCGTCCTGCGGCCGCGCATGAGGCGGGTGGTGGCGGTGCTCGGCGGGGTGGGCCTGGGCCTGCTGACCGTCCTGAAGTTCCTGGACATGGGCTTCCACTCGACCTTCTTCCGGCCGTTCGACCTGGTGCTCGACTGGGTCCTGCTCGACGACGGCGTGGCATTCCTCAGGGACTCCATAGGCCGGGCCGGTGCGATCGGTGCCGTGATCGGGGTCGTGGTCCTCGTCCTCGTCCTGCTCGTCCTCACGGCACTGGCAGTCGTCCGGCTGAGCCACCTCGTGGTCCGGCACAGCGTCGCGGCGACCCGGGGCACTCTCGTACTCGGGACCGTCTGGGTCACCTGTGCGGCGCTCGGCGTGCAGATAGCCGACGTGCCGGTCGCGTCCAGCAGCACGGCCGGATTCGTCCAGAGCCGTGCGCGGCAGGTGAGAGCGGGCCTGAAGGACAGGCAGGCGTTCACCGAGGAGTCCTCCGTCGACGCCTTCCGCGACACCCCGGCGGACCGGCTGCTGACCGGGCTGCGCGGCAAGGACGTCATCTTCACCTTCGTCGAGAGCTACGGCCGCAGCGCGGTCGAGGACCCGCAGATGGCCTCTCAGGTCGGCGCGGTGCTCGCGGACGGGACCAGGCGGCTGCGCGCGGCCGGGTTCTCCTCCCGGAGCGCCTTCCTCACCTCCCCGACCTACGGCGGCGGCAGCTGGCTGGCCCATTCCACCTTCGCGTCCGGCCTGTGGATCAACAACCAGCAGCGCTACCGGGACCTCACCTCGAGCGACCGTCTGACCCTCACCAGCGCCTTCCAGCACACGGGCGCCTGGCGGACCGTCGGCATCATGCCGGGCGTCACCCGGTCCTGGCCCGAGGGGACGTTCTACGGGCTCGACAACGTCTACGACTCGCGGCAGCTGGGGTACCAGGGCCCGAAGTTCAGCTGGACACCCGTACCCGACCAGTACAGCCTGGCGGCCTTCGAGCGCCTGGAGCACGGCAAGAAGGGCCGCAAGCCCATGATGGCGGAGATCATTCTCACCTCCAGCCACAACCCCTGGGCGCCCATACCCACGCTGATCGGCTGGGACGAGGTCGGCGACGGCTCGGTCTACGACTCGATCAAGGAGGCCGGCAAGGACCCCAAGGATGTGTGGCAGGACCCCGACCAGGTGCGCACCGAGTACCGGCGTGCCATCGAGTACTCGCTGAACAGCCTCATCTCCTACGTGGAGAAGTACGGCGACGACGACACCGTCCTCGTCTTCCTCGGCGACCATCAGCCCGTTTCGACCGTCACCGCCGGCAAACTCGGCCGCGACGTACCGATCGCCATCATCGCCCGCGACCCGGCCGTGCTGGAGCGGATCTCCGGCTGGAGCTGGCAGGACGGCCTGAAGCCCGGCCCGAAAGCTCCGGTCTGGCCGATGGACGCCTTCCGCGACCGCTTCCTGACCGCCTACGGTCCGCAGCCCGGCACCGTCCCGTCCACGTCGGGCCGTTGACCGGCGGCTCCGGACCAGGTGGGGCGGGTCAGACCCTCCCGTAGGTCGCGTCCCGGACCACCGCGGCGTTCTCACGGACCCTGACGCGCCACAGCCATCTGATGTCACGCCCGAAGGACCAGACGAGCAGCGCCAACGCCACGAGGACCGCCCCGTATGCGGGCACGCGCGGGATGATCCCGGCGCCGGCCACGAGGAGGACGATCCCCTGCAGCGCGGCCACCGTCTTGCGGGCCGTGCTCGGGGGAAGCGGCCCGTGCAGCCACGGCAGCACCCGGGCCGCCAGGACGAAGGCGTAGCGCATGGTGCCGATCAGGAGCACCCACGCACCCATCGACATGGCGACGTGGACGCTGAGCACCAGGATGAGGAAGGCGTCGACTTCCATGTCGAAGCGTGCCCCCAAGGGGGACTCCGTCCCGGTGCGCCGGGCCACCTGGCCGTCGACGGCGTCAAGGACCAGCGCCGCCGTGGTGAGGGCGACCAGGATCGTGACCGGGGGGCGGCTCGTGAAGGAATCCGCGACCAGCGCGGTCACACACCCGACGAGCGTCGTCCGGGCCAGGGTCACGGCGTTGGCGGGACCGAAGGGCCTGGTCCTGAGCCACGACCGGTGCAGGGCGCGTGTGAGCACACCCCAGGTGGCAACCGTGAACACCAGACCTGTGAGCCATCCCGCGGGGCCCAGGCCGGCGGCCGTGCCCAGAAGGACCAGCAGGAGTGTCTGCGCGACCGCCCCCGCGGTCGTCTCCGGGCGCAGCAGCCGGGTTTCGTACGTGACGCTCATGGCCAGCAGGCACCTTCCTCCAGCCGTGTGACAGAGTCGATGAGCGCCGCGTACGGTGTGCGCGGCCTCGTGATTGTCAGAACGTAAACCGTCACCCGAGCGTTCAGCAGGAGGACTCAGATGGAGCGCGCCGCACGCGCTTTCTGGCTCAACTCCCCAGGTCACGGCGAGATCCGCGAGGTTCCTCTGCCGGCGCCGTCCGACGACGACGTCGTGGTGCGCACGCTCTTCTCCGGGGTGAGCCGTGGCACGGAGAGTCTCGTCTTCCGCGGCGGCGTACCGGAGAGCCAGTACTCCGCGATGCGGGCGCCGTTCCAGGACGGCGACTTCCCCGGGCCGGTCAAGTACGGCTATCTCAACGTCGGTCTCGTCGAGGAAGGGCCGCGGCACCTCGTCGGCCGCACGGTCTTCTGCCTCTACCCGCACCAGAGCCGGTACGTCGTCCCGGCGAGTGCCGTGACCCCGGTGCCGGACACCGTACCCGCGGAGCGGGCCGTACTGGCCGGCACGGTGGAGACCGCGGTGAACGCCCTGTGGGACGCGGCACCGCTGATCGGCGACCGGATCGCCGTCGTCGGAGCCGGCATGATCGGCTGCTCCGTCGCCGCTCTTCTCGCCCGGTACCCCGGCGTCCGGGTCCAGCTGGTCGATGCCGAGCCCGCCCGTGCCGCCGTCGCCGAGGCGCTGGGCGTCGATTTCGCGCTGCCCGAGGACGCCTTGGGCGACTGCGACCTCGCGGTCCACGCCAGCGCCACCGAGGCCGGGCTCGCACGCTCACTGGAGCTCCTCGCCCCGGAGGGTACGGTCCTGGAACTGAGCTGGTACGGCGACCGGCGGATCAGCCTGCCGCTGGGTGAGGCCTTCCACTCCGGTCGACTGGTCCTGCGGGCCAGCCAGGTGGGGAGGGTGTCCGAGGCCCGGCGCTCCCGACGGACCTTCGCCGACCGGCTCGCGCTCTCGCTCGATCTGCTGGCCGACCCCGCCTTCGACGCGCTGATCAGCGGCGAGTGCGCCTTCGAGGAGCTGCCGTCGGTGCTGGCCAGGATCGCCGCCGGCGACCTTCCCGGGCTGTGCCACCGCGTTGTGTACAACGTCGAGAACGACGTCGAGCACAGCATCGAGCACGACGTCGAGCACAGCGTCGAGTACGACGGCCACGCCGCCGGGGACTCCGCCTGACCTCGGAACGACCTGGATGTTTTGAACGTGCGGCAAGCTGCGGCCGTACTGAGGGGCAAGGGCCGCCAGCGGCCGGATACGTCGGACCGGGAGGTCACAGCCGTTGTTCAGCGTCACCGTCCGCGAGCACCTCATGATCGCTCACAGCTTCCGCGGGGAGGTCTTCGGACCCGCGCAACGTCTGCACGGCGCGACGTACCTCGTGGACGCCACCTTCCGCCGTCCCGAGCTGGACGCCGACAACATCGTCGTCGACATCGGCCTGGCGACCGGTGAACTGGGGAGCGTGGTAGGTGAGTTCAACTACCGCAACCTCGACGACGAATCCGCGTTCTCCGGCATCAACACCTCCACGGAGTACCTCGCCAAGGTCATTGCCGACCGTCTGGCCGACCGGGTGCACGCCGGGGCCCTGGGCGAGGGCGCCCGCGGGCTGACCGGCATCACGGTCACCCTGCACGAATCGCACATCGCGTGGGCGAGTTACGAGCGGGCTCTGTGAGCCGGGTGGCAGCCACCACCACGCCCGAGCGCTCGGTGCGCGTGGTGATGCCTGGTGACGTCGACGATCCGGCCGCGCCGAGTGGCGGCAACACGTACGACCGCAGGGTGTGCCGGGACCTGCCCCGCCTCGGCTGGCAGGTCCACGAGCACGCCGTCGCGGGCGACTGGCCGCAGCCCCGGGCCGCCGCGCGCGCGGAACTGGCCCGGATCCTGCGGGAGTCGCCGGACGGCAGCCTCGTCCTCCTCGACGGAATCGTCGCCTGCGGCGTCCCCGACAGCATCGCCCCCGAGGCCGAACGGCTGCGCCTGGCGGTGCTGGTGCACCTTCCGCTGGGTGACGAGACGGGACTCGCCCCGGGCCCGGCGGCGGCTCTGGACGCGGCGGAGCGCAGGACGCTGCGGGCCGTGGCGACGGTCGTCGCCACCAGCGGCTGGGCGGCCGGCAGGCTCGTCGAGCACCACGTGCTCGACCCCGGCCGGGTCCATGTCGCCGTCCCCGGAGCCGACATCGCCCCACTGGCATCCGGCACTGCGTCCGCCGTCGGCAGCCCCCCGCGCCTGCTGTGCGTCGCCTCGGTGACCCCGCGCAAGGGGCAGGACCAGTTGGTGTCGGCTCTCGCGGACGTCGCCGACCTGCCGTGGAGCTGCTCTCTCGTCGGCGGACTGGGCCAGGATCCCGATTACGTCGCCCGGCTCCGGGAGCTGATCGGGAAGTACGGCCTCGACGACCGGGTGCACGTGACCGGCCCGCGGACCGGCCCCGAGTTGAACGCGAGCTACGCCGCGGCCGACCTCCTGGTGCTCGCCTCGCGCGCCGAGACGTACGGCATGGCCGCGACCGAGGCGCTCGCACGCGGCGTTCCCGTACTGGCGACGGCCGTCGGCGGACTCCCGGAGGCGGTCGGGCGCGCGCCGGACGGCAGCGTGCCGGGCGTCCTCGTGCCGCCGGATGACCCGGCGGCACTCACCGCTGCCCTGCGCCGCTGGCTGAGTGAGCCCGGCGAACGCCATCGTTCGAAGGTGGCCGCGCGACGCCGGCGCACCGCCCTGGCCGGCTGGGAGACGACCTCGCGGAGCCTGGCCAGGGCTCTGGAACAACTCCGGCAGGAACCCCGGGAGGCCATGTGAGTGTGACCGATCGACCTCGCTACGCCCCGGAGTGGCTGGCGCTGCGGGAGGGCGCCGACGCCGCCGCGCGCGCATCGGAACTCCTCGAACCGCTGCGACAGCGCGTGGCGCACCGCGCGGACCCGGCGGATCCGGCGGATCCGGCGGATCCGGCGCGGCGGGACATGGGAGTGGTGATCCGCGACCTCGGCTGCGGCACCGGCTCCATGGGACGCTGGCTCGCCCCCCGGCTGCCGGGCCCCCAGCACTGGATCCTGCACGACCACGATCCCGACCTGCTCGCTCTGGCCGCCGCGCGAATGCCCCGTACCGCCGCCGACGGCAGCCGCATCACCGTCACGACGGAACGCGGTGACCTCACCCGCCTGACCGAGGACGACCTCTCCGGCACCTCGCTGGTGACGGCCTCCGCCCTGCTGGATCTGCTCACTCGCGACGAGCTGGACGGACTCGTCGCGGCCTGCGCCGGGGCAGACTGCCCGGCACTGCTGGCGCTCTCGGTGGTGGGACGGGTCGACCTCACCCCGGCCGACCCGATGGACACGGAGATCTCCGACGCGTTCAACGCCCACCAGCGCCGCGTGGATCACGGCCGCCGGCTCCTCGGACCCGACGCCGTCGCCGCGGCCTCCGTGGCCTTCGCCCGCCATGGCATGACCGTGCGGGTGCAGGCCAGCCCGTGGCGGCTCGACCCTGTTTCCCGGGTGTCCCCCGTCTCCCCTGTTTCCCGGGTCTCCGCTGTTTCCCGGGTCCCCGCGGGCCCTGACGATCCGGACCCGGGCGCCGACGCCTCCGCGCTGGCGGCGGAGTGGCTACGGGGCTGGGTCGGCGCCGCTCATGAACAGCGACCGGACCTCGCGCCCCGTGCCGACGCGTATCTGCGGCGCCGCCTCGCGGCCTGCCGGGCAGGCGAGTTGCGGGTGGTGGTGCACCACAGCGATCTGCTGGCCGTGCCCCGGCGGACGGGCGGCACCTCGTGATCCTGCGGGCGGTCCGGTCCCGCCTCGGCATGGTCGCCGGGGCGGCCGTCCTCGCGGCGGTGCTGTGGTGGCAGGGCACCGGCGCCTTCCTGGACGGGCTGAGCGGGATCGACGGCCCCACCCTCCTGGCCGCGCTCGGCCTCGGCCTGCTCACCACCGTGTTCAGCGCGTGGCGCTGGTGCCTGGTGTCCCGGGGACTGAGCATCCGGCTGCCGCTCGGCCGGGCCGTCGCCGACTACTACCGCGCCCTGTTCCTGAACGCGGCGCTGCCCGGCGGCGTCCTGGGCGACGTGCACCGCGGGGTACGCCACGGGCAGAGCACTGGTGACGTCGGCCGGGGCGTCCGTGCGGTCGTCCTCGAACGGGTCGCGGGGCAGGCGGTACTTGCCGCGGTCGGCGTGACGCTCCTGATCACGCACCCCTCCGCCCCGCTGGCGGAGGCCGGCCACGCCGCCACGACGCCGGCGGCCGTGGCGGCCCTCGCCGTGCTGTGCGCTCTTGTGATCGTCGGCGCCGTCCGGCTCCGCAGAAGGCCGGACACCTCGCGCCGGCGCTCCGCGGTCCGCGCCACGCTGGCCGAGGCGCGCCTCGGACTGCTCGCCCGTGGGACCTGGCCGGGGGTGCTGGTCTCGTCCGTGGTGGTGCTGGCGGGGCATCTCGGGATGTTCCTGCTCGCCGCCCGGGCCGCGGGATCGAAGGCGCCGGCAGCCGAGTTGCTGCCCCTGATGGTGCTGGCGCTGCTCACCATGGCGCTGCCGCTGAACATCGGCGGCTGGGGGCCCCGTGAGGGCGTCGTCACCTGGGCCTTCGGAGCCGCGGGCCTGGGCGCCGCCCAGGGGCTGACCGTCGCCGTGGTGTACGGACTACTCGCCTTCGCCGCGAGCCTGCCCGGCGCCGGGGTCCTCGTCACACGATGGTTCGCCGGAATGCGCCGTCCGCAGGTCGAGTTCGAAGAGGGTGTCCTCGCCGAGGAAAGCGCGTCGCGTCGGCGGACGGAGCGCGTCCCGCATCAGCTCCGGACCGGGGAAGCCGAGCCCCGGGATGCCGTCGCCGAGCAGGACCGGTGCCACGGTGACGTAGAGCCGGTGCAGGGCACGTGCGTGGAGGAAGCGCGACACGGTGACGCCGCCGCCCTCGACGAGCACGCGGCCCAGTCCGCGTCGCGCGAGTTCCCACACCAGGCGGCGGGGGGCGAACGCGGCGCTGTCGGGCAGGACCAGTACGTCGACGCCGTGGACGCCGTCCATGTCCGCGGCGGTCTGCCCGTGCTCGCTGTCGGCGCCCACCACCCACAGGGTCGGTGCCTCCCCGTCGGTGAACACCCGGCGCTGCGGCGGCACCCGGCGGTGCGGGTCGAGGACGACGCGCACCGGGTTCACACCGGTGCAGGCACGGACCGTCAGCCGGGGATCGTCCGCGACGGCGGTGCCGGCCCCGACGACCACCGCGTCGGCGAGCGCGCGCAGACGGTGCAGATGCTCGCGGTCCTCCTCGCCGGTGACATAGTCGGCGTCGCCCTTACGGGTGGCGATGAAGCCGTCCAGACTCTGCCCCAACTGCGCGAACGTGAAGCGCGGACCGGCCAGGCAGAGCGACAGATAACGGTCCGCGAGGACATCGGCCTCGGGCGAGGCGTCCTGCCACCGACGCCGGCCGTCCGCGCCCCGGAGCAGCCCGGCGGCCTCGGCGTCCGCCTCGGACCGGACGCCGCGCAGCCGCTCCCAGGCTCCCGATGCGTCGAGCGTGCCGGCACGGTGCTCGGCGGCGCGGCCGGTCACCTCGTCTCCCGCCGGTCGTCGGCAGGCTGCCGGGGGTCTGCCGGGTCCGGCGGCTCCGCCGAGGCCATGAGTGCGAAGTATTCCGCGAAGGAATCGACGAGACCGGCCAGCAATTCCTTACCCTTCCCGGCCGATGCCATCGACGGGCGGCCGACCACACCGGATTCCGTATAGGCGCGCATACCCAGAGTCAGAAAATGCTGCCGGTCGTCGGCGAGAAAATCGGAGGTCTCATAACCGGGCCGGACCAGTTCTGGTCGGTCGTGCAGCAGTATGGACGTCTCCATTTCCCCCGCGTGCATATCGCTGTACGACGACGTCTGCACCCCGGCTCTGTCCCTCGCCGCACTCCAGTCGGCCGGGCCCGGGAAAAGCGCCATACGAGTGCCACTGCCGGCCGACTCCTGAACCACGTTGCGCAGTACGTAGTTTCCACCGTGCCCGTTGATCAGCACCAGGCTGTTGATACCGGAACGGCGGAGGGATCCGGCGATGTCCCGTACGACGGCACAGAGGGTCGTGGCGGAAATGCTGACGGTTCCCGGCCAGGCGGCGTGCTCGTGCGAGCAGGAGATCGTCACGGGAGGGAGAAGGTGCACCGGATACGCGGCGGCGACCTCCCGGGCGATGGCGCAGGCTATGACCGTGTCCGTCATCAGGGGGAGGAACGGCCCGTGTTGCTCGAAGCTGCCGATGGGAAGGACGGCCACACCGGCCTGCCCGGCCCTCACATCCTCCGTCGTCGTGCCGAGCGGCAACAGGCCCGCTTCCGGGAGTCGCACATGCGGGCCACTCATCTTTCCGACTCCTCGTTTCGTGGTGCGCCGGCCGGCCGAACGTCCCCGACCCAACAGAACAGTTGACGCTCTCTCGAAATTTTTATTCCGCCGCCAGAGGCTACCCGATATGATCCGACCATGACAGATACCGATGGCGCACACCGTGAGAGTGCTCGTTCATCAGGCGTCGAACGGGTGGCAAATGTCCGACTGTCCACCGAGCACGGTGATTTTCTCGCTGTCGGCTACCTGGACCACATTCGCGGCGATGAACAAATTGCTTTGGTGCACGGCGATATCGAGGGTGACGGAACGCTCACCCGCGTTCATTCCGAGTGTCTGACAGGAGATGCCTTCGGATCCAAGCACTGCGAGTGCGGAGACCAGTTGTCCGCGGCGTTGCGCACCATCGTGAGCGAGGGGCGCGGCGTTCTCGTCTATCTCCAGGGCCACGAGGGGCGGGGGATCGGCCTGTTGGCCAAGCTTCAGGCGATGCAGCTCCAGGCGGAGGGCCTGGACACGGTCGAGGCGAATCTCGCGCTCGGGCTCCCGGACGACGCCCGCGACTACCGGGTTGCGGCGGACATCCTGCACGACCTCGGCGTGCGATCCGTACGGCTGCTGTCGAACAACCCGCGAAAGCGTGACGCGCTGCTGCAGCACGGCATCAAAGTCACCGAAGAGGTTCCGCTGCTGATACCGCCGCGCGAAGAGAACATCTCGTACCTGCGGACCAAACGGGAACGCCTCGGCCATCACCTTCCGCACCTGGACCCCGCGTCCGACCGGCCCTGAAGCGCGGGCGATTCGCCTGATCACCGTGCGCGACCGCGACGGCCTCCGGGCCGGGCGCATGGAGTTCGTCGCCGTGCGGCTGTTCGATGCGTAGGTCGGACATCGCAGCAGCCGATCCGCGGCGGCCTCGGGCGTCAACTCTGATTGAACGGCACACCGCCGGCCGGAAGTTCCAGGCGGAGCTCGTAGCCGCCGTCGGCAGTCGGGCCGGAGGTGACGGTGCCGCCGAGGAGCGCGGCGCGCTGGCGCAGGCCGACCAGGCCGTAGTGCGCGCTGGGCAGGGGAAGCGCGGGCTGGGTCGGCGCGGTGTTGACGACCGTGACACGGACGGTGTCGTCCGCGCGGCGGATGCGGACCGCCGCAGTGGCGCCGGGGGCGTGCTTGCGTACGTTGGTCAGCGCTTCCTGGACGGTGCGGTAGATCGCGCGCTGGACGGTCTGCGGAAGGCCGTCGGGCAGGTCGTTCTGCAGCTCGGCCTCGATGCCGCTGCCGCTGACCAGCCGCGGGAGGTCGGCCAGCGACGGCTGCGGGATCAGCTCCGTGGGGCGGCCGCCGGAGGCGCGCAGGACGCTGACCATGTGCCGTAGCTCGTCCAGGGTCTGCACGCTCAGCCGCCGGATCGTGGCCGCGGCTTCCTTGACCTCGGCGTCCTGGGTCCCGACCTGGAGCGCTCCGGCCCGCACCGCGATCAGGCTGACCTGGTGGGAGACCACGTCGTGCATCTCCCGGGCGAGCTGTGCGCGCTCCCTGGCCAGCACGCTCTGGGCGGTCAGCATCCGCTCGTGGTCACGCGCCTCGGAGATCTCGGCGAGCCGCAGCGACAGATCGCGCCGGGCCTGGACGAGCTGGCCGAGGAAGACGGGAGCGGCAGCCGTCGTCGCCGTGTAGGCGAGAGCGATCAAGGTCGAGGTGTCCAACAGGTCGAACTCGGGTGACGGCCACGAGGTGATGCGACTGATCGTGAACGCCAAGGCGCAGACGACCAGCAGGACGCGATTACGGGAGAGCGAGGCGAGTGTGTACAGCGCGGCCAGACCGGCGAAGATCGCGTCGGTGAGCAGGACGGCCGGCAGGGTGAGCAGGAAGGTCAGCAGCGGCAGGCGACGGCGCAGCAGAAGAGCGAAGGCGGCGCCGAAGCCGCAGGCCATGCGCAGCGGCTCGTCGGCCTCGAAATGCACCCAGAAGTCGAGCAGCGAGGCTGCGATGAGGGCTGCGTCCAGCAGCGGGACGGGTATGCGGCGGGGAGTCATTCCTCCTCCTCGTGCTGCTGGGGCTGCTGAGGCAGCTGGTCCTGCAGGCACTGCTGATGCTGCTGGTCCTGCAGGCACTGCTGCTGGTCCTGCTGATGCTGCTGGTCCTGCGACGGCTTGAGAAGGCCGGCCCGTTCGGCGAGCAGGGCGGCCTGGACGCGGCCGCTCACCTCCAGCTTGGTGAGGATGGCGCTCACATGGTCCTTGACCGTGCCCGTGCTCAGGTGCATCCGCGCCGCGATGTCGGCGTTGGACAGCCCCTCGGCGACGAGGACGAGCACGGCACGCTCGCGGTCGGTGAGCCGGCAGAGGCTGCGGGCCGCGGGTTCCTGGGGGCCGGCCTCCAGGTAACCGTCCACGACCGTCCGGGTGACCTTGGACGACAGTACGGTGCCGCCGTCGGCCAGGGCCCGCACCAGGAAGGGCAGCTCCTCGGGGTCGGTGTCCTTGAGCAGGAAGCCGGCGGCGCCCGAGCGAAGAGCCGCAGCCACGTACTCGTCCATGTCGAACGTCGTGAGCATGGCCACCACCGGAGGGTCCGGCAGCCGGAGGAGGCCGGCCAGGACGGTGAGCCCGTCCACATCGGGCATCCGGATGTCCAGCAGTACGAGGTCGGGTCGGGTCTCCCGGGCCGCCGGGACCGCCTGGCCGCCGGGTACCGCCGCGACGACCTCGATGTCGTCCGCCGCGTCGAGGATGCGCTGGAAGCCCGTACGGATCAGGGCCTCGTCGTCGACCACCATTACCCGGATCACGTGTGCTCCACTCGCCGTCGGACCACTCTCCGATTCGTACCACGCCGACGGACGCCCTGCCGTGTGCCGAGGGACGCCCTGCGCTGCCGGACGCTCTGCCGAGGCTCTGCCGCGCTCTGCCGCCGCTCTGCCCGACGCCGGATCCGGCCGAGCGGCGGGATCGCGCCAGCCGGTCGGCGGGGGCGGTTCCGGACAACTGCCGGATGGTTGTAACCGACAGCTTCCCCGACGCTGAGCACATGACACGGGACTGGTGTCGGATTCGCCGTCCGCGCCGGGCAGGGCATGCTCCACTCCCGGCGCCGGCCCCATGCTCCGGGGGCGCGGACCGATGGATTACCCGCTGTATGCCGCCACCACCCCCGCCCGCCTGATCAGATGACCGGGCGGTCAACCACCCCTGGATGGCTCATGGACACGTTCAGCTACCACGGCAGCGACGGATGCTCCCTGCATGCCGCCATGCTCGGGACAGGACCGGCCCTGATCCTCCTGCACGACGGGGGCCCGGATCACCACAGTCTCGTGCCGCTGGCCCGCCGGCTCGCGGAAAGTTACACCGTCGTCCTGCCGGATGTCCGCGGTTACGGACGCTCGGTGTGCACCGACCCCGCTCGGCACACGTGGGCGCAGTACGCCGACGACGTCGCGGCGCTCCTCGGCCATCTGGGCCTCGGCACGGCAGCGCTGGGCGGCACGGGCCTGGGCGGCACCATCACACTCCGCGCGGCCGCGGAGCACCCGCAGCGCATCCGGGCCGCGGTCGTCATCGATGTCGACGACATCGAGCACGCCGCCAAGGAGCCCGAGACGGCGATGATGGAAAGCTTCGCCGCGCGCGTCATGCAGGAGGGGATCGACGCCGCCTGGAAGGCCGTCCTGCCCGATCTCGCGCCGGTGATCAGGACTCTGGTCCGTGACGCCATGACCCGCTCGGACCCCGCAAGCATCGCCGCCGCCTGCGCGATCGGCCGGGACCGGGCCTTCACCAGCGTCGCCGACCTCGCCTCCATCCCGGTACCGACACTGATCGTTCCCGGAAGCGGCCAGAGCCGTCCGGGGACCTCGGCCGAGGAGATCGCCCGCGCCCTCCCCCACGGGCACCTCGCCAAGCTCACCCTCTCCGGCGACCTGCGCACCGCAGACGACCTGGCGCAGACGATGGCGCCCGCCATGTGGGCCTTCCTCGCCTCACACCACCTCACCGTCCAGACCTGTCGCCGCACTGTCCGGCGCACGGGAACCCCGGTCCGCGCGGGAACCCCGGTCCGCAGGGGAACCCCGGTCCGCACGGGAACCCCGGTCGCCGTCGGAGGGTGACAACGGGAGACGCGGACGGTCGAACCGCTTCGGCCATGCCGCCGGTCGAAGCGGTTCGGACGGGCCCGTCACCCCGCCACGTCGCCGTCCCACAGATCGGTGCTGTGTGCGCCCACAAGAGCGCCGATGCGAGCCAGGAACGCGTCGGCGGGCATGGAGTCCAGGCGGCGTCCGTCGCGCAGACGTACGGCGACGTGGTCACCCGCTGCCTCCTTGGCGCCGATGACCGCCTGGTAGGGAACGAGCCGCGCGGCACGGATGCGGGCACCCAGGGTGCCGTGGTCCGGTCCGGCGATCTCGGCTCGTAGCCCCTGGTCGACACAGCGGCGCACCAGCCCGGCAGCCTGGCCCATCTCGGCGTCGGAGACCGGGAGAACGACCAGCTGGGTGGGGGCCAGCCAGGCGGGGAAGGCGCCGCCGTGGACCTCGATGAGGTGCGCGACGGCCCTCTCCACGCTGCCGATGATGCTGCGGTGGACCATGACGGGCCGGTGTTTGGCACCGTCGGGGCCGATGTAGTGGAGATCGAACTGCTCGGGCTGGTGGAAGTCGACCTGGACGGTGGACAAGGTGGCCTCGCGGCCCGCGCCGTCGGCGATCTGAACGTCGATCTTGGGCCCGTAGAAGGCGGCCTCCCCCTCGACGGCCTCGTAGGGCACGCCGGAATCGTCGAGGACCTCGCGGAGCAGCGCGCCGGCCCGTTGCCACATCGCGGGGTCGGCGACGTACTTGCCGCCCGGCCCGGGGAGCGAGAGCCGGTAGCGGGCAGCGCGGATACCGAGGGCCTCGTAGGCGCGGCGGATCAACTCCAGCGCCGCCCGCGCCTCGTCGACCGCCTGGTCCGGGGTGCAGAAGATGTGCGCGTCGTTGAGCTGGATCGCCCGTACGCGGGTCAGTCCGCCGAGCACACCGGACAGCTCGGAGCGGTACATGCCGCCCAGCTCGGCCATCCGCAGGGGCAGTTCGCGGTAGCTGTGGGCCCGGGAGCGGTAGATCAGTGCATGGTGGGGGCACAGGCTCGGCCGCAGGACGACCTGCTCTCCCCCCAGGTCCATCGGGGGGAACATGTCCTCGCTGTAGTGGGACCAGTGCCCGGAGATCTCGTACAGCTCGCGCTTGCCCAGCACGGGCGAGTACACGTGCCGGTATCCCGCCCGGCGCTCGGCGCCGCGGACGTACTCCTCCAGGGCGTGCCGCACGGCGGCGCCGTCAGGCAGCCAGTACGGCAGCCCCGCGCCCATCAGCGGATCGGTGTCGAACAGGTCCAGTTCGCGGCCGAGCTTGCGGTGGTCGTGCATCGTGGTCTCCTCGTGGACGTCGGGTCGGGACGAGTGACCACACGGCGAAGCCCCGGGGCACTCGCCCCGGGGCTTCGGACAAAGTCAGCTGTCAGCGCGCCGGGACACTCTCCGGCGTCGTCGTCAGACTCACAGCGGCACGCTTCATACCGGCGACCGTACAGCCGCACCCGGTGCGCGCACGAGCGGATTTCCGGTGCGACAGGATCGGGAAGCCCCGAGCCCGCGCCGCCACCCCGAGCCCACGCTCGCCCGCGCCCCGAGCCCGCGCTCGCCCGCGCCCCGAGCCGGCACCCGCCATCACCCCCGGAGGTTTGCCGCGCCGACGCACACTCGACTAAAATTCAAGATCATCGGTGCCCGACCCGTTCACCGGTGCCCTGCAGGTTTTCCGGAGCAGTGGCCCCACCGATGGAGGACGGCCATGGCAAAGATCCTTGCGGTGCTCTATCCGGATCCCGTGGGCGGCTATCCACCCGAGTACGCCCGCGACGAGATTCCCACCATCACCGGCTATCCGGGCGGTCAGACCGCGCCGACCCCACAAGCCATCGATTTCACCCCGGGACAGCTCCTCGGCTGCGTCTCGGGAGAACTGGGACTGCGCCGCTTCCTGGAGGAGCGGGGCCACACCTTCGTCGTCACGTCCGACAAGGAAGGGGCGGACTCCACGCTGGACCACGAGCTGCCCGAAGCCGACGTGGTGATCTCGCAGCCCTTCTGGCCCGCTTATCTGACCCCTGAGCGGATCGCCGCGGCTCCCCGGCTCAGACTCGCGATCACCGCCGGGATCGGGTCGGACCACGTCGACCTGCCGAGCGCCATCTCCCACGGGATGACGGTGGCGGAGGTGACCTACAGCAACAGCATCAGCGTGTCCGAGCACGCCGTCATGCAGATCCTCACCCTGGTGCACAACTACATGCCCGCCCATGACTGGGTGACCGCCAAGAAGGGCTGGAACATCGCGGACAGTGTGTCGCGCGCCTACGACCTCGAGGGCATGGACGTCGGGGTCCTCGGCTCCGGCCGTATCGGCCATGCGGTACTGCGCCGCCTCAAGCCGTTCGACGTCACCCTGCACTACTGCGACGTGCACCGGCTGCCCAAGGATGTCGAGGACGAGCTGGAGCTGACCTATCACCCCGACGCCCGTTCGCTGGCCTCCTCGGTCGACGTGCTGTCGATCCACACTCCGCTGCATCCGCAGACGCAGAACCTCTTCGACGACGAGCTGATCGGGGTCATGAAGCGCGGCTCGTACATCGTCAACACCGCACGCGCGCTCATCGTGAACCGGGACGCCGTGGTGCGGGCCCTCAACAGCGGCCAACTGGCCGGTTACGCCGGTGACGTCTGGTACCCGCAGCCGCCACCGCCCGACCACCCCTGGCGCACCATGCCGTACGAGGCGATGACGCCGCACGTGTCCGGTACGACCCTCTCGGCGCAGGCCCGCTACGCGGCCGGTACCCGGGAGATCCTGGAGTGCTGGCTCGACGGGCGCCCCATCCGCCCGGAGTACCTGATCGTCGACGGCGGTGGGCTCGCCGGGACGGGAGCGCGCTCCTACACGGTTGCGGGATGAGGCGACCTCGAGGTTACTGAGGGAGGGCCGGGTGGACCGGCTCCCGGGCCCGGCACGGTCGTCGTCGCAGGAGGGATTTCCCCATGAGACTTCCTACTGAGCGTGCCCGTGGCCGCGCCGCCCCCGGCGCAGGCCCCGCGCCGGGGCCGGTGAGCGCCGCGGATGCCGGTCTGCTCCTGCTGCGGCTGGCGGTGGGCCTGATCCTGGCAGGTCACGGGGCCCAGAAGCTGTTCGGCTGGTTCGGAGGGCCGGGCCTGGAGGCCACGGGCAAGGGCTTCGCCGAACTCGGCTACGAGCCCGGCGTCTTCTTCGCAGGCCTGACAGGGGTTTCCGAATTCCTCGGGGGCCTGGGCCTGGCCGTCGGGCTGCTCACCCCACTCGCCGCCGCGGCCGTGGTCGGAGTCATGATCAACGCCATGGCGGTCGCCCCCGACCTCACGCTCTGGTCCGCCGCCGGCCCCGCCTTCGCCTACCCCATGACCCTTGCCGTCGCCGCCCTCGCCATTGCCGCCATAGGGCCGGGTCGCCTCTCCCTCGACCGGTCCTTCCCCTGGCGTGACGGCGGGTGGCGGCCGGCGGGCTTCGCGCTGGTCGTCGGTGGCGTCGCGGCAGCCATTGTCATGCTGCTGTAGCGGCATTGCTCGGCAACCGGTCAGGATCGGCAACCGGTCAGGAGCAGCAGTCGTCGTCGGTCCCGCACGGCGCCTGCACCGTGCCGACCGCGCCCGCAGCCGGTACGGCGCAGCAGCCGTCCCCGCGCCAGGCGTCCCGGCCCTCCTTGACCGCGACGGCGGCGATGAACAGTGCGGCGACGGGGTCGGCCCAGGTCCAGCCGAACGCGGCGTTGGCCACGAGCCCCATCAGCAGGACGGCCGACAGATACGTGCACAGCAGGGTCTGCTTGGAGTCCGCCACGGCGGACGCCGAGCCGAGTTCCCGTCCCGCCCGGCGCTGAGCGGCCGACAGGACCGGCATCACCAGCAGCGAGAGCGCCGCCAGACCGATACCGACGAACGAGCGGTCCGCCTCTCCGGCGCCCGTCATCGCCCGTACGGCATCGACCGTCACGTATGCCGCGAGCGCGAAGAACGACACCGCGATGATCCGCAGCGCCCTGCGCTCGCGCGCCTCGCGCACGGCATGGTCGCGGGCGGAGAACTGCCAGGCGACGGCGGCCGCCGACGACACCTCGATGACGGAGTCGAGGCCGAAGCCGACGAGGGCCGTGGAGGAGGCCGCGACTCCGGCGGTCAGGGCCACCGCGGCCTCGATCAGGTTGTACGAGATGGTCGCACCGACCAGCAGGCGTATCCGGCGGGCCAGCTCGTCGCGGCGGACCGGCGACGGCCCGAAGGACATCCCGACGGCCCCGGCGGCCCCGGCGGTCCCGGCCATCAGCAGCAGTCCTTTTCGTCCGCGTCCGCGCACGTACGGTCCGCCTCGACCGCGACCACGGCGGTGCGCAGATCGTCGAGGGCATGCCCGAGCCGCGGATCGGCGAGCTCGTAGCGGGCGCGACGGCCGACCGGGACGGCGACGACCAGGCCGCAGTCGCGCAGGCAGGCCAGGTGGTTGGACAGCCGCGTCCGCGAGATGCCGAGCGTCTCCGCAAGATCGGACGGATGGGCCGGGGATTCGCGCAGTGCGAGCAGCAGCCGGCAACGGATCGGATCGGCGAGCGCGCGGCCGAACCGGGCCAGGACCTCGATCTCGGAAGCAAGTGTCAGCACAGCGATTACGATACAGCAGATCCTGAATTCAGGACATCCTGAAGCATCACCCTGCGGTGCGCCGCTCGTCAGTTCTTGAGCGGGAACGAGTGGTGTTCGTGCGCCACGACCCAGCGTCCGCCTTCCTTGCGCAGCCCGATGGTCAGCCTCAGCCGGTTGTCCGGATCCTCCCGCAGCTCCTGCTGGGTTCCGCAGCGCAGGAGCGCGTGGGCGAAGGCGACGTCCTCCCCCGCCGTGACATCGAGCGAGACGAGCTCGAACGAGGCGCCCTGCCGCTGCCACACGAAGAACGGCGGCCAGGTCTCGCGGTAGCGGTCGATGCCCCGTACCCCGTCATTGGGCGGCGGCACGTCGAACATCACGATGTCGTCGGCGTGGTCGGCGAGGACACCGTCGATGTCGCCCTCGTGCACCGCCCTCGCCCAGCGCTCGATGAGCGCCCGGATCTGCGTCGTGTCATCGGCCATGACCGTGCTCCTTTCGACGGTGCCGCGCTCTGCGGCGGGCTTGTGTGGATGCGTACGAAATATGGACCGCCGCGGCGACCGTGATTCATCGGTCCCGTGCCGGCTCTTGTCGCGACCCCCGCCGCCTGGTTGGGTACGCGCAGCGCGGTCGGGCGTGCGTACGAGGCCGTGCGAGGCCCGTACGAGGCCGTACGAGGCCGTACGAGGCCGTACGAGGCCGTACGAGGCCGTGCAAGGGCGATGCTGAGGGAGCGGCGTGGAATCAGGGAGCGGGCAGAAGCAGGACGTACGAGCCGTACTGCCGGAGGGGCTCGGTGACGCGATACGCGACACCGCCGGGGACATCGCCGCGCTGCTGCGCGGGGTTGCCGACACGGGCGTGCCGGTACCCGGCTCGCAGTGGAGCCTCGGGGAGGCGGCGGCGCATCTGGCGCAGGCCAACGAGCTGATGGCCGATGTCGCGGCCGGGGGCGCGCGCAGCCACGGGGACGGCACGCCGCAGAGCCTTGCCCAGGCCAACGAGCGGGCGCTCGCCGCCTTCGACGAGCGCGGGGCCGATCCGCTGGCGGACATGATCGTGGCGCAGGCGGAGGCCTTCCTCACGGCGGCCGGCGAGGGGGCGGCCGAGGGGACTCTGGTGACTCCGATGGGGCCGATGGGCCTGGCCGAGCTGGGCTCGTATCTGCTGACGCACATGCTCGGGCACGGCTACGACCTCGCCCGTGCCCTGGGCCGTCCGCACATGATCGACCGCGCCCGGGTCGAGCTGACCCTGCCCTTCCTGATCACGGCCATGCCACGCGTCGTCGACACCGCCGCCACGGCCGGACTCACCGCCCGCTACTCGGTCCGCCTGCGGGGCGGCACCGGCATCGGCGTCACCTTCACCGACGGCGAGGTGGCCGTGGGCCCGCAGCCGCCGCACCGCCCGGACTGCACGATCCTCACCGAGCCGGTCACCTTCCTGCTCATGGCGCTCGGCCGCTGCGCGCCGTGGGGGGCCATCGCCCGGGGCCGTGCCCTCGCCTGGGGCCGCAAGCCCTGGCTCGCTCCCCGCTTCCCGACACTTTTCACCGCGCCCTGATTTCCCGTCGTACCGAGCCCGGGTGCGACCGGGCCGGCCGGGCCGGGGTGCGACCGGGCCGGCCGGGCCGGGGTCGGCCGAGTCGGCGTCAGCCGAGCCGCCGGACGGGCGAGCCCGCGAGGAACGCCTGGATGTCCTCGATGGCATGGCCGTAGTAGGTCCGGTAGTTGTCGCGGGTCACATAGCCGAGGTGAGGCGTCGCGAGCAGGCGCGGCGCCGTACGCATCGGATGGTCCGCCGGGAGCGGTTCGACGTCGAACACGTCGACGCCCGCGCCCGCGATCGTGCCGTCCCGCAGCGCGGCGAGCAGCGCGTCCTGATCGACGATGGCCGCCCTGGACGTATTGATCAGATAGCTCGTCGGCCGCATCAGGCCGAGCTCGGCCGCACCGAGCAGACCACGCGTACGGTCGCTCAGCGCCAGGTGTACGGAGACGAAGTCGCTGGTTCCCAGCAGCTCCTCCTTGGAGGCCGCGAGGCCGGTGCCGACCTCGTCGGCGCGCTCCTTCGTGAGGTTCTGGCTCCAGGCCACGACGTCCATGCCGAAGGCCAGGCCGATCTGCGCGACCCGGCTGCCTATCTTTCCGAGGCCGAGCAGACCGAGCCGCCTGCCGTGCAGGTCGGCGCCTACGGTGGACTGCCAAGGGCCGCCCGTACGCAGTGCGGTGGACTCGGGAACGATGCCGCGGGCGAGGCCGAGCAGAAGCGCCCAGGTCATCTCGACGGGCGGGGTGGAGGAGCTGGCGGTGCCGCAGACGGTGACGCCGTGCTGCTCCGCGGCGGCGAAGTCGATGACCGAGTTGCGCATGCCGGACGCGACGAGCAGCCTGAGCCGGGGCAGCCGGGCGAACACCGTGGCCGAGAACGGGACGCGTTCGCGGAGGGTGACGGCGATGTCGAAGTCGGCGAGGGCGGCGACGAGTTCGTCCTCGGAACCGAAGTGCTCGGGGAAGGTGACGACCTCCACTTCGTCGGTGACGGGCGACCAGTCGACGACGGTGGTCGCGACGGACTGGAAGTCGTCGAGCACGGCGCAGCGAAGTCTCATGTCGGCGCTCTCCTCGGTGGTGTGCCGGTGGGGTGTCGGTCGTGTCGGTCGTATCGGTCGTGTCGGTCGCCTCGGTGACGGCCTGACACCGGCAACGTACCTGTGTGCCGCGGAAGTCCGGTCGGCGGAGCGACTCGACGGAGGAACGTGAACGACTGGCACAGCTGGGCCGCGATCGCCGTCTTCGTCGGCGCGTACGCCCTGATCATCACCGAGAAGGTCCACCGCACAGCGGCCGCCCTCGGCGGCGCCGGGCTGATGCTGGCGATCGGCGCGACCGACGACGTCTCCGCGTTCTACCTCCAGGACCGGGGCATCGACTGGAACGTCATCTTCCTGCTGCTCGGCATGATGGTGATCGTCGGCGTGCTGAAGAAGACCGGCATGTTCGAGTACCTGGCCATCTGGGCGGTCAAACGGGCCAGGGCGAAGCCCTTCCGGGTGATGGTGATGCTCGTCGTCATCACGGCGGTCGCCTCGGCGCTCCTCGACAACGTCACCACGGTCCTGCTGATCGCCCCGGTGACCCTGCTGGTGTGCGAGCGGCTCGCGCTGCCGGTGGCCCCGTTCCTGATCGCCGAGGTCCTGGCCTCCAACATCGGCGGTACGGCCACCCTCGTCGGCGATCCGCCGAACATCATCATCGCCAGCCGGGCCGGGCTGACCTTCAACGACTTCCTCGTCCACCTCGCGCCGTTGTCCGCCTTCCTGGTCGTGGTGCTGATCGCGTTGTGCCGCTTCCTGTTCCGCACCTCGTTCGCGTACGACGAGAGCCGCGCCGAGGATGTCATGGCACTGGAGGAGCGCGAGGCGATCCGCGACCACCGGCTGCTCTGGCAGGGGCTGGTCGTCCTGGCCCTCGTCGTCGCCGGATTCGTCCTGCACCCCGTGCTGCACTACGAGCCCAGCATCGTGGCCCTGCTGGGCGCCGGGCTGCTCGTCGCCGTCTCGGCCGTGGACACCGGAGACGTGCTCGGAGAGGTCGAGTGGCCCACGCTTGCCTTCTTCGCGGGACTGTTCGTCATGGTCGGCGCCCTGATCGACACCGGCATCATCCGCGCGGTCTCCGAGGTCCTCGCCGACGCGATCGGCGACAACGAACTGGGCGGGGCCATGCTGATGCTCGGCGCCTCCGCCGTGCTGTCCGGCATCATCGACAACATCCCCTACGTCGCCACCATGGCGCCCATCACCAGCGACCTCGTCGAGGCGATGGGCGGCTCCCGGGACCACGTCATGTGGTGGGCCCTGGCGATCGGCGCGGGCCTCGGCGGCAACGCGACCGCGATCGGCGCCAGCGCCAACGTCGTCGTCCTCGGCATCGCCGAACGCAACCGCACCCCCATCTCCTTCTGGCAGTTCACCAAGTACGGCCTCGTCGTCACCGCCGTCACCGTGGCCATCTCGGCGGCGTACATCTGGCTGCGCTACTTCGCCCTGGCCTGACCCGCCCCTATGTTTTCCGTCAAGGCCGTCGCCGGAGCCCCGGACCTGGACGACGCTGGGAGCAGGAACAACAGGGACAGCAGAGACAGCAGAGGCATTCCGAACAGACGAGGAGCCGGCCGTGCGCGCACGCGACCTGGCGGTTGAGTACGAATCGGTGAGCGTGGACAGCGGCGCCCTCGCGGCGGCCGGGCTGATGGCCGAGCACAAGCTCCCCGGCCTCCTGGTGCTCGACGAGCACGGCGAGCCCAAGGCGATCCTCCCCGCCTCCCAGATGGTCAAGGTCCTGGTGCCCGAGTACGTGATCGAGGACCCGACCCTCGCCGCGGTCGTCGACGAGAGGCACGCCGACCGGCTCTGCCAGGCCCTCGTCGGGCGCCGCGTGGGCGACTGCCTGCCCACCACCGCCGCCCCGCCACCGATCGCGGACCCCGACGACACCGCGCTGGAGGTGGCGGCGCTGATGGCCCGGGTCCGCAGCCCGCTGGTGGCCGTCGCCGAGAAGGCCAAGGACGGCACTCACCTCCTCGGTGTGATCACCGCGGCCCATCTGCTGCACGAACTCATCCGCGCCGTGGGCGCGGGCGAAGGCGGGGGCGAAGGCGGGGGCGGCGGCAACGGCGGGAGCAGTCGGCGAACGCAGTGACGGCGGCGGTACGAGTCGGCCGACGCGACACCGGCCCGTACCGGCTCCTCGCAGGGCGCGGTGCCGTCGTACTCCGCGGAACTCCCGGCATGCTGAGCGGATGAGTCATCGCAGCCCCGAATCGGCGGAGTCGACGGAGCGGAACTACGCCGGCGCCGTCTACGGCTCGCTCCTCGCCGCCTCGGTCATCGCCACGGCGGGGACGCTGGGCCCCTTCCCCCGGCTCCAGCTCGTGGTCATGCTGCTCACCACCGGCCTGGTCTTCTGGATCACGCACGTCTATGCCGGCCTCGTGGGCGACCGGCTGGCCCATCAGCCGCTGTCGCGGGAGGTGATCCGCCTCGAGCTGCGCAGGGAAAGGCCGATCCTCGAGGCCGCCCTCCCGCCGGCCGCCGTCGTGGCGGTGAGCCCTTCCCTGGGGCTCGATCCCGGCAACACCGCGTGGGTGGCGCTCGGCGTCGCCCTCGCCGAACAGGTCGGCTGGGCCACCGTCCCCCTGGCCAGAGCCGGTGCCCCGCGCCGTCTGGTCGCCGTCACCGGTGTGGTCAATCTCCTTCTGGGGCTGGTCATCGTGGTCGCGAAGGCCGTGGTCGCCCATTGAGCCGCGACCCGCGGCGCGGACGTACGGGGGTCACAATGGTGAGGAGGGGGATCTCTGTCGCTGCGGAGAGGCGGAATACGCATGCCGTACGTAGCCGTGACCGCCCTGAGCGATGTCGGGCTGATCCGCGACCACAACGAGGACAGCCTCGTCGTCGGGCCGTGGACCCTGTGCGGCACCGTGACCGAGAACCCCCAGACGCTCCTGTTCCCGCTCGGCACCCCCCTCGTCGTCGCGGTCGCCGACGGGCTCGGCGGGCAGCCGGCCGGGGAGGTGGCGAGTGCGCTGGTCGTCCGCCGCCTCGCCGCGATCGGGCCCTCGTTGGAGAACGAGGAAGCCATCCGTGATGCCCTGATGCTCTGCAATCACTCGGTGTACGCGGCGGCCGACGGCGATCCGGAACTGATCACCATGGGGACGACGGTCGCCGGCACCGTCGTGCTGGAGAAGTCGCTGCTGACATTCAACGTCGGCGACAGCAAGGTCTACGACCTGGCCGAGGACGGGCTCCGTCAGGTGAGTGTCGACGACAGCCCGCCACCGCCGCCCGGGCGGCGCATCACCTCCGCCGTGACCCAGACGCTGGGCGGCAGCACTGTGTTCACCACCATCACGCCCCATGTCACGGCCTCCACGTTGTCCGCGGGCGACCGCTATCTGGTGTGCTCCGACGGGCTGACCGACCCGGTGCCGGACGAAGAGGTCGAGCGAGTGCTGCGGGTGCACGACGACGGCAGGGCCGCCTTCGAGCTGTGGAAGGCGGCCATCGAGGCCGGAGGCCCCGACAACATCACGCTCGCGCTGGTCCGCATCGGCGAATAGCGCCACCGCGTTCCGGCAAACGTGGACGGTGCCCGCGAAGCCGAAGCCTCGGGGCACCGTCCCTCAGTCCCAGGTGAAGCGGACAGCCGGTACCGCACCACCGCTCACATGGGGGTTGTTACACGACCTGGCAGATCACGTAGGCCGTGAGCGAGCCGCCGGCGAGGGTGACGGTGGCCTCGGCCTCCCATCCAGTGGCAGGGCCGTCATTGGTGTAAATCGGCCCGTCGTGGGTGACATTGACGGTGAGGCCGCCGCTGCTGCCGTATCCGCCGCCGATGGCAATGTCGTCACCGGTGCAGTCGATCTCCGACGTGATCTCGGTGCCCACAAGGTCGCTGGTCCCGGGGGTGAGGTCCTCGAGGACGTAGGTGTCGAACTCGCCGTCCTCGCCGTCCTTTCCGGGCTGTCCAGGCGGGCCCTGCACGCCCCGCGGACCCCGCGGACCCCGCGGACCCTGCGGCCCGCGGTCGCCGTAGACGTCGCCGCCGTCGTCGAGAGTCATTGCGCCGTTCAGGCCCGGCAGCACCAGACTGTGATCATTTCCGGACCGGTGCATCGTGTCGGCGACAGCCGCAGTGCTCGGGACAACACTGAGCAGTACGGCGATGGTGCCCGCCGAAACCAACGTGGCGGTCTTCATGCGGGAACTTCGGATCGTTTTACGGCTCACCAGAGAACCTTCCTCGCGGAACTTGGAGTGACGACACCGCAGGCGCACGCACTCGACAAGTGCGCTTCGTTCGCATGCGTGTCACGTCGCACATGGCCACGGACATGAGCATTCTTAGCTCTCCGCGATTGAATGATTACGATTTGAGCCGTGTCGCAGATGAAGATCACCCAAGCGGCGGCGATGGCCCCCGATCACTCTCCGTGACGCGGCCTCCCGGCGTCCGACCGGGCGGAACCCCGATGGAGCAGGGAAAAGCGCTTGAGCCGTCCCTCCGACCCCAGGAATTACCGGCATGGAAATCGGATAAGGATTTCCGTTCGACTGTGACGACATACGTTTTACCTACGAGCTGGTCTCGCCGGCGAGGGTGGGAATATCGGCACCAGTTGAGTGTCCGCCGACTCATGAAATCGTTTCGTCCATCGTGAGTTCTTCCAACCCTCCGCCCCCCACTCCCGGCGGTTCGAACCCCCTGACCCCATCGGCTCACGATGCGGCTGATCCCGGCCCTCAGCCGTACCCACGGGCTCCGGGCAGCCCGTACGGCCCGGGCGAGCTCGCCCAGACACCGCTGTACGTGCAGCTCGTGGCCGAATGGCGGGCGCGCGGAGCAATGCTGCCGGGAGCGCGCGACCTGCAGTGGGACAGGCTCGCCTCCAGCAGAGCCTTCGAGGAGGACACCCAGCGGACGGTTCGTATGCTGCGACTCGAGCGGGATCCCGCACCGGCGCCACCCACCGGTCTTGAGGCGGGAATGGACGCGGGCATGAGAGGACGACCCCCGTCCGCTCCCGGCGGCCGTCTCCCGAGGCCTCGGTGATCAGAGGCGCTCGCCGCTTCGGCGAGCGCGTCCGCACACGCCTCCGGCCCCTGTTGTCATCACTGCAAAACTCAGAACCTTTAGTTATTGGAACTGTTCGTGTGAATTCTGACTCGGCCGCGAGTCCCGGGGGTACGAGAAGCGTTTGTGCGTACGTGGAACCGCGTGAGTTGTGGGAGAGAAACACAGTCCTGGCAAAAGCCTTCTGTGCCAGCGATGACCGGGTGCGTCTGGCGCAGAGCGCCCTGGACGAGGCACAGGCCGACCGGACGAGGATGCTTGCCGCATTCGCGGTGGTTGTGGGTGACGACGGCACCGTCGCCGGCATGATGGGCTTGCAGGAACGCGAGGTGAGGGTGGCCCGCAGGACCGTCGGTCGGGAGGGCGCCCGCAATGTGGCAGCTAATCTGCTGACGCGAATTTCCGACACGGCTCCGGCGGGCGAGACGGGCGGCGAACCCAGTCAGTCGGCTTCGGATCCTCATGTGCCCTTTCCTCGGACAGAGCCGGCTCCGCCCGTCGCCACCTCCGTCCCTTACACAGCCCCGCAGGCCCAGTACACAGCCCCGCAGGCCCAGCCGAACGGCTCCCATTCCGCTGCGCCCGCCGAAGAGCAGATCTGGGCCGAGCCGGCTCAGGCAGCCGTTCCCGTCTGGTCGTCCTCCATGGACTCGGTACTCGTGTGGAGCTGGCACTCCGGGCTGGATCTGCAGGTCGTCGCGAACGAACTGGGGCTGGAACTGAGGACGGTTCTCCAACGTGTGCAGCACCTCGCGGCCGAGGGCCGCCTTGTGAAGTCCGAGCCGATGGGTTCGAGGGACTACTCAAGTCCTGGGAGGGACTACTCGGGCCGCCATCGCCGGAACGAGGAATCGCTCGAGTACTCCGACTCGGGAGCCTTCAGCCTGGGAGGACTGTTTTCCACGGCATCCTGGACATGAGTGCGCCATCGACCATCGGTCATCGGTCATCACGGTCCTTGCGGTGACCCACGGGCTCCGAGGCGATCTCAGTCGGCGCCGACCTGCGCGCCGCCGGCGAGTGAATCCCGACAGCCTGCCTGTGCGCGGCCGGGCACTGCGGGGCGAGGCGGCAGCCCCGGGGCCACGACCCAGACCGCAGGGGAACGTTTTCCCTCCCGGGCCGCCCGGCGGCGGGCCCGTTCATCGGCCTCCCGCAGCTGTACACACCACACGCAGCCGGCCTCGTCATGCACGCGCGGGGCGAGCCAGTAGGCGCCGGACAGCTGGGCGACGGGGAAGGGGACCGGGTCGTTGTCGAAGTCGTTCATACCCGCGCCAACGACGCCGTCCGGCCGCAGGGAACGGCGGCGCCCGAAGCCGCGCCGCCCCGACGGCCATGCAGTCGAACATCCCGCCCGGCTCGAAGCTCCGAGCGAACGCACGTGGCTGCTCCGGTAGGTGGATGCCCCGGGTGAACGGCGCCGCACCACAGGCGCACCATGGAGGCATGGACGACGCTCGCCTCGGGGAGATGAGCACACCCGGACGCCTCGCGGACCCCGGCGAGGGCATCACGTCCGAGGAGCTGGCGCTCGCGGCCCGTAACCACGGCATGCCCCTGGAGGCCCTGCGGTACGGCCTGACGCCGCCCGGGCTGCATTACGTCCTCGTCCACTACGACATCCCTGCCGCGGAGGCCGCCGAGTGGCGGCTCACCGTGCGGGGCCGGGTGCGCACGCCGCTCATGCTCGGCCTGGAGGCGCTGAGGTCGTACGAACCGGTCACCCAGCGCGTCACGATGGAGTGCGCCGGCAACGGCCGGGCCCGGCTCAGCCCGCGCCCCGTGAGCCAGCCGTGGCTCGTCGAGGCGGTCGGGACGGCGGAGTGGACCGGGGTGCCGCTGCGGGCTCTGCTCGCCGATGCCGGGGTGGAACCGGACGCCGTGGAGGCGGTCTTCACGGGCGCCGACCACGGGGTCGAGCGCGGCGTCGAGCAGGACTACCAGCGCAGCCTGCCCCTGCCGGTGGCCGCGGGCCCCGACCCCGAGGTGCTGGTCGCGTACGAGATGAACGGTGCGCCCCTGCCACCACAGCACGGCTGTCCGCTGCGGCTCGTCGTACCCGGCTGGTACGGAATGGCGCACGTGAAGTGGCTGCGCGACATCAGCCTCACGGCCACGCCCTTCACGGGCTTCCAGCAGTCGGTCGCGTACCGCTACAAGCAGTCCCCCGACGAACCGGGCGAGCCGGTCACCCTGATCGCGCCCCGCGCCCTGATGATCCCGCCCGGCTTCCCCGACTTCATGTCCCGGACCCGCGCCGTGCGCCCCGGCCGGATGGGACTGGAGGGAAGGGCATGGTCCGGGCACGCCCCGGTCGTACGGGTGGAGGTCAGCACCGACGACGGCGGCACCTGGCACGACGCCGCCCTGGACCCGCCGGACGGCCACCCCTGGGCCTGGCGCCACTGGCACACGGCCTGGACAGCCACCCCCGGCACCTATGTGCTCAGCGTCCGCGCCACCGACGCCGAGGGCCGTACGCAACCCCTCCACCAGCCCTGGAACCGCGGCGGCTTCGGCAACAACCTCGTCCAGCGGATTCCCGTGGTGTGCCTGGAGGACGACGGCTGAGCCCGGGCCGACGGACCGGGCCTGCCCCCATTGGCCCCCCGTGGGGTATTCGGGCCCGGCGCCGCAGCTGGGCCGAAGCCGCCCGTGTGCGGGCCCGTCGCGGGGTGATCCGCCCCGAGTTGCGAAGCCGCCCGCCATGGGGTTGGTTCGAAGGAGAACCCCTGATGGGGGTGAGCCATTGTGCTGTTCACCGATCGTGTGGACGCGGGGCGGCGCCTCGCGGATGTGTTGAGGCACCTGCGGGAGGAGGATCCCGTGGTGCTCGGGCTGCCGCGGGGTGGGGTGCCGGTGGCGTTCCAGGTGGCGCGGGAGCTGGGGGCGCCGCTGGATGTGATCGTCGTGCGGAAGCTGGGGGTGCCCTACCACCGGGAGCTCGGATTCGGGGCGATCGGGGAGGGCGGGGTGCGGGTCATCAGTGACGACATCGTGCGCCGCGGGCATGTCTCCCGCGCGGACGTCGAGTCGGTCGAGCACGCCGAAGAGGCCGAACTCGCCCGGCAGGCACGGCAGTTCAGGGCGGGCCGGGAGCGGATCGACATCACCGGGCGGACCGTGATCGTCGTGGACGACGGGGTCGCCACCGGGGCGACGGCCGCCGCGGCGTGTGAGGTCGTACGGGCGCAGGGCGCGGCCCGGGTGGTGCTGGCAGCGCCGGTGGCGCCGCCGGACGCGGTGGCGTGGCTGCGTACGGAGGCGGACGAGGTGGTGTGTCTGTCGACGCCGCGCGCGTTCTCGGCGGTCGGGGAGTGGTATCAGGACTTCTCGCAGACCCCCGACGAGGAGGTCGTCGCGCTGCTGGAGCGGGCCGCGAAAACCGCGCCGCCCGCCCCGGCGAAGACCGAGGAGGTCGAGGTGGACGCGGGCGGGGTCCGGCTCGCGGGAGAGCTCACGATGCCGGACGGGGCCGCCGCCGCGGTGATGTTCGCCCACGGCTCCGGCAGCAGCCGCCACAGCCCCCGCAACCGCTCCGTCGCCACCGCCCTCAACCGGGCCGGCCTCGGCACCCTGCTCTTCGATCTGCTCACGGAGGCCGAGGGCACCGACCGGGCGAACGTCTTCGACATCGAGATCCTCGCCCGCAGGCTCACGGGCGCCACGCACTGGCTGCGCACCCGGACACCCGTTCCGATCGGCTACTTCGGGGCGTCGACCGGGGCCGCGGCAGCGCTGTGGGCGGCGTCGACCGCCGGCACGGAGGTGGGCGCCGTCGTGTCGCGCGGCGGCCGCCCCGACCTGGCCGGCTCCCGGCTTCCCGGTGTGCGCGCGCCGACGCTGCTCATCGTCGGCGGCCGCGACACGACGGTCCTCGACCTCAACCGCCAGGCCCAGTCGGCCCTGCGCTGCGAGACCCGCCTGGAGGTCGTCCCCGGCGCGACGCACCTCTTCGAGGAGCCGGGCGCGCTGGACGAGGTCGCGGCGCTCGCCAGGGACTGGTTCACGCTGCATCTGACTCCGCAGGAGCCTTAGGTCCTGTCCGGCCGATCTTGTCGGGCTCGCACCGGCGTCATTCCGTGCCGCGCAACGGCTTGAGGCAGGAGACGGTCGCCCCGCCCGGGCCGTACTCCAGGTCGGCGTAGTACTCGCCGACGGCGCACGTCGACCCGGCCGTCTCCAGCTGCCGCGTCACCTGGTACTCGGCATCGGCCGAGCCGCAGTCCGTGACCCGCAGGTCCTGGTCGGTCCAGTCGCCCTCGTTGCGTACGCACGCGCCGACGGAGAGCGTCGGGGTCGAACTGCCGCCGGCCAGCAGGCCGATCACGACCAGAAGGGGTATCGCCACGGCGACGAGCAGCATCGGCACGAGGAAGAGCAGGGCTTCGGGGCGACGAGGCAGGGACTTGCCCGGGTCGAGAGCGGGCCGGAATCCGCCGGTCGGAGCGGGGAGTTTCCGGAAGCGTGACCACGGGCCGAGGTTCAGCAGCAGGGTGAACGGCGTGATGACCACGGACAGCGGGCCCCACCAGCCCTGCCACAGGGTCTTCGCGGACATGTCGCGGACGACGGCGAGACCGCAGTCGCGGCAGAACGGCCCCTGCATGCTCAGGAACCGCATGAGGACGAGGATGCCCTGGTGGCCGCGCACCGTCGCGGGCACCGCGGGCACGGCCTGGCAGACGCGGCAGACAGCAGCCGCGCCCGGCGGCGGGTACGCGCCGGCCTGCTGCGGCCAGGCCTGCGGGGCGGCGTACCCGCCGTGGGGCTGCGGTGGATGGGCGCCGGGGTAGGGGCCGCCGCCGGTCTGCGGAACGGTGTACGGGCCCGGCTGCGCCGCAAACCGGGCGTACGGGTTGTCGGACTGCGGCTGCGGCTGCGGCTGCGGCTGCGGCTGCGGCTGCGGCTGCGGCTGCGGCCAGGCTTGCGGGTCGGCGCCGTACGGTGGTGGCGGGGTCGCCACGGAGATCCCCCTCGGTATCGCGGTCGTCACCGGACGCGGTGACGACGGAAACCCTAACTCCGGCCATGGACCGCCGATCTCAGCGGGGCAGCGGCAAACCCGTGCAGTTCTCGGCCAGTTCGGCCGCCGCGTGCGGTGACGTCGCCACGTCCGCCGCTGCCCCCGCCGCCCCGCCCAGCCCCCGCGCGAACACGCACACCGAGAGATCGGGGCGCGTCACCTCTCCAGGACGAGGGCCAGCCCCTGCCCCACACCGATGCACAGCGTGGCGAGGCCGGTGCCGGAGCCCGCGGCGGCGAGCTGGTGGGCCACGGCGCCGGTGAGCCGGGCACCCGACGCGCCGAGGGGGTGGCCGATGGCGATGGCGCCGCCGCGCGGGTTGACGACGGCCGGGTCGAGGCCGGGCAGCTGGCTCAGACAGGCCAGTGCCTGGGCGGCGAAGGCCTCGTTGAGCTCGACGGTGTGCAGATCGCCCGGCTCGCGCCCCGCCTTCTTCAGGGCGCGGCGGACGGCCTCGACCGGGCCCGCGCCGAAGTACTGCGGCTCGATGCCGGTGACGGCCGAGGCACCGATGCGGGCGAGGGGTTCGCGGCCGGTGGCGCGCAGCCCGTCCTCGTCGACGAGCAGGAGCGCAGCGGCGCCGTCGTTGAGCGGGGACGAGTTGCCCGCGGTGACGGTTCCGTCCTTGCGGAACACGGGCTTGAGCTTGGCCAGCGCCTCCGTCGACGTGCTGTCGCGGATGCACTCGTCGCGCGCGAGTTCCACGCCGTCGACGGGGACGACCTCGCCGTCGTAGAGGCCCTCGGCCCAGGCCCGGGCCGCGTTCCGGTGGCTGGCGAGGGCGAACGCGTCCTGCGCCTCGCGGTCGATGCCGTACCGCTCGGCGAGCAGCTCGGCGCCTTCGCCGAGGGCGACCGTCCACTCCTCGGGCATGCGCGGGTTCACCATGCGCCAGCCGAGCGTGGTCGAATACATCTGCTGGTGCCCGGCGGGGAAGCCGCGCTCCGGCTTCTGCATCACCCAGGGCGCGCGGCTCATCGACTCGACGCCGCCCGCGACGGCGATCGACGCGTCGCCGACGGCGATGGCGCGGGCGGCCTGGATGACGGCCTCCATGCCGGAGCCGCAGAGCCGGTTCACCGTCGTGCCGGGGACGGTGACCGGCAGGCCGGCGAGCAGCACGGCCATGCGGGCCACATCACGGTTGTCCTCGCCCGCGGCGTTGGCATCGCCGAAGAAGACGTCGTCGATACGGGCCGGGTCGAGGTCCGGCGTACGGGAGACGAGGGCGCCGAGGACTCCCGCGGCGAGGTCGTCGGGGCGCACGCCGGACAGGGCACCGCCGTACTTGCCGATGGGGGTGCGGACGGCATCGACCACGTACACATCGCGCAGACGGTCGGTCATGTCAGCTCAGCTCCAGTCTTTTCTCGTACCTCGTCGGGGGTGACACCGGGCGCCGTCTCGACGAGGGCGAACCCCTCGCCGGTCACGTCGAGCACGCCCAGGTCGGAGACGCGGTGCATGCACGCCCTGCCCGGCAGCGTGCAGGCGCGGACGAGCTTCGGGGAGCCGTCCTTGGCCGTGTGGTCGGTGAGGACGATGACGCGGCGGGCGCCGTGGATCAGGTCCATCGCGCCTCCCATGCCCTTGATCGTCTTTCCGGGGACGGACCAGTTGGCGAGGTCGCCGCCCGCAGAGACCTGCATGCTCCCAGGATGGCGGTATCGATGTGTCCGCCGCGGATCATGCCAAAGGAGATTGGCGACGTTGAGCGCCGCGACGGTGCGGCCCGTGTGGTCGCAATGCCGGCTACCGCGTCGGCCGCGGACCGTTCGACCTTGTCCATGAGGCTTCCGTCAGACGCCTGTCGTGTCGTCGTGTTCGCCAGATGAACTACAGTTCATAAGCGACTCGCCCCCGAGTGTGCGTGCACCGGTCACACATGTCAACGCCCTGGAGATCCGATGCCGGCCGCTCCACCCCCTGTCGAGCCGACCACCGAGGCCCCCGCCGAGGCCGTGGGGCCGCTGATGCGCGGTATCGCCGTACTGCGTGCGATCAGCGACGCCGGCGGCCGGACGAGCCTCAGCGAGCTCGTCCGCACGACCGGGCTGGCCCGCTCCACCGTCGACAGGGTCGCCGCGACGCTCGCGCGCATGGGGTACGTACGCCTCGACGGCCACGAGGCGAGGCCGGCGCCGCGGCTCATGGAGCTGGGCAACGCCTATCTGGCCGCGATCGGGCTGCCGGGCCCGCTCGGCCCGCACGCCGAACGGCTCGCCGACGAGCTCGACGAATCGGTGTCGCTCGCCGTGCCGGACCGCGACGGCATCCGATTCGTCCACCAGACGACGCGGCGGCGCGCCATGTCGCTGACCTTCCGCATCGGCGACCTGCTGCCCGCCGAACGCACCGCGCCGGGAGCGCTGTTCGCCGCCACGTGGACGGACGAGGAGTGGGCGGCGTGGCGTCGCGGAACGGGTTCGGGTACCGAGTACGGGGCGGGCTTCGAGGAACGGACGGCCCGCGCCGCGAAGGACGGCTGGGCGCTGGACGACCAGCTGATCGAGCCCGGGCTGGTCTCCCTCGCGGTCCCGGTGCACGACCCGCGGGGACGTACGGTCTGCGCGCTGAGCGTCGTCAGCCACACCAGCCGTCACAGCGCCGACTCACTGCACCGCGCGCTGCTTCCCCGCGTACGCGAGGCCGTGGCCGCGATGGAGCGCGAACTGCGGAGGGCGGCGTCGCCCGTCGCGGAGCCGACCGGCACCACGACCGCCTCCGGCGGCGGCACGGACGGTGGCGGACAGGGCCTCGCGCAATGGACCGCCGCGTCCAAGCAGGAGCTCGGCGCGGAGTTCGTGGAGTCGCTCGCCCGCGGGCTGACCGTCATCACCGCCTTCGGGGAGGGCCGCGCGGAACTCGGCCTCACCGCGATCGCCGAAGCCACCGGCCTCGCCCGCGCCACCGCCCGCCGTGCCCTCATCACCCTGGAGCACCTCGGCTACGTCACCTCGCAGGACCGGACCTTCCGCCTCACTCCGCGCGTGCTCGCCCTCGGCTGCCCCCCGCTCTCCCGGACGACGCTGTCCGACATCGCCGTCCCGCACATGGCGGAACTCGTCCGCCATGTCCACGACTCCGCGTCCCTGGCCGTCCTCGACGGCGACGACATCCGCTACACGGCCCGCGTCGCCACCGAGCGCATCATGAGCGTCAACATCACCATCGGCACCCGCTTCCCGGCGTACGCGGCGTCCATGGGCCGCGTCCTCCTCGCCGGCCTCTCCGCGGACGAGCGCACGGCACGCATCGGCCACGCCGAGCTGCGCGCCCTGACCCCCCGTACCGTCACCGACCCCGCCCGTCTCGCCGCCCTCCTCGACCGCGTGCGCGAGGAGGGCTGTGCCCTGGTCGACGAGGAGCTCGAGGAAGGGCTCCGGTCCCTGGCCGTCCCGGTCCGCGACCACACGGGCCGCACCGTCGCGGCGCTCAACGTCGCCATGCACACCACCCGGCGCACCCCCGACGAGTGCCTCACGGACGTGCTCCCCCAACTCCGCGCCACCGCGGCCCACATCGAGTCCGACCTGCACATCGCGGGCCGCTTCACCCGCATCGCCGAGGTCTGACCCGGCCGATCGTCCGACGTCAGCTGATCCAGAAGTCCCACCAGCGCGTCAGGATCAGCATGCCGATGACACCCGTCCACAGCACCGGCGGCACCCAGCCGAACTCGCGCAGGCCGCTGCGCAGACCCGCCGGCGCAGGGAGCATCCGGTGCTGGACGGTGTGCCGGGTGACGTAGCAGAACAGCAGGATCGTGGCGGCCCAGACCAGCGAGCACCAGAGACACAGCGCGTTGATGCGGTACAGCGACTGGAACTGGAGCCAGGTGCAGAACGCCACGCCGAAGAGCGCGCCGGCGTTGAGGGCCAGCCAGAACCAGCGACGGTAGCGGGCGCCCGCCAGGAGGCCGGCGCCGACGCCGATCACGACGGCGTACGAGGCGAGACCCAGCATCGGGTTGGGGAAGCCGAAGGCCGCGGCCTGCTCGCTCTTCATGACGTTGCCGCAGGACACGACCGGGTTGAGGCTGCAGCCCGGCGTGAAGCCCGGATCCTCGAGAAGCCTGAACTTGTCGATCGTGATGACCCACGACGCGAGCAGTCCCGCCGCGCCCGTGATGATCAGCAGCCAGGCGAAACCACGGGTTCCCCCGACCGCATCTGACGGTGCGTCGTCCGGCGCCGCCGCCGGGCGCGGGACGCTCCGTGTCCTTGTCCGTGTCTCCATGTCCGTGCCCCTGCGTCCCTCTCCTGACAGTCCAAAAGTTCGTTTCCACGGGCCGCCGCCCACCTGGGCCGATGCGCACACGCAGTAATCGCCCCCTCGTCCAACGCGACGGATCGTCAGATTCCGATTAGCGTCGCGATTGTCCCTGACCCTTGTATCGAGGAGCTCGATCATGAAGCTGACGCTTCGCCACCCGGCGGCCGCCGCCGCCAAGAGCACCGGGATAACACTCAGGCTCGCCGAGGCCACCCGGGCGGTCGCGCACTCCGCGGCCTCCTGCTCGGCGAGCGCATCCCAGCCCCTTTGATCCGCACGGCGTAACCAAGGCCCGGCAGGCGGTCGCACCACCGCCCGTCGGGCCTTTCGGCGTGCGCGATCACCTCACCCACGCAGCTGACGCACCGGCAGCAGGCAGTGCGCCGCCGTCGACAGCATCGCCTCGTCGCCCACGAAATCCCGCAGCTGCTCCTCCGTGACCGGCGCCCCGGGAACCGCCTCCGGCCAGGCGCGGGTGGCGAAGAGGAAGTAGACATGGCCACGGTCCCGCACCGCGGCCAGCCACTCCGGCGGCACCGTGCACTGGGCGGTGAGATGAGGCAGCGTCAGGACGGCGCGGCCCGCCTCGACAAGGAGCGTGACGGGGAGGCCGACGGCCTGGGCGGCGTCCACGTAGTCGGCGCCGATCGGCAGCCCGATCTCGTCGAGCACCATCCTGGCGGCGGCCTCCACCCCTTCGGGGCCGCCGTCGCCGTCGCCGAGCGAGTAGGCCAGCAGGAACGGCATGTCGCGCTCGTCGTCCGGATGTTCGCCGCTCCAGGCGATGACGACGAGGGTGCCCAACTGGGCCGGGCGGAAGGCGCGTACAGCGCCGGAGGTTGAGGTCACCGTCGGACCTTAGCGACTTATCGGGATCCTCCGGGCTTCCGCGTCACCTTCGCGGGGGAGCCCGGCCGCGGATTACCCCGAAGGGGTCGCGCTCGCTCGCTCGTACGCACCCGCGCAGCGGACCGGCGGGCGGCAAAGGGGCCGGCCCTGCGGAACCCCCGTTCCGCCGGGCCGGCCCGGAACCGCACCGGTGGCGTCGCCCGTCCGGCGCAGCCCCCGGAACTCCGTCGGATGATTCGCCACCTGCGGTCAGGAACCCACGGGAAGTCCGCCGAGGAGCCCGCTCGGGGCGCCCGCCCCGGCCTTGTTCAGGTCGCCGGTGGCGTCCTGCACGGCGTTGAACAGCGAGCCCTCCTTCTCCGTGTCCAGCGTCTCGTTCGCGAGCGGCTCCGCAGCGGCCGCGGTCCGGCTCGCGACGGTCTCCACCGCCCCGTTGAGGCTGTTCGGGGTGAGGTCGGAAGCGGCGAAAGCCGGGGCGGCACCACCCGCGGCCACCAGGGAACCGGCAATGACCGCAGCGACCTTCATGGGCTTCATCAGTGAATCTCTCCTTCGGCAACGCGTGTCGGCGCGCACGTGATCTACGGTTCAGGCATATTGCGGATGCTTGTGACTGCCTGTCGTGCTGCTACGTATCCGTAACGAACCGTCACCGCGTCAGAAACTCCGAAGCCCGGGGATTCGCGCATTCCCACCCGAATGAAGCGACCCGAGCCAATATTCGTATCAGATGCCGGAGCGCGCCAAAAAGGTCGCGCCGACCCCGGGAAAGGGTCGGCACGACCGATCGGACGGTAACGCGGGAGTGAGCCGGGCTCAGCCCTCGGGCACCGAATACACGGGCTGCGTGTTCTCCACGGGCGGCGCCGCCGGGAGCTTCGCCTCCGGGGTGCTCGTCTCGGGGAGCTTGGCCTCCGGGAGCTGCGCCTCCGGGGTGCTCGTCTCGGGGAGCTTGGCCTCCGGAAGATTCGCCTCCGGGGTGCTCGTCTCTGGGAGCTTGGCCTCCGGGAGCTGCGCCTCCGGGTTATTCGCCTCCGGGAGCTTGGCCTCCGGGAGGCCGTTCGCGAGCAGCACGGCTTCAATGAGATCGCCGAGAGCCTTCGCCACCGCATCCGCCGCTGCGGCGATCGCAGTGACGTCACCCGAGGTGGCCGCCGCGATGAGCGCGTCCACCGCCGTCTGCAGCGCAGCCAGCGCGTCGTCCACCGCATCCGCCGCGGCCGTGACGCCGGGCGCACCCACCACGGCAGCCGGAACGCCTGTCACCGGCTGAGCCGCGGGCTTCTCCGCAGCCGGATTCTGCGGAACCTGCGTCGACGGTGCCGATTCGGAGGTCGCGGCGGCGATGGCCGCCTTGATCTCCTTGGCGTACTCCGCCGCCTTCTCGGCGGTGAGCCGGCCGTTGTCGGCGGCCAGGACGGCTTCGAGCAGTTCGTTGACGGGTGTCACCACACCGCCGACGCTGCCGGCCGCGTCGGCCCGCGCGAGGACAGAGCCTGCCCCGTCCTGGACGGCGACGGCGCGCGGCGCCTGATGCTGGGCGGCAACGGCGGGGCCTGCGGCCCCGAGAAGGAGGGTGAGAGAGAGGGCGGTCGTGGTGATGCGGCGCTGTGCCAGTGCACGCATGAAAATTCCCTTTCGGTGATCGACGGATCTTGATTTCACCGTGCGAGCCGCGGATGCCGACCGCAACCGAACGAGTGCGCTATGTGTTCGGGACCATCCGGACCCCTCCGGCACATCGGCGCGTTTGTACTGGTCAGAGCTTGATCGCCCGGCGTGTCGCGCAATGCGGTGCCGCGCCCGCCATTCGGGGGAGCACGCGCCGGACATGGCGAAAAGGCCGCTCCCCCCGCCGTGGCGGGGAGAGCGGCCCGGGAATCGCCGTAGGGGCGATCAGTCGTTGACGCAGGCGTTGCCGATGGCCGGGTTCAGCAGACCGATCACGTTGACGGTGTTGCCGCAGGCGTTGACCGGCACGTGGACGGGAACCTGGACGACATTGCCCGAGAGGACGCCCGGCGACTGCGCCGCAGCGCCCTCGGCACCACTGTCGGCGCTGGCGATTCCGGCGGTGCCCGCGACAGCGGCGGCAGCGAGGGTGGACAGGAAAAGAGCCTTCGCGGTACGCGACATGGAGAAGCACTCCTTGATCAAATGTTCAGTTGCCGTGCGTGACTGCCCGGTCCTTGGTTCAACGGCGGCGGAGGCCCTCAGGTTGTGCGGCCGAAGGAGTGAACACCGGTCAGCCGATACGAATGCCGGCACCCGACAGCGGTGCGCCGACGGGTGCCGACGCCCGTCATGCGTTGCTGCAGGAGTTGCCGAACGTCGGGTTCAGCAGGGCAATGACGTCGACGGTGTTGCCGCACACGTTCACCGGAACGTGGACCGGGACCTGAACCACGTTGCCGGACCCAACGCCGGGCGAGCCCTGGGCGCCGCCGCTCGCGCCGCTGTCGGCGACGGCCATGCCCGCACCGCCCATGACCAGGGCGGCACCCGTGCCCGCAAGCGCGACCGACTTGGCGATTCGCTTCATCATTTCTTCCTTCCGGGTTACCGATGAGGCACAACCATCAACGACGGCACGCGAACTCTGGATACGGACGAACACCGAATGGATTAATCCGAGGCACGCCGCCCTCCGCGGTTCCGGACAGAAAGCGGCTAGAGTCCCTTCCGCCCCCCGAACCCACGAAGAAACATAGGAAGCCGGTTTTCGTCGGGGCCAAGGAGAGTCAGTCATACGAAATTCCATGGGCGCTGCCCGCCTCATGGAATTCGACCGTCCAGCGGTGGGCCTGCGGCCCGCCCATATGAATACCCTCGGATATGAATCGGACCTCTCGATCCGAGCAGCGACGCACAGCAGTGGCAGCGCGGTCGTTCCCGGGCCCGGGCCAGTACACGAGCGGAGATCTGCACGTGCCGCGGCAAGCCCCTACGCACGGCCTTCGTCCGGCGGTGCTCCACATCGTGCAGCCCGTCGACGGCGGCGTCGCCCGGGTGGTCGCGGATCTCGTGACCGACCAGGCCGCCGCCGGCCTCCGGGCGGCCGTGGCATGCCCCAGGGGAGGTGTGCTCGCGGACGCCGTACGCGCGCTGGGCGCCGACGTGCACCCGTGGCGGGCGGGGCCCGCGCCGGGGCCACTGCTGCTTCAGGAAGTCCTGCAGCTCGCCCGGCTCGTGGCGCGGGTACGCCCGCAGGTGGTGCACGCCCACGGAGCCAAGGCCGGGCTGGCCGCACGGCTCGCCCTGCGCGGCCGGATCCCCACCGTGTTCCAGCCGCACACCTGGTCCTTCGAGGCGGTGGGCGGCATCACCGCCCGGCTGGCGCGCGGCTGGGAGCGCTACGGCGCGCGCTGGGCGGACCGGATCGTCTGTGTCAGCGAGGCGGAGCAGCGCACCGGCGAGCGGGCGGGCGTCGATGCGCGGTGGACGGTCATCCGCAACGGCGTGGACACCGAGCTGTTCCTGCCGGCAGCGGATGACCGGCCGCGGGGCCTGCCCCCGCTGGTCGCCGACCTGCCCGAGTCCACGCCGCTCGTCGTGTGCGTGGGGCGGCTGTGCCGGCAGAAGGGCCAGGACGTACTGCTCGCCGCGTGGGAGCACCTCCTGCGCAGGCTGCCCAACGCCTGTCTCGTCCTGGTCGGCGACGGGCCCGACGCCGAGGTGCTGCGCGCGAACGCGCCCGCGTCGGTCCGGTTCGCCGGCGCCGAGCCGGACGCGGCGCCCTGGTACCGGGCGGCCGACCTCGTCGTCCTGCCGTCCCGCTGGGAGGGCATGGCGCTGACGCCGCTGGAGGCGATGGCCTGCGGCCGGCCGGTCGTCGTCACCGATGTCGACGGGGCGCGGGAGAGCCTGCCACCCGGGCACGCGCTGTTCTGTCTGAGGCCGTCCCAGGATCCGTACGCGCTGGCCACGGCCATCGGAGACCTGCTGCTCAATGCGCCGCTGCGCGCCACGTTGGGCCGCCAGGGCCACCAGTACGTCGTCTCGACCCACGACGTACGGCACACCGCAGGTGCCGTCGCGGACGTGTACCGCGATGTGGTCGACGTACGGCCCGGGTGAAACGAACCGGCCGGGAGAGTCTGAGGGGAAGACTCTCCCGGCCGGGAGTCACACGGGAAACGCGGTCACGTCAGCGCCGCGCGGCGGCCGTCCCGCGCCGGTAGAGCAGCGAGCCGCCGGCCAGCAGACCCACTGCGACAGCCCCGGCTGCCAGCATGCCCGCGTCGCTGCCGGTCTGGGCCAGCTGCCCGGAGGTGCCGGACGAGTCGACGGACCGGTCCACCGGGGTGGTCACGGCGGGCACCGCCGGGGTGTTCGGCGTCGCCGGAGTCGCCGGAGTCGCCGGCGTGTTCGGCGTCTCCGGAGTGTTCGGCGTCGCCGGGGTGTTCGGCGTGTTCGGCGTCGCCGGGGTGTTCGGGGTCGCCGGAGTGTTCGGCGTCGCCGGGGTGTTCGGGGTGTTCGGCGTCGCCGGAGTCACCGTCTCACCATTGCCGCACACGTTGCCGAGGGCCGGGTTGCCCAGGGCAGCGCCGTCCACGGTGTTTCCGCAGACGTTGACCGGGATGTCCACCGGGATCTTGACGTTGTTGCCGGAGCCGACGCCCGGGGAGCCCACCGCGTCGCCTTCAGCGGTCGCGGACCCCGCCCCCGAATCGTCCGACGCGTTGACACAGCTGTTGCCGAACGCCGGGTTCAGCAGCCCGACGATGTTCACGGAGTTGCCGCACACATTGACCGGCACGTCCACGGGCGCCTGAACGTTGTTTCCCGACAGTACGCCGGGGGAGCCCACGGCGTCCCCGTCGGCGTGGGAGTCCGCGTTGGCGTATGCACTGCTCAGAGACAGAATGCTGGTGGCCGCCGCGGCCGTCAGGATTCCCTTGCTGATGACCTGTCGCATCTTTTTGTCTTTCCCGCTCTCGGTTCGCGAACCGGCCCTGCGGTGCACCGGTCGGTGCACCTCAGGACCGGGGAAAACGACCCTTCAGGGCTGAACGCGATGACTGATGTCAGTCGTTCTCGCAGATGTTGCCGAACGCCGGGTTCAGCAGGGCAATGACGTTGACTGTGTTGCCGCACACGTTCACCGGGATGTGCAGGGGAACCTGGATGACGTTCCCGGACAGCACACCCGGCGAATCGGTTGCGGCGCCGCTCGCTCCGGAGTCCGCGAGGGCCGGCGAGGCCATGCCCATGGCCATCACCATCCCCATCCCCGCGAAAACCGTTGCAGTCTTCCTGTACTTCATCTCGGATTCCTTCTGTTTGGAATATGCCGACATCGGGGCAATGCCACCAGGGCAATGCCACTGACGCCCTACCAACGAGCAGTGCCCGTCGAAGAAACCCCTCGGCCGATCAATCTCCGCGCATTCACTCGGACGCCCCGGCTCGTCATTCCGGTAATCGCGGCGAAAACTGCTCCCCGACATGCTCATCGGCGCCCCGGGAGGGGCGCGGACCGTCGGCGCCGGAAAGAGGGCGACGGCCCGGGGAGGCCGGTCCGACGACTCAGCTGTTGCCCGTGCCGTTGCCGGACAGCAGCGGAATGTCGTCCAGGATGTGCGACAGGGACTCGTCGCCCTTGGCCTGCGTCGAGTTCTCCGTGCACTGCTGGTTCTGCGGGTTCGCCAGAACATTGACGTCCTGGACGGCGACCGGCACGACGCCGACGAGCGAACCGGCGTTGGCCTTCGCCGGCAGACCGATGCAGGGCTTGTTCAGCGAGCCCTGGACCAGGGAGAGCTGCGGGCTCATGTTGCCGTACGTGGCCGAGTTCCCGAAGGCCTGCGAGGCACCGACACCGCTGGCGGATGTGGTGCCGGTGTCGTCGCCGATGGCCAGGGCCTGCGGCGCCGCAACGGCGGAGACACCGATTACGGAGGCCGTGACCGCAGCCGCGGCCATAACCCTCTTGATCATCACTGAATTACCTTTCTGCAGGGGCACACTGGACCTCGTCTGCGCACCGAATCAACTGGACGGCTCCGGTTTGGTTTCGGGACTTCACCCGAACAGCCCCAAGCCGTCCCTTCCGCATTGCCGGCCGCGGTGAGATGCCGAGAGGTGCCGAATGGTCCGAGCGGCGATCCGCGCCGCCCTTTGGAGTGAAGCGGAGGAACCAACTCCGCTGGGTGGAGTTGGTCAGGGGGCTCCGGGAACGGCTCTCACAGTCCCTCGCAGCAGCCCCTGATAACCCCAGAAAGGGATCAGTCGTGATCAAGAAGGCTATGGCGGCTGCCGCCGTCACCGCGTCCCTCGCCGGTGCCTCGGCCGCGGCCGCGCCGCAGGCCCTGGCCATCGGCAACGACACCGGCACCACGTCGCTCAGTGGCAACGACGCCTCGCAGGCCTTCGGCAACTCGGCCACGTACGGCAACATGAGCCCGCAGATGGCGCTCATCCAGGGCTCGCTGAACAAGCCCTGCGTCGGTCTGCCGGCGAAGGTCAACGCCGGTTCGCTCGTCGGCGTCGTTCCGGTCGCCGTCCAGGACGTCAATGTTCTGGCGAACCCGCAGAACCAGCAGTGCACGGAGAACTCGACCCAGGCCAAGGGCGACGAGCCGCTCTCGCACATCCTGGACGACATCCCGGTGCTGTCCGGCAACGGCACGGACAACGGCTGATCTTCGCGTCACTTCCCTGCTGGGGTACGCATCCTGAAGGCTCGAAGGGAATCACCATGAAGAAGGTGTGGGCAGCCGCGGCCGTGACCGCGTCCGTGGCCGGAGTCGCCCTGACTGCCGCGCCGCAGGCGCTCGCCGTCGGCAACGACACCGGCACCACGTCGATGAGTGGCAACGAGGCCCGGTCGGAGTTCGGCAACTCGGCCACGTTCGGCGACCAGAGCCCGCAGTTGTCGCTCGTCCAGGGCTCGCTGAACAAGATCTGCGCCGGTGTGCCGGCCAAGGCCAACGCCGGTTCGCTCGTCGGCCTCCTCGTCCCGGTCTCCGTCCAGGACGTCAACGTCCTGGCGAACCCGCAGAACCAGCAGTGCACGGAGAACTCGACCCAGGCCAAGGGCGACGAGTCCCTCGCGCACATGGCGAACGGCATCCCGGTGCTGTCGGGCAACGGCATCGGCAACAACTGAGCCTGCCTGCCGCTCCGGTCGAAGGCCCGGCCCGACGAACCACTCGTCGGGCCGGGCCTTCGGCATGCGGCCTTGAGTCAGGCGGCCTTCAGGCAGGCGACCGGGTGCCTCAGCGCTGTTTCACCGCTCGCAGGACGACGAACTTCGGGTTGCTCGCGACGGTCTCGCAGTTGCCGAAGAGACGGCGCAGCCGGACGTGGTAGCCGAGGTGGCGGTTGCCGATCACCCACAGTTCGCCGCCGGAGCGCAGCGCGGCGCGTGCACCGGTGAACATGCGCCAGGAGATGCTGTCGGTGAGGGCCCGGTGGGTATGGAACGGCGGATTGTTCAGTACGAGGTCCACGGACTCGCGCTCCATGCCCGACAGCGCGTCGCCCACGATGAACTCGGCCTTCGCCGTCGGGCCGGCGTTCGCCCGGAACGTCGCCTCGGCCGATGCCACCGCCTGGAACGACTCGTCCGTGAACACGACGTCGGCCTCGGGGTTCGCGACCGCCACGGCCGTACCGACCACTCCGTTTCCGCAGCCCAGGTCCACGGCGCGGAGCGGGCCACGGCGGCGCGGCAGATGCTGGAGGAAGAAGCGGGTGCCGATGTCGAGGTGCTCGGCGCAGAAGATGCCCGCGTGATTGATGACGGGCCGGCCGGCCATGAAGCCGATGTCCGGAGGCAGGTCGTAGCGGCGCGGCCAGGGCTCGCCCGCGGCGGACCCTGACTCCGTACGGGCCGGATCCGGGGTGCTGAAGATCAGCCGGGCCTTCTTCGCCGCCAGCGAGGTGCTGGTCGGGCCGATGATCCGCTCGAACAGCTTCAGCGTGGAGGTGTGGATCTCCGTCACCATGCCCGTACCGACGACGAGTGTGTCCGCGTGCAGACGCGGCGCGAGGCGCTGCAGCTGGTCCTCGAGGAGGGCGAGGCTCTTGGGGACGCGTACCAGCAGGACGTCGATCCGGTCCGGAGCGGTGTCCTGGGTGGACAGCAGCCGTACGGCGCCGGCCTCGGCCGGTGTGCGGTTGCGGGCGAGATTGGCGCGGGTCGCCTGCTGGGTCAGATACGAGTCGGTGATCTGCACGGGCCGGTGCGCGGCCAGCGCGGTGACGAGGGCGCCCCAGCGGTCGCCCAGGACGACGACGGTGCCGGACAGATCGGCGGGCCTCACGTCGTCCTCGGCGCCCGTCATGCCTGCGAGGTGGCGCAGCAGGTACTCGTCGGAGGCGTCCCAGGCGCGCAGCTGGTCACGGGGGTCCTCGGGAAATCGGGTGAGCGCGAGGTCGCCCCATGACGTGGTGAAGGTGTTCATCGTGCCTTCAGGCTACGCGGCCGCCTTCGAGAGCTCCGCCGCGCCGAAGGAGACGTCGAAGCGGTCGCACCAGATGGCCACGCTGGAGTACTTGCTCAGATCCACGTCGGCGGGCAGCACGTAGTTCTGGTCGCCCTTGTTCCCCTTGAGCTTGCCGAGGCTGACGTACGCGCCGTCGTCGAAGACGCGCCAGCCGGCCACGCCCTCCTTCACCGGCGCGTCGGTGAGCCAGACCCGCAGGTCGGGGCCGTTGCTGGTGTCGAGGCCCTCCAGCCGGAGGGTGCGGCTGCCGTCCGCGAGCTCGACGATCCTGACCTTGCCCTCGGTGGCGTGTTCATGGCTGATGAACGAACCGGAGGCGAGGGTCCTTGGCTCGGCCGGCCCCGGGGTCCGGGTCGGGTCCGCGGGGCCGGCGGGGCTCGCGGGCGCCGCCGCCGGAAGCTCCTCGCGTACGGTCTCGTCGACGAACAGCTGCCACGGCTGGAACCAGTACAGGCCGAAGCCGAGCGCTGCCGCCAGTACCGCCAGGCCGACGGCGACGAGCGGTTTCCTCAGGACTGCTGCTGCTCTCATGCCCCCATTGAAGCGGGGCAGCGGGGTCCGTAGGCGCTTGCGGCCGGTGACGGAAGTCTTACGGCTGCCCCGGGCTCGGCGTCCGGGGTGTCAGTCGTCGCCCTCCAGGTCGCCCTCCGTCTCCAGGAACACCTGGCGCAGCGCCTCGATCACCGCCGGGTCGGGCTTGGCCCACATGCCGCGGGACTCCGCCTCGAGCAGGCGTTCGGCGATGCCGTGCAGCGCCCAGGGGTTGGCCTGCTGGAGGAACTCCCGGTTCTCGGGGTCCAGGACGTAGGTCTGGGTGAGCTTGTCGTACATCCAGTCGGCGATGACGCCGGTGGTGGCGTCATAACCGAACAAGTAGTCGACAGTGGCGGCGAGTTCGAAGGCGCCCTTGTAGCCGTGGCGGCGCATCGCCTCGATCCACTTGGGGTTGACGACCCGGGCGCGGAAGACGCGGGACGTCTCCTCGACCAGCGTCCGCGTACGGACCGTCTCGGGGCGGGTCGAGTCGCCGATGTACGCCTCGGGGGCGGTGCCGCGCAGGGCGCGGACGGTGGCGACCATGCCGCCGTGGTACTGGAAGTAGTCGTCGGAGTCGGCGATGTCGTGCTCGCGCGTGTCGGTGTTCTTCGCCGCGACCGCGATCCGCTTGTACGCCGTCTCCATCTCGTCGCGCGCCGGGCGGCCTTCGAGTCCGCGGCCGTAGGCGTAGCCGCCCCACACCGTGTAGACCTCGGCCAGGTCGGCGTCGGTACGCCAGTCGCGGGAGTCGATCAGCTGCAGCAGGCCGGCGCCGTAGGTTCCCGGGCGGGAGCCGAAGATACGGGTGGTGGCGCGGCGTTCGTCGCCGTGTTCGGCCAGGTCGGCCTGGGCGTGGGCCCGTACGTGGTTGACGTCGGCGGGCTCGTCGAGCGAGGCGGCGAGCCGTACCGCGTCGTCGAGCAGGCCGATGACGTGCGGGAACGCGTCCCGGAAGAAGCCGGAGATGCGGAGCGTGACATCGATGCGCGGGCGGCCCAGCTCGGCGGCCGGGACGGCTTCCAGGCCGGTGACGCGGCGCGAGGCCTCGTCCCAGACCGGGCGGATGCCGAGCAGGGCGAGGGCCTCGGCCACATCGTCGCCCGCGGTGCGCATCGCGCTCGTACCCCACAGGGAGAGACCGACGGAGGTCGGCCAGTCGCCGTTGTCGGTGCGGTAGCGCTCCAGCAGCGAATCGGCGAGGGCCTGGCCGGTCTCCCAGGCGAGGCGCGAGGGGACGGCCTTGGGGTCGACGGAGTAGAAGTTGCGGCCCGTCGGGAGGACGTTGACCAGTCCGCGCAGAGGCGAGCCGGAGGGGCCCGCCGGGACGAAGCCGCCGTTCAACGCGTGGACGGCGTTGTCGAGTTCGTCGGTCGTGGCGGACAGGCGCGGGACGACCTGCCGGGCGGCGAAGTCGAGGATGTCGGCGACCGGCTGCCCGTGAGCCGCGGCCACGGAGGCGACGGCGGCCGGGTTCCAGTCGGCGTCCTCCATCGCCTCGACCAGCGCGCGGGCCGCGGCCTCCGCCTCGTCGGCGGTCGTACGGGTCGCGGCGGACTCGTCGAGGCCGAGGGCTTCGCGCAGTCCGGGCAGGGCCTGGGTGCCGCCCCAGATCTGGCGGGCACGCAGGATCGCCAGGACGAGATTGACGCGCTCCGGGCCGGTCGGCGCGCCACCGAGGACGTGCAGACCGTCACGGATCTGGGCGTCCTTGACCTCGCACAGCCAGCCGTCGACGTGGAGCAGGAAGTCGTCGAAGCCGTCGTCGTCCGGCCTGTCGTCGAGCCCCAGGTCGTGGTCGAGCCTCGCGGCCTGGATCAGCGTCCAGATCTGGGCACGGATGGCCGGGAGCTTCGCCGGGTCCATGGAGGAGATCTGCGCGTACTCGTCGAGCAGCTGCTCCAGGCGCGCGATGTCGCCGTACGAGTCGGCGCGGGCCATCGGCGGGACGAGATGGTCGATGAGCGTGGCGTGCACGCGGCGCTTGGCCTGGGTGCCCTCGCCCGGGTCGTTGACCAGGAACGGGTAGACGAGCGGCAGGTCGCCGAGCGCCGCGTCGGGCGCGCAGGCGGCGGACAGGCCCGCGTTCTTGCCGGGCAGCCACTCCAGGTTGCCGTGCTTGCCGAGGTGGATCATCGCGTCGGCACCGAAGCCGCCGTCGTCCTTCGCGGCCGCGATCCAGCGGTAGGCGGCGAGGTAGTGGTGCGAGGGCGGCAGATCGGGGTCGTGGTAGATCGCGATCGGGTTCTCGCCGAAGCCGCGCGGCGGCTGGATGAGGATGAGCAGATTGCCGCGCCGCAGGGCGGCCAGCACGATGTCGCCCTCGGGGTTGCGGGAGCGGTCCAGGAACATCTCGCCGGGCGCGGGGCCCCAGTGCTGCTCCACGTGCTCGCGCAGCTCCTGCGGGAGGGTGGCGTACCAGCGCTTGTAGTCGGCGGCCGGGATACGGACCGGGTTGCGGGCGAGCTGCTCCTCGGTGAGCCAGTCCTGGTCGTGGCCGCCCGCCTCGATGAGCGCGCGGATCAGCTCGTCGCCGTCGCCCGATGCGAGGCCGGGGATGTCCTCGGCACCGAAGTCGTAGCCCTCGTCGCGGAGCCGGCGCAGAAGAACGACGGCGGAGGCGGGGGTGTCGAGGCCGACGGCGTTGCCGATGCGCGAGTGCTTCGTCGGGTACGCGGACAGGACCAGGGCGAGGCGCTTCTCCGCGTTGGGGATGTGGCGCAGCCGGGCGTGGCGTACGGCGATTCCGGCGACGCGGGCCGCGCGCTCGGCATCGGCGACGTAGGCCGGGAGGCCGTCCTCGTCGATCTCCTTGAAGGAGAACGGGACGGTGATGAGGCGGCCGTCGAACTCGGGGACCGCGACCTGGCTGGCGGCGTCCAGCGGGGACAGGCCCTCGTCGTTCTCCTCCCACGTGCTGCGCGGCCCGGTCAGGCACAGCGCCTGCAGGACGGGCACGTCGAGCGCGGCGAGCGCGCCCGCGTCCCAGGACTCGTCGTCGCCGCCGGCCTGCGCCTCGGCGGGCCTGGTGCCGCCCGCGGCGAGAACGGTGGTGACGACGGCGTCGGCATCGCGGAGCTGGTCGAGCAGCTCGGGCTCGGGGGCGCGGAGGGATGCCACGTAGAGCGGCCTGGCCTGGCCCCCGGCGTCCTCGATGGCGTCGCAGAGGGCGCCGACGAAGGCGGTGTTGCCGCTCATGTGGTGGGCGCGGTAGTAGAGCACGGCCACGGTGGGGCCGGTGGTGCTGCGCGGGGTGCGGTCGAGGGGGCCCCAGGTGGGCGCCGGGGCCGGGGGCTCGAAGCCATGGCCCGTGAGCAGGACCGTGTCGGACAGGAAGCGGGCGAGCTGCTCCAGGTTGGCCGGGCCGCCGTGCGCGAGGTAGGCGTGCGCCTCGGCCGCGATGCCGATGGGGACGGTGGAGGCCTCCATCAGCTGGGCGTCGGGGGCCTGTTCGCCTGTGAGGACAACCACGGGCCGCTCCTGCGCGAGCAGCAGGTCGAGGCCCTCCTGCCAGGCGCGGATGCCGCCGAGGAGGCGTACGACGACGAGGTCCGTGCCGTCGAGGAGCGCGGGCACGTCGTCGAGCGCGAGGCGGGACGGATTCGCGAACCGGTACGCCACCGGGCCGTCCCCGGTGTTCGCCGCGCGGGCGCTGAGCAGGTCGGTGTCGGAGGTCGACAGCAGCAGGATCGTCGCGTGCGTCATCGCGTGCGCAGGCCTTCCTCGGGGTGTCCGCGCCCCGGGTGGTCGTAGGACGGCGGGAGTTCCTGACTCACCGGACCTCGTGGACGAGGCCCGGTTCACAGTGGCGGGACCGCGCCGGATTCTCACCGGGCTTCCTCCCTAGGGTCCTGGGACCCTGTGCCGTCTGCATAGTAGAGGCTGCCCCCGGCCGCGGGGGCGGTCACCTCGAAGGACGCCCGAAGAACATGGGTAGGGACGTGGGTATGCTCGCCGCCATGCCGCCCACACCGCCAACACCCCCGGACCGGGGCGAACCCCGCATACGGGACCGGGGTGATGCCTGCCCGGGTGCGCTGCGGCTGCACCCGGCGGACGACGGGCGACTCGCCCGACTCCGCCTGCCCGCAGGTCTTTTGACACTTCGTCAGCTGACTGTTCTGGCCGACGCGGCGGAGACGCTGGGCGACGGTGCTCTGACCGTCACCTCCCGGGGAAATGCGGAGCTGCGCGGACTCGGCGAGGGGTGCGGAGCCGAACTCGCGGCGCTGCTCCGGGAGGCAGCACTGCTCCCCTCCGACACCCACGAGCGGGTACGGAACGTGGTGGCCTCGCCGCTGGCCGGACTCGACGGACTCGGCTGCGCCGACGTGCAGTTGTGGGCGCGCGAGCTGGACGCGCTGCTGTGCGCGAGCGCCTGGGCTGCCGGGCTGTCCGGACGTTTCCTGTTCGCCCTGGACGACGGGCGCGGGGATGTGGCGGGGCTCGGCGCGGATGTGACCTTGCTCGCAGAGCCGGGGAGTGCGGCGGTCGTACGGGTCGGCCGGCACGCCTTCCGCGTCCCGGCCGCCGACGCCCCGCGGGCCGCCCTCGCGGCCGCCGAGGCATTCCTCGCGGCGGCGGAGGCCTCGGGCACGGGGGCGTGGCGGGTGCGAGAGCTGCCCGCTGGGCAGGACATTGCCGTGGGGACGTATCTGGAGGCGGCGGGCATCGCCTGTGAAGCCGGTCCGGCGTTCGAGGACGGACACGCGGATTCGCCCCGCGGTACCGGCACACCCCAAGCCCGTCCGGCGATGGAGGTCGGACACACCGGGCGACCGGACGGCACCGATGCAAGCCCGCCCGCAGGGCGCACCCTGCCAGGGGTCCTGGAGGGGCCTCGCGCCTGGGCCCTGTCCGTCTTCGCGCCGCTCGGGCGGCTCACCGTCGCGCAGGTGCGCGCGCTGCTCCCCGCGCCCGGCGGCCACGTACGCCTCACCCCCTGGCGCGGGGTCGTCGTGCCCGGTTTCGGGAACCGGGACGCGGCCGAGGAGCGGCTCGCCGCGCTCGGGCAGGCGGGGTTCATCACCGGCACCGACTCCCCCTGGTACGGCGTCGGCGCCTGCACCGGCCGGCCCGGGTGCGCCAAGTCCCTGTCCGACGTACGGGCGGACGCGACACCCGGCCGGGGCGGGCTGCCCGTGTACTGGTCGGGCTGCGAGCGGCGCTGCGGGCATCCCCACGGGGAGTACGTGGACGTCGTGGCCACGGCGGCCGGCACGTACCGGGTGACCGTGCACGGCGCCGACGTACCGACAGACCAGGGCCTGGCCGACGCGGTTGCGGCGGCCCGTACAACGACCGTCACGAGATGAGCGAGAGCACAGTGTTCGACTACGAGAAGGACGGCGCGGAGATCTACCGCCAGTCCTTTGCCACCATCCGCGCCGAGGCCGATCTCGCCGCGCTCCCCGCCGACGTCAGCCAGGTCGCGGTGCGGATGATCCACGCCTGCGGCATGGTCGACCTGGTCCGCGATCTCGTCCACTCCCCCGATGTGGTGGCCCGCGCACGCGAGGCCCTGCGAGCCGGCGCGCCCATCCTCTGCGACGCCCGGATGGTCGCCAGCGGCGTCACCCGCAAGCGGCTGCCCGCCGACAACGAGGTCATCTGCACGCTCTCCGACCCGTCCGTGCCCGCGCTCGCCGCCGAGCTCGGCACGACCCGCAGCGCCGCCGCCCTCGAACTGTGGCGCGACCGCCTCGAAGGCTCGGTCGTCGCCGTCGGCAACGCGCCCACCGCCCTCTTCCGGCTCCTGGAGATGATCGAGGAGGGTGCTCCGCGCCCGGCCGCGGTCATCGGTGTCCCGGTCGGCTTCATCGGCGCGGCCGAGTCCAAGGACGCGCTCGCCGGACACGGCAGCGGCATCGAGCACCTGGTGGTACGAGGGCGGCGGGGCGGCAGCGCCATGGCCGCGGCAGCGATCAACGCGATAGCGAGTGAGGCAGAGTGAGCACGCAGCAGGTCGGCCGACTGTACGGAGTGGGACTCGGTCCCGGCGACCCGTCCCTGATGACCCTGCGGGCGGTCGAGGCCGTCGCGGAGGCGGACGTCGTCGCGTACCACTGCGCCCGGCACGGCCGTTCCATCGCCCGCTCGATCGTGGCGAGGCATCTGCGCCCCGACCACATCGAGGAGCGGCTGATGTACCCCATCACGGTCGAGACCACCGACCACCCCGGCGGCTACCGCGGTGCGCTCAACGACTTCTACGAGGAGGCGGCGGAGCGGCTCGCGGCGCACCTCGACGCGGGGCGGACCGTCGCCGTGCTCGCGGAGGGCGACCCGCTCTTCTACGGCTCGTACCAGCACATGCACAAGCGGCTGGCCCACCGCTATCCGACCGAGGTGATCCCCGGGGTCACCTCGGTGAGCGCTGCCGCCGCGCGCCTCGGTGAGCCGCTGTGCGAGGCCGAGGAGGTGCTGACGATCATCCCCGGCACGCTGCCGGAGGAGGAGCTGACGGCCCGTCTCGCCTCGACCGACTCGGCGGTGGTGATGAAGCTGGGGCGGACCTTCCCGGCGGTCCGCCGTGCGCTGGAGCGCGCGGGGCGGCTCGGCGACGCGCGGTACGTCGAGCGCGCCACGATGGACGGCGAGCGCACGGAACGGCTGGCCGACGTGGACCCGGATTCGGTGCCGTACTTCTCGGTGGCGGTGCTGCCGAGCCGTATCGACGAGGTGCCTCCGGCAGCGCGCCCCGAGGGTGAGGTCGTCGTCGTGGGCACCGGCCCGGCGGGGCCGCTGTGGCTGACCCCCGAGACCCGGGGGGCCCTCGCCTCCGCCGACGACCTGGTCGGCTACACGACGTACCTGGACCGGGTGCCCGTGCGTCCCGGCCAGCGGCGCCACGGCTCCGACAACAAGGTGGAGTCGGAGCGGGCGGAGTTCGCGCTGGACCTCGCCCGGCGCGGGCGGCGGGTGGCCGTGGTGTCGGGCGGCGACCCGGGCGTCTTCGCGATGGCCACGGCGGTGCTGGAGGTGGCGTCCCAGGATGCGTACGCGGACTTGCCCGTACGCGTTCTGCCGGGTGTCACCGCGGCGAACGCGGCGGCAGCTCGCGCGGGTGCTCCGCTGGGCCACGACTACGCGACGATCTCGCTCTCCGACCGGCTCAAGCCGTGGGAGGTCATCGCGGAGCGGCTGCGCGCCGCGGCGGCGGCCGATCTCGTACTGGCCCTCTACAACCCGGGCTCGCGCAGCCGCACCTGGCAGGTCGCCAAGGCCCGCGAGCTGCTCCTGGAACACCGCGCCCCGGACACCCCGGTCGTCGTGGCACGTGACGTGGGCGGCCAGGAGGAGAGCGTACGGATCGTGCGCCTCGCCGAACTGGATCCGTCGGTGGTCGACATGAGGACGCTGCTGCTGGTCGGCTCGTCGCAGACCCGTGCGGTGCGGCGGGGGGCGGGCGAGGAGATCGTCTGGACCCCGCGCACGTATCCGGAGAGCTAGAAACGGCTGTCGCGGGTCACGGCCCCTTGGGCGACGAGCGCCCCACCACCGCACCCGCGCGGTCGATGCACACCACGTCCACCGTGACCGGTGCGCCCCGGAGCACTCCGAGCGCCTGGTCGCGGGCGGTCGCGGCCACGAGGTCGCCCAGGGGCACGCCGCGCGCGGCGCACAACTGCAGCGCGGCGAGGCCCGTGTTGGCGGTCGCGACCTCCTCCGCCAGCGCCTCGTCCGCCCCGCCCGCGCGGGCCAGCTCCGCCAGGAAGCCCTTGTCGACCTGGGAGCGGGCGGAGTGCAGATCCAGATGCCCGGCTGCGAGTTTCGACAGCTTGGCGAAGCCGCCGCAGACGGTGAGCCGCTCCACCGGATGCCGGCGTACGTACTTGAGCACGGCGCCCGCGAAGTCGCCCATGTCGAGCAGGGCGTCCTCGGGAAGGCCGTACAGCGAGACGACGGTCTTCTCGGACGTCGACCCCGTACACCCGGCGACGTGCGTACGGCCCGCCGCCCGCGCCACGTCCACGCCGCGCCGGATCGAGTCGATCCACGCCGAGCACGAGTACGGGACGACGATTCCGGTCGTGCCCAGGATGGACAGCCCGCCCAGGATGCCGAGGCGGGGGTTCCACGTGGAACGGGCGATCTCCTCGCCGTGGTCGACGGAGACGGTCAGCTCGACATCGCCGGTGCCGCCGTGGCGTGCCGCGACCTCCGCTATGTGGTCGCGCATCATCTGGCGCGGTACGGGGTTGATCGCCGGCTCGCCCACGTCCAGGGGCAGTCCCGGGCGGGTGACGGTGCCGACGCCGTTCCCGGCCCGGAACACCACTCCCGAACCGGCGGGCAGGGCCCGTACCGTCGCGCGGATCAGCGCGCCGTGCGTGACGTCCGGGTCGTCGCCGGCGTCCTTGACGACGGCCGCCATCGCGTACCCGTCGGCCAGCTCCTCCGCGGCCAGCGCGAACGCCGGGGTCTGCCCCTTCGGCAGCGTGATCGTCACCGGATCGGGGAAGTCGCCGGTGAGCAGCGCGGTGTACGCGGCGGTCGTCGCGGCGGTCGCGCAGGCGCCGGTGGTCCAGCCGGGGCGCAGGCCGGTGTGCTTGAGTTGGGCGCTGCGTCCGCCCGTGGCCGCAGGCTCACTCATGGAGGTCCCCCGTGCACATCCTCGTCCTCGGCGGTACGACGGAGGCCCGCGCCCTCGCCGAATCGCTGCACGCGGGAGCGTGCGGGCCGGGGGTACGGGTGACGACGTCACTCGCGGGCCGGGTCGCCGCGCCGCGGCTGCCCCGGGGCGAGGTGCGGATCGGCGGCTTCGGCGGGGCGGAGGGCCTCGCCGCCTGGCTGCGCGAGCACCAGGTGGACGTGCTCATCGACGCCACCCATCCTTTCGCCGGGACGATCAGTTTCAACGCCGCGCGTGCCGCGGACCAGGCCCATGTTCCCCTGCTCGCGTTGCGCAGGCCCGGCTGGGCCCCCGTGGAGGGCGACGACTGGCACCTCGTCGACTCACTGACAGCGGCAGCGGACGCCCTGCCGGGCCTGGGCCGCCGCGTCTTCCTGACGACGGGCCGCATGGGCCTGGCGTCCTTTGCCGGGCTGGACGAGCTGTGGTTCCTGGTCCGCTCCGTGGACGCAGCCGAGCCCCCGCACCCCGCGCGGATGGAAGTCCTCCTGGATCGCGGCCCCTTCACCCTCGACGGCGAGCGGGACCTGCTGCGCAGGCACAGCATCGACGTCCTGGTCACGAAGGACAGCGGCGCGGCGGCGACGTCCCCCAAACTCACCGCGGCCCGCGAGGCGGGCATCCCGGTCGTGGTCGTCCGCCGCCCACCGGTCCCGGAGTGCGTGCCGGTGGCGGCGACCCCGGCGGAGGCGCTGGAGTGGGTGGCGGCACGGGCGTGACGGCGCCGTCGGGTGGGCCGGGGTGTCCGTCCTCAAGCGCCGGACGGGCTGAGTGTGCACCCGGTACCGCCGGGTGGGCCGGTGTGTCCGTCCTCAATCGCCGGACGGGCTGTGCGCGCCGATACCGCGGGCGCGACCCGGGTGTCCGTCCTCAAGCGCCGGACGGGCTGAGTGTGCACCCGGTACCGCCGGGCGGGCCCGGGGTGTCCGTCCTCAAACGCCGGACGGGCTGAGTGTGCACCCGGTACCGCCGGGCGGGCCCGGGGTGTCCGTCCTCAAACGCCGGACGGGCTGAGTGTGCACCCGGTGCCGCCGGGTGGGCCGGGGTGTCCGTCCTCAAGCGCCGGACGGGCTGGGTGG
>NZ_JBSFHO010000038.1:0-87468 GCF_053597075.1 Streptomyces sp. NPDC001514
CGTGAGGAACGCGATCTGCGAGGCCAGGCCCGCCGTGTTCCCGGCCAACGCCGCCCATTTGGCCGCGCGCACGCTGGACCGCCAGGACTCGGCGGCGGCGTGGTGGATGGCCTCCTCCTCGCGGTGCTCGGCCCCGGACGCCTTGACCGTACGCAGCGCACCGAGCATCCGCTCCAGTGCGGCGCCCATCAGTCCCACCGATTCCTGGGCGCGTCTGCTGGCCCGGTTGATCCTGGGTACGAGGATCCCGATGACCGTGCCGGCGAAGACGAGCACGCCGAGCGTGACGCCCAGCAGCACCGGGTCGAGCACGCCCATCATCGTCACGGTCGCGACCAGCGTGAGGCTTCCGGTGACCGCCCCGACGAGGGAGTCGGTGGTGACCTGGCGCAGCAGGGTCGTGTCGGAGGTGACCCGGGACATCAGATCACCGGGCTCGGCGTGGTCGACGGCGGATATGCGCAGGCGCAGCAGATGGGAGACGAGCCGCCGCCGCGCGGTGAGCACCACCGACTCGGCGGTGCGCCGCAGCACGAACGCGCCGAGTGCCCCGATCGCGGCGTTGCCGACGACCAGCAAGGTCATCAGCAGCAGCGCGCCGGTCACCGGCCGGTCCGCGCCCAGGTTGTCCACCAGCCGCTTGGCGGCCAGCGGCAGGATCAGCCCGGTGGCACCGGTGATCAGGCTCAGCAGCCCGCCCAGCACCAGCCAGTGCCGGTACGGGCGTACGTAGCCCAACAGCACGCGCCACGCAGGAGGTTCCGCGGTCGGTCCGTCGCCGGAGGAGGTCTGCGCGTGCGCGGGCTGGGTGTCCATGAAGTCAGTGAAGCGGATCGGCAGGTCCGGCAGGACGGGTTTACGCGTCCCGAGGGGCGGGCGGCAGAACCTGCCGCCCGCCCCTCGTCGCGGCGGCCTGACCCGGAACGAACCGGGACTCCGCCTCCTGACCTCGAACTCCTGACCCCGAACTCCTGACCCCGAACTCCTGGCACCGAACTGTGCCGCATCCGCGCCTCCCCTTCGGATGGAGCGCGCGTGTCACGGCGCGGTCGCCACGGTCGTGTGGTGAACACTGGCGGCATGGCAACAGGCAAGGTGAAGTGGTTCAACGCCGACAAGGGCTTCGGCTTTATCGAGCAGGACGACGGCGGCCCGGACGTGTTCGTCCATTTCTCCGCCATCCAGGCCTCCGGCTTCAAACAGCTGGACGAGGGTGACAAGGTCGAGTACGACGTCACCCAAGGCCCCAAGGGTCCCCAGGCCGACAACGTCGTCCGTCTGGGCTAGAGCTGCCATGTTCAGCGGCGCACACGTCATTCTCTACAGCCAGGACGCCGACGCCGACCGGGCCTTCATCAAGGACGTGCTCGGATTCGCGCATGTCGACGCCGGGCACGGCTGGCTGATCTTCAAACTGCCGCCTGCCGAGATCGCGGTGCATCCGACGGAGGGGCCGTCGCAGACCGAGTTCTATCTGATGTGCGACGACCTGGACGCCGTGCTCGCGAAGCTGACCGAGCACGGCGTCGAGATCACGAGGCCGGTGAGCGAACAGGGGTGGGGGCGGCTCACGGCGGTGCGCATGCCGAGCGGGTCCGAACTTCCGCTGTACCAGCCGCTGCACCCCGTCGCGCACAGCCTCTGACATACGTCGAGAACCAGGGCCGGAGCCACCACGGGCTCGAGTGGGCGACGCCGAGGTCGTTGCAGGGGTGGCCCGCCGGGCCCGGCTGCCCGCTTGGCTGCGAGGGATCGGATACGCCGCCCATCCTGTCGCCGTCGCCGTCGCCGTCGCCGTCGCCGTCGCCGTCGCCGTCGCGGTGGCGTCGAGGCGCAGGCCCGGGTACTCGGGTCGCGAAGAAGCGGCGGGCATTTCAGCGCCTTGGCAGGAACACGACTGGAATGCGGACCCCCGGCGGGTAAACGGCCGAGTTCCCGCCGCGAGACCCATTTCGCGCGCGGGTGCGTTCATGGCGGGGAGCGCAGGGGTAGCGTCACGCCCGTGGATGAGCGATATGGGCTTCGTGTACCTCGTACGCCGGCGGAAGCGTGCGATCCGCGACGTACGGCACTGCTGGTCTACGACATGCAGGTCGGCGTCCTGAACCAGATCGGCGAGCGCGACCGTGTCGTCCGCCGGGCCGTCGAGGTGGTCGGGGCCGCCCGGGCTGCCGGCGTCCGCACGTACTTCCTGCGGCACATCACGCTTCCCACCGAGCTGATGGGCGCCTCCCAACTGCGTATGTGGCGCGCCTGGCAGCGGGCCGAGCAGGCCGCCGACGTGGTCTCCCCCTTCCCGCCGGATGCCGCGCAGACGCAGCTCACGCCCGAGCTGCGGCCCACGGATCGCGAGGCCGTGATCGACAAGATCACCATGTCGGCGTTCGAGGGCACCTGGCTCGACATCGCGCTGCGCGACTGCGGGATCACCACCGTCGCCGTCATCGGCGTCGCCATGGAGATCGGTATCGAGCCCACCGTCCGCCATGCGGCGGATCTGGGCTATGTCCCGGTCGTCGTCACGGACGCCTGCGGGGCCGGCGACCCCGAGGCGGCCGAGCGTTCGCTGGCCGCGCTTCGCTTCGCCGGCGACGCCCTGCTGACGACTGCCGAGGAGTTCTGTTCCGTACTCGCTTCCCGGTGAGGGGGCAGTACCGGCCCGTGCGCGAGCAGTCGCGACCCCTGTCCGGCGCGACCGTAGCGTAGGGCCCCCTCAACTCCGAAGGAGCTTCGGAGAGAAGCGGGCGGCGCGGCGCAGGCAGGGTTGGCCGGCCGGGGCACGGCCGACGCGGTTGCGCGGGCGGATGCCGGGGACGACGAGGAGAACGACGGCGCTGGACCGTCCTCGTCCACGGTGCCTTCGCGGACGAACGCCGGTTCCCGCGCGGTGGAGACCCGCGGCTCGCACCTGCCGACGCTCAGCCGGCCGGACTCCGTCACGGGCAACGGGCATGATCACGCCCACGGCCCACGGCCCGCGGCATCCGCGGCCGAGGGACTCAGGCCGCGCCGGGCAGCAGTCCGGTGACGGCCGGGACCGCGTCACCGTCAAGGGGCGGGGGCGTCCGGTCCGTGTGGTACACGGCCTGGCGCTCTCCGTACTCGACGAGCTCAACGGTGCAGCGCATGCCGATCGCCTCGAGCAGCTCGCGCGAAGCCCGGTTCGCCGCCCGGGTCACGGCCACGACCCGATCGGAGCCCGGGACGCTCTCGAGGGCCCAGCCCACGGCGGCTCCCACGGCCTCGCGGCCCAGGCCCATGCCCCAGGACTCCGGCAGCAGCTGGTACGACACCTCCGTGGCGCCCCGTGACGACCGCGGTTCGATGGTGACCAGACCGATCATCGCCCCGGTCTGCCGGAGGGCGACCGCGAACACGCCCGCAGCGCCGGGCAGGTACGCCCGCCGGATCCTGATCTTGTCCTCGCTGACGGGCCCGCCGAGATACGTCCGGACCTTCTCGTCCCGCCACAGGACCTCGGCCACACGGAGGTCCTGCTCGCCGACCGGTCGCAGCACGAGCCGCTCGGTGTGCAGCGTCGTCGGCCACCAGGCCGAGGCGGGGGATGGGGCATCGGCATCGCTCATCCGCAGATCGTCGCACCACGAGGGCTCGCGACGTGGGAGCCCGGGCGCGTGGCGCCGCTCGGACCCCGCCCGCTGCTCCGGCCCGGACGCGGCGGCCAGGACGCGGACGTGTCTTCGGCGGATCGGGCCCGTTGTACAGGCCGTGAACGTACGTCGCCTTCTCCATGCCCTCGCGGTCGGCGCCGCGCTCCCCGTCGCCCTCGCGACCGCCGCCCAGGCCGCCGGCTTCGCCCCGCCGCACGCACTGCCCGACGAGGCCCAGGAGCAGGCCCCGGAAGCGAAGGTGCTCGGCGGGGACGGCCCGCTCGGGGAGGCCCTGACGACCCACGTCAGGACGGTGGGGGACGCTCTGGCGAAGGGGCGGGGGCCCAAGGGCCCGGCCGGCTGAGCCACCGCCCCCGAGAGGGCACCGAACCGTCGGCCGCGGCATCGCAGTTGGGCGAGCAGCCGGAGAACGCCGTCACCGTCAGGCTCCGTTCACTCCAGGAGGCCACGCGCTACATCCTGCTGCCGGCCGCGCTCGCGGGGCCGCGGCCGTGAGGAATGCGCAGGGTCCGGGCGGTGGCGATGAAGAGGCCCCCCGGGCGCGGACGGGCGCGGTCGCGGGAGTGTCCTGACGGCTCTAAAGTTGTGTATGTTACGACAAATCGGCTGGTATCCCCTGCCCGGGCCCCTGGGAGGGCTCATGACCCGTATCTCGGTGACGGTGGACGGCACGCGCTACGAGGACGACGTCGAACCACGACTGCTGCTCGTCCACTACCTGCGAGACCGCCTCGGGCTGACCGGCACCCCCATCGGCTGCGACACCAGCAACTGTGGCGCGTGCACGGTCGAGCTGGACGGGCAGAGTGTGAAGAGCTGTTCGGTCCTCGCCGTGCAGGCCGACGGCGGCGGGGTCGTCACCGTCCAGGGGCTGGGCGCGGCGGACGGTACGCCCGATCCGCTGCAGACCGCGTTCCATGAGCACCACGCGCTCCAGTGCGGCTACTGCACCCCCGGGATGATCATGGCGGCGCGGGACCTCCTCAAGGAGAACCCGCACCCGACCCCCGACCAGGTCCGGCACGCCCTGGAGGGCAACCTCTGCCGGTGCACGGGCTACCAGAACATCGTCCGCGCAGTCCTCGCGGCGGCGGACGGTGCCCACGGTGCCGAGGGCACCGCCGCCCGGCAGGCACCGGCCGAGGAGGCCGCGGCATGACCGATCAGCTCACCGGCCCCGACCGCGAAACCCGCGAGAAGGAAGTCGGCCGTCCGCGGCTCCGCAAGGAGGACGCCCGCCTCATCACCGGGCAGACGAACTGGACCGACAACATCAGCGTGCCCGGGATGCTGCATCTCGCCATCCTCCGCAGCCCCATGGCGCATGCCCGCATCGACCGGGTCGATGTCGCCCCCGCGCTGGAGCGCCCCGGCGTCGTCGCCGCGTTCAGCGGCCGCGACCTCGCCGACGGGCTCGGCTCACTGCCCTGCGCCTGGCCGGTGACCGAGGACATCGTGCTCCCCGATCATCCGCCGATCGCGGTCGACGAGGTCCGCTACGCCGGAGACCCGGTGGCCGTCGTCGCCGCCCGTGACCGGTACGCGGCCGCCGACGCCCTTGAGGCCGTAGAGGTCGACTACACACCCCTGGAGCCCGTCCTCGACCTGGAGGCCGCACTCGCCGACGGCGCACCCCTCGTCCACGCCGACAAGGGCACCAACCGCTGCTACGTCTGGCCGCTCACCACCGGCGAGGACTGGGAGTCGGTACGGTCCCGCGCCGACGTCGTCCTCAAGCGCCGCTTCACGCACCAGCGGCTCATCCCCAACGCCATGGAGCCGCGCGCCGTCGTCGCCACTCCGATCGCCGCATCCGGCGAGTACACGCTGCACTCCGCCACCCAGATCCCGCACATCGTCCGCGTGATGATGGCCGTCGTCACCGGCATCCCCGAGCACAAGCTCCGGGTGATCGCCCCCGACGTCGGCGGCGGCTTCGGCTCCAAGCTGCAGGTGTACGGCGAGGAGGCGCTCGCCCTCGCTCTCGCCCGCAAGCTCGGACGCCCCGTGAAGTGGACCGAGTCCCGCTCCGAGGGCTATCTCGCCACCCACCACGGCCGCGGCCAGATCCAGGACATCGAGATCGCGGCGACACGGCAGGGCAGGCTGCTCGGCCTGAAGGTCGATCTCCTCGCCGACATGGGCGCGTATCTGATGATCGTCACGCCGGGAGTCCCGCTCCTGGGCGCGTTCATGTACCCGGCGATCTACAAGATGGACGCGTACTCCTTCACCTGCACCGGCGTCTTCACGACCAGGACGCCTACCGATGCGTACCGTGGCGCGGGCCGCCCCGAGGCGACCTTCGCCATCGAACGGATCATGGACGAGCTCGCCGCCGAGCTGGACATGGAACCGCTGGAGCTGCGCCGGCTCAACTGGATCGGCCACGACGAGTTCCCCTACACGACGGTCGCGGGACTGACGTACGACAGCGGCAACTACGAGGCCGCGACCGACAAGGCCCTCGCGCTCTTCGACTACGACGCGCTGCGCGCCGAGCAGCAGGAGCGGGCGCGCCGCGGCGACCCCGTCCGCCTCGGCATCGGTGTCTCGACGTACACGGAGATGTGCGGACTCGCGCCGAGCCGGATCCTGCGGGATCTGCGGTACGCGGCCGGCGGCTGGGAGGCGGCGTCCATCCGGATGCTGCCGACCGGCAAGGTCGAGGTGATCACCGGGACCAGCCCGCACGGGCAGGGCCATGTGACCTGCTGGAGCCAGATCGCCGCCGATGCCCTCGGGGTGCCGTTCGAGGACGTCGAGGTGCGGCACGGCGACACCCTCATCGCGCCGCAGGGGATGGACACCTACGGCTCGCGCTCGCTGGTGGTCGGCGGCGCGGCCGTGCACATGGCGGCGCAGAAGGTCGTCGAGAAGGCCCGGAAGGTCGCGGCCCATCTGCTGGAGGCGAGCGAGAACGACCTGGAGTTCACCGACGGGGTCTTCTCGGTGAAGGGCTCGCCCGAGGCGAAGCGCACCATCCAGGAGGTCGCGTTCGAGACGTTCTCCTCGCACGACCTCCCCGACGGCATGGAACCGACCATCAACGCCGAGCACATCGTCGACCCCGACAACTTCTCGTACCCGCACGGCACACACCTGTGCGCAGTGGAGGTCGACACCGAGACCGGGCAGACCCGCATCCGCTCGTACGTCTGCGTCGACGACGTCGGCCGGGTCGTCAACCCGCTGATCGTCGAGGGCCAGGTCCACGGGGGCGTGGCACAGGGAATCGCCCAGGCGCTGTACGAGGAGGCCGTGTACGACGACGACGGCAACCTGGTCTCCGGCACCATGGCCGACTACCTCGTGCCGTCGGCCGTCGATCTGCCCGAGTTCACGACCGGGCGCACCGAGACCCCGGCGACCTCCAATCCGCTGGGCGTGAAGGGCGTCGGTGAGGCCGGGACGATCGCCTCGACCCCGGCCGTGGTCAACGCCGTCGTGGACGCGCTGCGGCCGCTCGGAGTCACGGACGTCACGATGCCGTGCACACCGGAGCGGGTGTGGCGGGCGATCCGCGAGGCACGTCCGGCACGTGAGCCAGGAGAGTCACGTGGGGAGGAGGCGGCATGATCCCCGCGGCCTTCGACTACACACGGCCCGAGACCGTGGACGAGGCCGTGCGTGCGCTCGCGGACGCCGGGGAGGAAGCAAAGGTGCTGGCCGGCGGGCAGAGTCTGCTGCCGATGCTCCGGCTGCGGCTGGCGTTCCCCGAACTCGTCGTGGACGTGGGCCGGATAGCGGAGCTGCGCGGCGTGCGCGAGGACCAGGACGCCCTCGTCATCGGCGCGATGACCACGCACCACGACGTGATCGCCGACCCGCTGGTACGACGCCACGCCGGGCTGCTCGCCGCGGCGACGGAGACGGTCGCCGACCCCGCGATACGGCACCGGGGCACGCTCGGCGGCTCCCTCGCCCACGCCGACCCGGCCGGCGACCTCCCCGCCGTCGTCCTCGCCCTCGACGGCGAACTGGTCGCGGCGGGCCCGCAGGGGCGGCGCACGATCCCCGCGCGGGAGTTCTTCACCGACTATCTGCAGACCGCGCTCCGGCCCGACGAGCTGCTGGTGGAGATACGGGTACCGAAGACCGACGGGTGGGGCTTCCACTACGAGAAGTTCCATCTGATCGCGCAGTCCTGGGCCGTGGTCGGCGTCGCGGCGCTCGTACGGGGCGACGACGGCCGGATCGCCGAAGCCCGGATCGGCCTGACCAACATGGGCGCGACCCCACTGCGGGCCGCAGCCACCGAGGCCGCACTCGCCGGGGCCGAGGGCCCGGACGCGATCGCGCGCGCCGCGGAGTCCGCGGCCGAGGGCACGCACCCCACGTCCGACCTCTCCGCCTCGCCCGACTACCGCGAGCACCTGGCCCGGGTACTCACCCGGCGGGCGGTGCTGGCCGCGGCCGGGATGGCATGACGGGATCCCGTAGATGACCGTGCCCGAGGCGTTCCGGGGGCCCGACGAGGTGCGGAGGCGGTTGGAGGACGTCGGATATCTCGTGGACGAAGGGCTGGCCATCGCCTGCTATCTGGCCCTGAAGCTGCACCGGCCGGTCTTCTGCGAGGGCGACGCGGGCGTGGGCAAGACCTCGCTCGCCGGGGCGCTCGCCGAGGTGCTGGGCGCGCCGCTCATCCGGCTCCAGTGCTACGAGGGCATCGACGCCTCGCAGGCGCTGTACGACTGGGACTTCCCGCGGCAGCTGCTGCACCTGCGGGCCGCGGAAGCCGCCGGGATCACCGACGCGGCGCGGCTGGAGGGCGAGCTGTACGACAGGCGGTTCCTCATCGAACGGCCGCTGCTGCGGGCCCTGCGGACCCAGCCGTCCGTGCTGCTCGTCGACGAAGTGGACAGGGCCGACGACGAGTTCGAGGCGTTCCTGCTCGAGCTCCTGTCGGAGTACACGGTCACCGTGCCCGAACTCGGCACGCTGCGGGCCGAGTCGCCGCCGGTGGTGGTGCTCACGTCGAACCGGACGCGCGAGGTGCACGACGCGCTCAAGCGGCGCTGCCTGTACCACTGGTTCGACCACCCTTCCTACGCCCGCGAACTGGCCATCGTCCGCAGCCGGCTGCCCGGCGTCACCGCGCGCCTCGCCGAGCAGGTGACCACGCTCGTGCAGGCCCTGCGGACCGAGGACCTGCTCAAACCGCCCGGCGTTGCCGAGACGATCGACTGGGCCGAGGCCCTGGACGCGCTCGGCGCGACCGAGCTGGACGCCGAGCTGGCCGTGGCCACGCTCGGCTCGGTGCTGAAGTACCGGGAGGACGCCGAACGGGCCCGCACGCTGGACCTGTCCGCGATCCTCGCGGCGGGGGTGGCGGGAGCGTGAGGGCCATGGCGATGGACGCACCCGCCGTGCTGGTGGGGTTCGCGCGTGCGCTGCGGGCGGCGGGCCTGGACGCGGGGCCCGACCGGGTGCAGACGTATCTGCGGGCGCTCGACGTCCTGGGGCCAGGGCCCCGGACGAGCGTGTACTGGGCGGGGCGGCTCACGCTGTGCGGCAGCCAGGACGATCTCGAATGCTACGACCGCGTGTTCGCCGCGTACTTCGACGGCCGGGCGGCCGACGGGGCGTCACGTGGCAGGGCGCGGCGCGCACCCGCGCGCCCTCGGCCCCGCCCCGTCGTACGGGAAACGGACCGCTCCGGCGGAGCCCCGGCAGCTCCGGACGAGGAACGGCACGCGCGCGCGGCCGCCGCGCTCGCCAGCTCCACCGAAGTGCTGCGCCACCGGGATGTCGCCGAACTGACGGGCGCCGAACGTGAGCAGCTGCGGCGGCTGCTGGCCGCGTTCGCACTCCGGGGCGAGCCCCGGCGCACCGCCCGGCTGCGCCCGGCCCGCCACGGCGGCGTCGACCCCGGCCGGACCGTGAGGGAGTGGCTGCGCCGCGGCGGTGAACCGGCCCGCCTCCGCCGCCGCGCACGGGCCCAGCGGCCGCGGCGCGTGGTGCTGCTGCTGGACGTGAGCGGCTCGATGGCGCCGTACGCGGATGCGCTGCTCCGCTTCGCGCATGCCGCGGCACGGGGCCCCGCCCTCACGGAGGTCTTCACGATCGGCACCCGGCTGACCCGCGTCACCGCCGCGCTGTCGCACCGCGACCCCGACACGGCCATGGCGGCGGTCGCCGCCGCGGTCCCCGACTGGCGTGGCGGCACCCGCCTCGGCGAGACCCTCCGCGGCTTCCTCGACCGCTGGGGCCAACGAGGCATGGCCCGCGGCGCGGTGGTCGTCCTGCTCTCCGACGGCTGGGAGCGCGCCGACCCCGCACTCCTGGCCGCTCAGATGCGGCGCCTTCACCGTCTCGCCCACCGCGTCATCTGGGCCAACCCGCGCAAGGCCCGCCCCGGTTACGCACCCCTCGCGGCCGGCATGGCAGCGGCCCTGCCCAGCGTCGACGCTTTCGTGGAGGGCCACAGCCTGGCGGCACTGGAGCGCCTCGCGGCGGTCGTGAGAGGAGCGGACGATGCGTGAGATGCGGGCCGTCGGCCCACGCCTCGGAGGCTCCGAAGGAACCCGGTCCCGGCGGGTGGGGCTGTGTGTCCGTGTGGTGCCCGGTCCCGGCGGGTGGGGCTGTGTGTCCGTGTGGTGCCCGGTACCGGCGGGTGGGCCGGTCTGTCCGTCCGCGAGCGCCGGACGGGCCGGAAATGTGGCCCGTACCGGCGGGTGGGCCGGTGTGTCCGTCCGCGAGCGCCGGACGGGCTGGAAACGTGGCCCGTACCGGCGGGTGGGCGGAGCCCACGAACGCGGACGTGCGTGAGAGGAACCGAGCATGCGTGACATCCTCCCGGCGCTGAGCCGGTGGTACTCGGCCGGCGAACCCTTCGGGCTCGCCACGGTCGTCGCGGTGAGCCGCAGCGCCCCGCGCGGCCCTGGCGCCTCGATGGCCGTCGGGCCGGACGACGAGGTCGTGGGCAGCGTGTCCGGCGGATGCGTGGAGGGCGCGGTCTTCGACCTCGCCAAGGAGGTCGTCGACGACGGCGAGGCGCGGCTGCAGACCTTCGGCTACAGCGACGAGGACGCGTTCGCCGTCGGACTGACCTGCGGCGGCGCGATCACTCTGCTCGTACGGAGGGTGTCGTCCGACGTCGACCCTTCGTTCGGCGCGGTTGCCGAGTCGGTGGCGGGGCACCGCCCTGTGACGGTGGCGATGGTGACGGACGGTCCGGCACCCCGCGGCGCCGCGCTCGCCGTGTGGCCGGACACGGTCGTGGGCACGCTCGGCGCCCCCGGCCTCGACGCGGCCGTGACCGCCGACGCCCGCGGCGAGCTCGCGCAGGGCGCGACCGGGCTGCGGCACTACGGTCCGCAGGGCCAGCGCCGCGAGGACGCCGTCACCGTGTTCCTGCAGTCGTTCGCCCCGCCGCCGCGGATGCTCGTCTTCGGCGCGATCGACTACGCGGCGGCCGTCGCCCGCATCGGCGACTTCCTCGGCTACCGGGTGACCGTGTGCGACGCCCGCCCGGTCTTCGCCACGCCCAAGCGCTTCCCGGAGGGCGTGGAGGTCGTGGTCGACTGGCCGCACCGCTATCTGGGCGCCACCGACACCGACTCCCGCACGGTGATCTGTGTCCTGACCCATGACCCGAAGTTCGATGTGCCGCTGCTGGAGGAGGCGTTGCGCCGTCCGGCCGCGTACATCGGGGCCATGGGCAGCCGACGTACCCACGACGACCGCATGAAGAGGCTGCGGGAGGCCGGGCTGAGCGAGGCGGAACTGACCCGGCTGCGCTCACCCGTGGGCCTGGACCTCGGGGCCCGTACCCCGGAGGAGGTGGCCGTGTCCGTTGCCGCGGAGATCGTCGCCCTGCGCTGGGGCGGCAGCGGGGCGCCGCTGACCGCGACGGCCGGCGCGATCCACCCTTCCTGAACGCTCGAAAGGACGCGCGGACCATGGAGTTGCAGCATGAATTCACCGTTCCCGTCCCGGTCGACGACGCCTGGCGCGCGCTCCTCGACATCGAGGCCGTCGCGCCTTGCATGCCCGGGGCGACCGTGGAGTCGTACGACGGCGGGACCATCACCGGCACGGTGAAGGTCAAGGTGGGCCCGATCACGCTCACGTACCGCGGTACGGCCGTCTTCGAGGAGCAGGACGAGGCGGCCCACCGGATGGTGCTGACCGCCAGCGGCAAGGAGGCGCGCGGCCAGGGCACGGCACGCGCCACGGTCACCGGCACACTTGCCCCGGCGGACGGCGGCGCCACGGCCGTGTCGGTGCGCACCGATCTCTCGATCACCGGGCGGCCGGCCCAGTTCGGCCGCGGGGTGATGGCCGAGGTGGGGGACAAGCTCGTCGGACAGTTCGCGGACTGCCTCTCGCAGAAGCTGTCCGCTTCTCCGGCGGAATCGGAAATCCCGGCGGAGCCGGAAGGCCCCGCAGCGTCGGAGGTCCCGGCAGCGTCGGAGGCCCCGGCGGGGCAGGCCCGTGCTCCGCATGCGGCAGAGCCGATCGACCTCGTACGGACAGCGGGGCTCCCCGTCGCCAAGCGCGCCGCGGTGGCGGCGTTGGTGCTGGCGGCGGCGGTCGCGCTGGTCGTCGTCCTCCGGCGGCGATGCCGTCACTGACCGCCGACAGGAGTCGAACGGCGGCCGGCAGCCGCACCGGCCCTTCAGGCCTTCGGCCGTCGCCCGCTGCGCCGCGGCACCGGCGGTGCTCCGCCCAGGAGCTGATGTCGCCGCTCCTCGCCGCGCGTCTCGATCTGGATCACCACACGGCGCAGCGCCTCCGCCGTCCGCCGGCACTCCTCGTCGCTGAGCTGCTCTGCCACGAAGGCCTCCTCGGCGTTGAACTCCGGGAACAGGCTCTGCATCAGCGCCTCGCCCTCGTCCGTGGGCGCCAGCAGGACCCGCCTGCCGTCGGTGGGGTGCTCGACACGCCTGACCAGCCCCCTTGACTCCAGGGTGCGAGCGACGCCGGTCAGGGTCCCCTTCGAGATGCCCGCTTCCTCGGCGACCAGGCGGGTCTCCAGCTCGCCCCGGATCCAGACGACCCACAGCACGACGAAACCGGTCCACGTAAGGTCGGAGCTGCGCAGCACGGAGTTCTCGACGTGCTGGCGTACGGCCGCTGCCGCGCGATGGAGGGTGCCCACCAGGGCCATCTGCTCGTGGCGGATGGGAGTACCGGTGTCGCCCAGCTTGGTCCGGACCAGCCGCTCGGTCTCGGCGATGGACGACTGACCGCGCTGACCCGGCTGACCTGGCACGAACTCTCCTTCGGAAGATCAAGGTCGTTCGGTCTGAATTCTACGGATCTGTTCGGTTCCCGCCACTTTGCTCGGTTCGAGGTCGGAGGTGCTCTGCTCCAGGCCGGAGGGCGACACGCGTATGAGTCCCGTCGAGGACGTCGTCAAGGAGTGCATGCGGGAGCGGTTCGACGAGCTGCGCCGCACGGGCATCAAGACCGTCATGATCGCGCTGAAGCAGCTCACAGAGAAGTGACCGAGCACGGCTCGGCGGACCTCCGACGCGAAGGTCGTCGAGGGAGGTGGTCGTCGAGGGAGGTGGTTCTCGAGAACCGGCGTGCTGCCTCGTGTCGGTGTTGGGCCGAACGGGTGAGGGGCGCGAGGATGGTCCCATGAGCAGGTATGAGAGGTACGACGTCACCGACGAGCAGTGGGAGGGGCTGGCCCAGGTCGTTCCCCTGCGCGGTCGCGACGAGTGGCCGTCGAGAGCCGACCACCACACGATCCCGCGCGACTACGGTGACCACTTGGCGGCGGAGGCGGCCGAGCAGCGCCGCATGGTAGTCCTGCGGGTGCAGGTGTTCGCGGACGCGCGCGAGGTCGCCGAGTACCTCATCGCGCAGATCCCGGTGCTGCTGGACCTGACGAGCGCGGATGCCGAAGTGGCCAAGCGCATCCTGGACTTCAGCAGCGGTGTCGTCTTCGGGCTCGGCTGCGGGATGCACCGGGTGGACCGTAATGTCTTCCTGCTCGCGCCGCTCGGCACTGAGGTCGAAGGCATCGCCGCCGCGGCCGTCCCTCATTCGTAGGAAAGCCCTTCCGGCGTAACGGTTCGCCGTGTGCGGCCCTGCGTAGCGTCCCCTGCATGGACGCACCGACCAGCACATTTCCCGCGGAGCCCGCAGAATCCGCGGGTTCTGCACCCGCACCCGCTCCCGCTCCCGCTCCCGCTCCCGCTCCCGCTCCCGCTCTCCCCGTGGTCACCGAACTACGGCTCTCCGCCTTCGCCTCGCACCGGGGAGCTGCTTTCCCGCTCGGGTCCCCGGTGACGCTGTTCGCCGGACCGAGCGGCAGCGGAAAGTCGAGCGTGCTGCGGGCGTACGAGGCGCTGGCCCGGCTCGGTTCGGGCGCGGAGCTGGGTGAGGTGTTCCCGGACCCGGCGGGCTGTGTCCCCGAGCGGGCGCAGGCGGACGCGCAGGGCCGACGGGGCTTCCGCATCGGCTGTACGGTTCAGGGCCCCGCCGGTTCCGTACGCCTCGACCTCGCCGTACAGGCCGAGCCGGAACTCCGCATCGTCGGTGAGCGTTTGACCAGTGCCGGCCGGATCCTGCTGAGCACGGCTCTGCGCGACCCAGGCCGCTCCTGCGTGCAGGCCGCCTGGCACACGGCGGGCGCCGTCTCCGTCACCCGCGCCCCGCTGCCCGACGACCGGCTTGGCACGGCGATGCTGCCGCTGCGGGTCTCCGGCAGGACGGACGGGGAGCGCGCCGTGCTGGCCGCCGCCGAGCAGGTGGTGGTGGCGCTGCGGTCGGTGTTCGCGTGCGACCCGCAGCCGCAGTTGATGCGCGCGCCGGTCCTGCCGGGTGAGGGGCGTCTGCGGCGCGGCTGCGACAACCTGGCGGCGGTGCTGCACCGCACGCGCAGCGAGTGCGTCCGCCGCCACGCGCGGCTGGCCGCTGCCGCGCGGGCGGGCTGCGCGGGCCCGGTGTCCGAGATGGGCGTCGAGGAACTCGCGGACGGGACGGTACGGGCCGTCGTCTGCCGGGCGGCCGACGGCGGTGCCACGCCTCTCGGGCGGCTCGGCGACGGCGAACTGCGCTATCTGGCGCTCGCCCTGGTCCTGCTCACGGGTCCGGGCGTGCTCGCGGTGGACCAGGCGGCGGAGGTGCCCGGGGCGCTGCAGTGCCTCACGGTCCTGGCCGACGGCTTCGACCGCTGCCTGGACCGCCGTCAGGCGGCCGAACTGGCCTCATTGGCCGCGTCGGTCTGCGCCGACGGCCATCTCCGGCTGGTGGGCTCGGTGAGCGACCGTGACCGTGTCACATACGCGCGGGAGATCGAGGGAGTGACGGTGGTAGACCTGTTGCCGTGACAGAACTGGACGTGAAAGCCCTGCAGCGCAGACTGGCCGAGTTCGCGGCCGCCCGGAACTGGGGGCCGTACCACACCCCGAAGAACCTCGCGGTGGCGCTGACCGTGGAGGCGGCCGAACTGGTCGAGATCTTCCAGTGGTTGACGCCGGAGGAGTCCGCGCGGGTGATGGACGACCCGCGGAAGGCCCACCGTGTGGCGGACGAGGTCGCTGATGTCCTCGCCTATCTGCTGCAGTTCTGCGAGGTGCTCGGCGTCGACCCACTCGCCGCGCTGGCAGCGAAGATCGACCGGAACGAACTGCGGTTCCCGGCGGCCGAACGGCCGTCGGACGACCCGGCACAGGCCGATCGTCACTCTGCGGAGTGATCGACCTTTCCCCAACCCGCTGCCTGTCCACAGATTTCCGAATTCCCCTGGCTATTCGTCTGGAGCACCTTCACTCTGGGTAGTGACTGAGTGGGCGGAATTTCGTACGAACGGGGCGGCGTACATGGAAGCGGAGCGGCTCATCGCGGCCGGCCGGCACGCACTGGCGGAAAGCCGTGACGCGCTGGACATCGTGGCGGAGGCCTGGCAGGCGCAGGCCCTCGCCCAGGCGGTCGGAACGCAACTGGCCCTGTGCGGGCCCCAGGAGCTGCGCGGCGAGGCCCGCGGGCTCAGCGAGGCGGGTGGTCGTGGTGGAGGGTTCGTCGATCCTCAGCTGCTCGGGATCGGCGGCCTCCGTGCCGCGCAGCTCAGCGAAGTCACCGATCCACGACGCGCTTTGACCCTCCTGAGCGCGCTCCTCGGCGAGATCGGCATAGCACTCGTCGGCGTCGCCTGCGCCACGGACGAGGAGGGGCTCTACTGGCAGTGCATCGAGGCCATCGACGCCACGGACGAGTCCAACGACCGTGTTCGGGCGATGCTCCGAAGACTCTCCTTACGCGACCGGGACCACGACCGGGACCGCGGCCGGGAGCGAGACAGCGACCGGGACAGCGACCGGGACCGGGACCGCGATCAGGACCGTGAGAGTGGTCGCGACCCTGAGAGTGATCGCGTCGACCCGGACGCGGCGACGAGCACGCCCTGAGGCCGGGCCGGGCGGGCCGGCTCAGATCGAGAGGCGGTCGGCTCCCATCGAGAGGTTGACGCACGCACGACGGTGCAGGATGGAGGTATGGATCTTCGAATCTTCACAGAGCCCCAGCAAGGGGCCTCCTACGACACCCTGCTGAAGGTCGCCAAGGCCACCGAGGATCTCGGCTTCGACGCATTCTTCCGATCGGATCACTATCTGCGCATGGGCTCGGCCGACGGGCTCCCCGGCCCCACCGATGCCTGGATCACGCTCGCGGGTCTCGCCCGCGAGACCGAGCGGATCAGGCTCGGCACCCTGATGACCGCCGGCACGTTCCGGCTGCCCGGCGTGCTCGCCATCCAGGTCGCCCAGGTCGACCAGATGTCGGGCGGCCGGATCGAGCTCGGGCTCGGCGCCGGCTGGTTCGAGGAGGAGCACAAGGCGTACGGCATCCCGTTCCCCAAGGAGAAGTTCGCCCGGCTCGAGGAGCAGCTCGCCATCGTGACCGGCCTGTGGGCCACGGAGACAGGCAGGACCTTCAGCTACGAGGGCAAGCACTACCAGCTGCAGGACTGCCCCGCGCTGCCCAAGCCCGCACAGAGCAAGGTCCCGGTGCTCATCGGCGGCCACGGCGCGATCCGCACCCCACGGCTCGCCGCCCGTTACGCAGACGAGTTCAACATGCCCTTCGCGTCCGTGGAGGACAGCGAGCGGCAGTTCGGCCGGGTCCGCGCCGCCGTCGAGGAAGCCGGTCGCAAGGCCGACGACCTCGTCTACTCCAACGCCCTTGTCGTCTGCGTCGGCAAGGACGACGCGGAGGTCGCGCGCCGTGCCGCCGCCATCGGACGGGAGGCCGATGAGCTGAAGACCAACGGCCTCGCGGGCTCGCCGGCCGAGGTCGTCGACAAGCTCGGCCGGTACGCCGCGATCGGCTCGTCCCGCGTCTATCTGCAGGTCCTCGACCTGCACGATCTGGACCATCTGGAGCTCATCTCCTCCCAGGTCCAGTCCCAGCTCAGCTGAGCCGGCCCGACCGGGCCGGCCCCACCACCGGAGCCACCTGTGAAGCCCGTCCGCAGCCTCGCCGCCGCTCTCGCCCAAGGGCCCCTCGTCCTCGACGGCGGCCTCTCCAACCAGTTGGAGGCACAGGGCTGTGACCTGTCCGACGCCCTCTGGTCGGCGCGGCTGCTCGCGGACGGCCCGGAGCAGATCGAGGCTGCCCACACGGCGTACGTGCGGGCGGGCGCACAGGTGCTGATCACCTCCAGCTACCAGGCGACCTTCGAGGGCTTCGCCCGCCACGGCGTGGGCCACGCCGAGGCAGCCGCCCTGCTGGCCCGCAGCGTGGACCTCGCCCGCGCCGCTGCTGAGCACTCCGACCGCGAGGTGTGGGTCGCGGCGTCGGCCGGGCCGTACGGGGCGATGCTCGCGGACGGCAGCGAGTACCGCGGCCGGTACGGACTCACGGTGCGGGAGCTGGAGGCCTTCCACCGCCCCCGCATCGAGGCCCTCGCGGCCGCCGGCCCCGACGCACTCGCCCTGGAGACGGTGCCGGACACCGACGAGGCGGTGGCGCTGCTCAGGGCCGCGCACGCGATCGGCCTGCCGGTCTGGCTCTCGTACACCATCGCGGGGGACCGCACCCGGGCCGGCCAGGATCTGGCGGCGGCCTTCGCCCTCGCGGCGGGCAACGACCAGGTGATCGCCGTCGGCGTCAACTGCTGCGAGCCCGGCGACGCGGAACGAGCGGTGGAGCTCGCCGCCCGGGAGACGGGCAAGCCGGTCGTCGTCTACCCGAACAGCGGCGAGCGGTGGGACGCCACCGCACGGACCTGGCGTGGCGGCGTCACCTTCGATCCGGCACGCGCCCGCGACTGGCAGTCGGCCGGGGCACGGCTCGTCGGCGGGTGCTGCCGCGTGGGCCCGGACCGTATCGCCGCGCTGGCGGCAGCCCTCAGCGGGCCGGAGCCGTAGCCGTGCCCGTACTCGTGCCCGTACCCGTGCGCGCTGTGGCGGGGCCCGCACCGGGCCCGTACCATCCGGTGAAAATTCCTGGTCAGAGGGCCCCGATCGGGCAATACTCGGACACGTGTTCCTGACGATCAGTACGACCGGCACCCGAGAGCGTCCCGCCACCGACCTGGGCTTTCTGCTGCACAAGCATCCCGACAAGGCGCAGACGTTCTCCACCTCCCACGGCACGGCGCACATCCTCTACCCCGAGGCCACCGCCGAGCGCTGCACAGCCGCACTGCTGCTGGAGGTGGATCCGGTGGCGCTCGTGCGGCGAGGAAAGGGCAAGGGACGCGGTGGAGCGCCCGATTCCGCCCTCGCGCAGTACGTCAACGACCGGCCGTACGCGGCGTCCTCGCTGCTCTCCGTGGCGATGAGCACCGTCTTCAAGAGCGCCCTGCGGGGCGTGTGCCACGCGATGCCGGAGCGGGCCGACAGCCCGCTGCCGCTGCGGATCGAGGTGCCCGCACTGCCCGCGCGCGGCGGGCCCGAGCTGGTGCGCAAGCTGTTCGGGCCCCTCGGCTGGGCCTCGGTCGACGCCGAGCCGGTGGCGCTCGACGAGCGGTTCCCGGAGTGGGGCGACTCGCGGTACGTACGGCTCGTACTGGAGGGCGAGCTGCGGCTCGCCCACGCGCTGAGGCAGCTGTACGTCCTGCTGCCGGTCCTCGACGATGCCAAGCACTACTGGGTCGCGCCCGACGAGGTCGACAAGCTGCTGCGGGCAGGGGAGGGCTGGCTGGCCGAGCACCCCGAGCAGCAGCTGATCACCAGCCGCTATCTGTCCCGCCGCTGGGGGCTCACCCGGCAGGCGATGGAGCGGCTCGAGCTCGTGCGGCTCGCCGAGAGCGACGACCTCGAGGTCGAGGACGTCGACAACGCCGTGGACGAGACCACGGACACCGACGAGCGCCCCGTGCCGCTCGCCGAGCAGCGCCGCGAGGCCGTTCTGGACGCCCTGCGCGCCGCAGGCGCGGCCACCGTGCTCGATCTGGGCTGCGGACAGGGCCAGTTGGTGCAGGCGCTCCTCAAGGACGTGCGGTTCACCGACATCGTCGGTGTGGACGTGTCCGTGCGCGCGCTCACCGTCGCCGCCCGCCGGCTGAAGCTGGAGCGCATGGGCGAGCGCCAGTCCGGCCGCGTCACCCTGCTCCAGGGCTCGCTCACGTACACCGACAAGCGGCTCGGGGGCTACGACGCGGCCGTGCTCAGCGAGGTCATCGAGCACCTCGACCTGCCACGGCTGCCCGCACTGGAGTACGCCGTCTTCGGCTCCGCGCGCCCGCGCACGGTGATCGTGACGACGCCGAACGTCGAGTACAACGTCCGCTGGGAGTCCCTGCCCGCCGGGCACGTCCGCCACAGCGACCACCGCTTCGAGTGGACCCGGGCCGAGTTCAGCGACTGGGCGGAGCAGGTCGCCGGGCGCCACGGATACGACGTCCGGTACGTCGGCGTCGGCGACGACGACCCCGAAGTGGGCACCCCGACGCAGATGGCGGTATTCACCCTGACCACGAAGGAGGTGGAGGCGGCATGACCACCACCACCCGCACCCTGCCCGTCCCCGACCTCTCGCTCGTGGTCCTGGTCGGCGCCACCGGCTCCGGCAAGTCCACGTTCGCCCGCAGGCACTTCAAGCCCACCGAGGTGATCTCGTCGGACTTCTGCCGCGGCCTGGTCGCCGACGACGAGAACGACCAGAGCGCGAGCGGCGACGCCTTCGACGTGCTGCACTACATCGTCGGCAAGCGGCTCGCCGCCGGCCGGCTCACCGTCGTCGACGCCACGAACGTCCAGCAGGAGAGCCGCCGCCAGCTCGTCCGGATCGCGCGCGAGCACGACGTCCTGCCCGTCGCTGTCGTCCTCGACGTGCCCGAGGAGATCTGCGCAGCACGCAACGCGGCACGCCCCGACCGGGCCGGCATGCCCCGTCACGTCATCCAGCGGCACCGTCGCGAGCTGCGCCGCTCGCTGCGCGGACTGGAGCGCGAGGGCTTCCGCAAGGTGCACGTCCTGCGCAGCGCGGAGGAGGTCGACGCGGCCGAGGTCGTGCTGGAGAAGCGCTACAACGACCTGCGGCACCTCACCGGGCCGTTCGACATCATCGGCGACATCCACGGCTGCCGCTCCGAGCTCGACACCCTGCTCGCGAAGCTCGGCTATGTGGACGGGGCACACCCCGACGGCCGTACCGCCGTGTTCGTCGGTGACCTCGTCGACCGCGGCCCGGACAGCCCCGGTGTGCTGCGCCGGGTGATGAGCATGGTGGCCTCCGGCAACGCCCTGTGCGTTCCGGGCAACCACGAGAACAAGCTCGGCCGCTGGCTGAACGGCCGGCAGGTCCAGCGCACCCACGGCCTCACCGAGACCATCGAGCAGCTGGAGCGCGAGGACGCGCAGGACCCGGAATTCCGGCAGCAGGTACGCGAGTTCATCGAGGGCCTCGTCAGTCACTACGTCCTCGACGAGGGCAAGCTCGTCGTCTGTCACGCCGGCCTGCCCGAGAAGTACCACGGCCGCACCTCCGGCCGGGTCCGCTCGCACGCGCTGTACGGCGACACGACCGGTGAGACCGACGAGTTCGGGCTGCCCGTCCGCTACCCCTGGGCGGAGGACTATCGAGGCCGGGCCGCTGTGGTGTACGGCCACACACCGGTGCCCACTGCGTCCTGGCTCAACAACACCATCTGCCTCGACACCGGCGCCGTCTTCGGCGGAAAGCTGACCGCGCTGCGCTGGCCGGAGCGCGAACTCGTCGATGTACCGGCCGAGAAGGTGTGGTACGAGCCCACCAAGCCGCTCGTCACCGAGGCGCCCGGCGGACACCAGGGCCGCCCCCTCGACCTCGCCGACGTCCACGGCCGCCGCATCGTGGAGACCCGCCACATGGGCCGCGTCGCCGTGCGCGAGGAGAACGCGGCCGCGGCCCTGGAGGTGATGAGCCGCTTCGCGGTCGACCCGCGGCTGCTCGCCTACCTCCCGCCGACCATGGCGCCGACCGCGACCTCGCAGGAGGAGGGCTACCTGGAGCACCCGGCCGAGGCTTTTGCCCAGTACCGGGCGGACGGCGTCGCGCAGGTCGTGTGCGAGGAGAAGCACATGGGCTCGCGGGCGGTGGCCCTGGTCTGCCGCGACGCCGACGTGGCGCGCGAGCGCTTCGGGGTGGAAGGAGCCACCGGCTCCCTGCACACCCGCACCGGACGGCCGTTCTTCGACGATGCCCAGGTCACCGAGGAGATCCTGGAACGCCTGCGCGCGGCCGTGACCGGCGCCGGACTCTGGGACGAGCTGGCTGCATCCGACAGCGCCTCCGGCGCGGGCGACTGGCTGCTGCTGGACGGCGAGCTGATGCCGTGGTCCCTCAAGGCGTCCGGGCTGCTCCGCAAGCAGTACGCGGCAGTCGGCGCCGCATCCGGCGCGGTCTTCCCGGGCGCCACGGCCGCCCTCGAAGCGGCGGCGGCCCGAGGCGTCGACGTCGGCGGACTGCTGGAGCGCCAGCGCGATCGGGCCGCGGACGCGGCCGCGTTCACCGAGGCGTACCGGCGGTACTGCTGGACCACCGAGGGCCTGGACGGGGTGCGCTTCGCGCCGTTCCAGGTCCTCGCCGTCCAGGGCCGCTCCCTCGCCGCCGTCCCGCACGACGAGCAACTGGCCTGGCTGGACCGGCTGGTGGAGGCCGACCGCGCCACCGGATCCCGGCTGCTCCAGCGCACCCGCCGCCTCGTCGTCGACACGGGCGACGAGGAATCGGTGCGCGCCGGGGTCGACTGGTGGCTGGAGCTGACCGGAGCGGGCGGCGAGGGCATGGTCGTCAAGCCGCTGCGTGCGCTCGTACGGGACGACAAGGGCAGGCTCGTCCAGCCGGGGATCAAGGTGCGCGGGCGCGAGTACCTGCGGATCATCTACGGCCCCGAGTACACCCGCCCGGACAATCTGACCCGGCTGCGCAGCCGGTTCCTCGGCCACAAACGGTCGCTGGCGCTGCGCGAGTACGCCCTGGGGCTGGAGGCCCTGGACCGGCTGGCCGACGGGGAACCGCTGTGGCGGATCCACGAGGCGGTCTTCGCGGTGCTCGCCCTGGAGTCGGAGCCGGTCGACCCCCGGCTCTGAGCCGGTCGACCCCCGGCTCTGAGCCGGTCGACCCCCGGCTCTGAGCCGGTCGACCCCCGGCTCTGAGCCGGGTCGGCCCCGGCTCCGGCCCGGCGGCCTCCGGCCCCGATCCGTCAGCAGGCCCCGTGGACGGAACACACCGACCCACGGGGCCCGTCGCCGATCCGACGATTACTGCAGTCGAGGGAAAGGCGGCCGGATTCCGGCGGCGGGCTCGTTCTTCCGGACAGTGGAGTGTCCGCGATTCCCGGAAGGACGGAAGGCAGCATGAAGATGATCGCGCGCGGGAGCCTCGGAGCGCTCATGGCCTGTGTGGCCGCGACAGCCGCGGCGCCGTCCGCCGCGGCCGCGCCGCATGTGCCGGTCGTGGTCCCGCTGGACCCGCTGGAGCGCGTCGTTCCGCTGGAGGCGCCCACCGTGAGGGCGGCGGCGCCGCTGCCGGTACCGGGGGCACCCGAGGCCCCGCGGTACGAGCAGGGAAGGGTGCTGCCCACCGGCATCGTGCCGCAGGTGCCGCTGACGAGTGAGCTGCCGGGGGCGCAGGTCGGGGTCCCGCTGCCGCACCCGCTGAGCGACGAGGAGGCGGGCACCGTCCACGCCACGGCGCCCGAAGCGGACCTGGTGGCCGCGACTCCGGGCGCCGACGTCGCCGCGCCCCTGACGGCTCCCGGCCACGGCAGCTACGGGCTGCCCGACCTGGCCCGGCCCGAGGCGGGTGTGCTGCTCCCGGAGCTCCGGGCGACGCCGAGGACCGTGCTCGGCTTCGACCAGTAGCGCCGCAGGAAGCAGGCCCGGCCCCCGTTCTCCGCCCGCTCCGCTCCCGCTTTGCGCCTGTGGTGGGCGGGGAGGGGGCCGGTCTGGGAACGTTTCCTCCATGGGATTCCACGTCGACTCCGAGACCGGGCTGCTGCGCCGGGTCATACTCCACCGTCCCGATCTGGAACTGAAGCGGCTCACCCCCAGCAACAAGGACGCGCTCCTCTTCGACGACCTCCTGTGGGTCCGGCGCGCCCGCCAGGAGCACGACGGCTTCGCGGACGTGCTCCGCGACCGCGGGGTGCAGGTGCATCTCTTCGGCGATCTGCTGCGCGAGTCGCTGGAGATCCCGGCAGCCAGAAAACTGGTCCTGGACCGGGTCTTCGACGAGAAGGAGTACGGCCCGCTCGCCACCGACCATCTGAGGGCCGCTTTCGACGCGATGGACACGGCCGCCCTGACCGAGGCCCTGGTCGGTGGGATGACCAAGCGGGAGTTCCTGGCCGGTCACTCGGAGCCCGCGTCCGTCCGCTTCCATGTCATGGACCTGGACGACTTCCTGCTCGGCCCGCTGCCCAACCACATCTTCACCCGCGACACCTCCGCCTGGATCTACGACGGCGTCTCCATCAACGCGATGCGCTGGCCGGCCCGCCGACGTGAGACCGTGCACTTCGAGGCGATCTACAAGCACCATCCGCTCTTCACCGGCCCGGAGGCCGGCGACTTCCACCGCTGGTCGGAGGGCCAGGACGACTACCCCTCCACCATCGAGGGCGGCGACGTCCTGGTCATCGGCAACGGTGCGGTGCTGATCGGGATGAGCGAGCGCACCACCCCGCAGGCCGTGGAGATGCTGGCCCGCGGGCTGTTCGAAGCCGGTTCCGCGCGGACCATCGTGGCGCTGGACATGCCCAAGGGGCGGGCTTTCATGCACCTCGACACCGTGATGACGATGGTGGACCACGACACCTTCACCCAGTACGCGGGCCTCGGCATGCTGCGCTCGTACACGATCGAACCGGCAGAGGTCGAGCGGGGCGTGGGCCTGAGGGTCACCGACCATCCGCCCGAGCACATGCACAGCGCCATCGCCGCCGCCCTGGGACTGCAGGACATCAGGGTCCTCACGGCCAAGCAGGACGTGCACTCGGCGGAGCGGGAGCAGTGGGACGACGGCTGCAACGTCCTCGCCGTCGAACCGGGCGTGGTCGTGGCGTACGACCGGAACGTCACGACCAACACCCATCTGCGCAAGCAGGGCATCGAAGTCATCGAGATCCCGGGCAGTGAACTGGGCAGGGGCCGTGGTGGCCCGCGCTGTATGAGCTGTCCCGTCGAGCGGGACGCCGTAACTGCGGTCAACACCTCCCACCCCTCTGTATAGCAATACAGGACTTCGTATAGACTTCCACGGTCCCCGCATACGCGACCCAGGAGCACCCACCATGGCGACACACCTCGAAGGCCGCCACTTCCTCAAGGAGCTCGACTTCACCGCGGAAGAGTTCCGCGGCCTGATCGACCTGGCCGCCGAACTCAAGGCCGCCAAGCGGGCCGGCAGCGAGATCCCGCGACTGCGCGGCAGGAACATCGCGCTGATCTTCGAGAAGACGTCGACGCGTACGCGGTGCGCCTTCGAGGTCGCCGCCGCCGACCAGGGGGCGTCGACGACGTATCTGGACCCCTCCGGTTCGCAGCTGGGCCACAAGGAATCGGTCAGGGACACGGCCCGGGTGCTCGGGCGGATGTTCGACGGGATCGAGTACCGCGGGAGCAGTCAGGAGACCGTCGAGGAACTCGCCGCCTTCGCCGGCGTCCCCGTCTTCAACGGACTGACCGACGACTGGCACCCCACCCAGATGCTCGCCGATGTGCTGACCATGACCGAGCACAGCGACAAGCCGCTGACGGGCATCGCCTTCGCCTATCTCGGCGACGCCCGCTTCAACATGGGCAACTCCTACCTGGTCACCGGTGCCCTCCTCGGTATGGACGTACGGATCGTCGCGCCCGCGGCGTACTGGCCGGCGGACGAGATCGTCGCCGCCGCACGCGAGGCCGCCGCCGCCAGCGGCGCCAGGATCGCGCTCACCGAGGACATCGCCGAGGGTGTCGCAGGCGCCGACTTCGTCGCCACCGACGTATGGGTCTCGATGGGTGAACCGAAGGAGAAGTGGGACGAGCGCATCAAGGCCCTCGCCCCGTACGCGGTGACGATGGACGTGCTGCGCGCCACCGGCAATGCGGACGTCAAGTTCCTGCACTGTCTGCCGGCATTCCACGATCTGGGTACCAGGATCGGGCGGGAGATATTCGAGAGCCACGGCCTGACCGAGCTCGAGGTCACGGACGAGGTCTTCGAGTCCGCCCACTCGGTGGTCTTCGACGAGGCCGAGAACCGCATGCACACGATCAAGGCGGTGCTGGTGGCGACGCTCGGTGCAGGCGCATAGCCGGGTAGGAGTGGGTGACCCCTACGAGTCTTTCGACCCCTACAATCCCTACGACTCCGCGTGCGGCGGGCGAGGATGCGGCACGGCCGGAGAGGCGGCCGTGTCCGCAGCCGCGGGAAGCGTGAACCAGACCGCCTTGCCGTGAGGGGTGGGGCGGTGCCCGCAGCCGGAGCTGAGGGCGCGGATGAGGAGCAGGCCGCGCCCGTGCTCCTGCCAGGGGTCGGGCTCCGAGTCCGGCAGCGGGTCGCAGAGGCCGCCCGGCGGGGCGGGGTCATGGTCGTGCACCTCGACCTGGCAGCCCGTCGGCAGCAGCTCCACCACCAGCTGGATCGGGCCCTGCCCCGCGGTGTGCTCCACTGCGTTGGCGACGAGCTCCGCCGTGAGGAGCTCCGCGGTGTCGCTGTCGGCCGCTGCCTCGAGGTCCGCGAAGGCGGTACGGATCAGGGCACGGGCGAGCGGTATCGCGGCCGTCGTGTGCGGCAGCGCGAGACGCCAGGACGTGGTGTTCGCGGCCGCCGCAGTTGCGGCGGTGGAGGGGGCTTTACACAAGACGGGTCCGTTCGCTGTGCTCCGTACCTCTGGTACTGCTTGCAACCATACGGACCGGTAGGGCCCGATCAAGGGGCCCCGGGCCATCCGTCCCAGGACCTGTGCCCCACCTGATACAGGACCTTTGCCGAGCCGCGACCGTGTGACGGGTCGTCGGGGCCCATCCGGGAGGGTGGCCCGCACCGTATCGCGCACTCGTGACGGGAGTCACGTAGAAGTGATAACTTCGTGGTGCAGGCACTGGCCGGCAGCAGTCCGCAGCAGCCGGCAGCCCGAGGGAGGCCGCGCCCATGAGCCCCTTTCCCAGCTCCGCGCCCCGCACCGACGAGTGGCGCCATCTACGCCTGACCAGGCAGGACGGCGTCGCGACCGTCACGCTCGACCGCCCCGAGAAGCTCAACGCGCTCACCTTCGGCGCCTACGCCGACCTGCGCGACCTGCTCGCCGAACTGTCCCGCGAACGCTCCGTGCGCGCGCTGGTCCTCGGCGGCGAGGGCCGCGGCTTCTGCTCCGGCGGCGACGTCGACGAGATCATCGGCGCCACACTCGCCATGGACACCGCCCAGCTCCTCGACTTCAACCGGATGACCGGGCAGGTCGTGCGGGCTCTGCGCGAGTGCCCCTTCCCCGTGATCGCGGCGGTGCACGGCGTGGCCGCGGGAGCCGGGGCGGTGCTCGCCCTGGCCGCCGACTTCCGGGTCGCGGACCCGTCCGCCCGCTTCTCCTTCCTCTTCACCAAGGTCGGCCTCTCCGGCGGCGACATGGGCGCGGCGTACCTGCTGCCCCGTGTCGTCGGGCTCGGGCACGCCACGCGGCTCCTGATGCTCGGCGAGCCGGTCCGGGCCGTCGAGGCCGAGCGGATCGGGCTGATCAGCGAGCTGACCGGGGAGGGCGAGGCGGACAAGGCGGCCGCGGCCCTCGCCCGCCGCCTCGCCGACGGCCCCGCCCTCGCCCACGCCCAGACCAAGGCCCTGCTCACCGCGGAACTCGACATGCCGCTCGCCGCAGCGGTGGAGCTGGACGCGGCGACGCAGGCGCTGCTCATGAACGGCGAGGACTACGCGGAGTTCCACGCGGCCTTCACGGAGAAGCGCGCCCCGAACTGGCAGGGGCGCTGACGATGCCGTCGTACGCGGGGGAGCCCCGCGGCCCTCGAACCGGCAGCGAGCCCCGGGCCCCCCACCAGGGCTCCGCCCCGGAACCCGGGAGCCCTTCAGGCGGGCTTCCAGGCCAACCTGTACCGTCCGGCTGCCGGCCCGGGTATCCGTCCTCAATCGCCGGACGGGCTCCGATGGAGCACCCGGAAGCGCGGTCAGGGGCGGAGCCCCAGCGGGGGTCGCCGACCCCCCTCCGCGTCGCCGTCATCGGCGGCGGCCCCGGCGGACTGTACGCCGCCGCACTGCTGAAGCGGCTCGACCCCCGCCGCGACGTCACCGTGTGGGAGCGCAACGCCCCCCACGACACCTTCGGCTTCGGCGTCGTCCTCTCCGACGAGACCCTCGGCGGCATCGAGCACGCCGACCCCGCCGTGTACCAGGCACTCCAGGACGAGTTCGTCCGCTGGGACGACATCGACATCGTCCACCGCGGCCACACCCTCACCTCCGGCGGACACGGTTTCGCCGCGCTCGGCCGGCGCAGGCTGCTGGAGATCCTGCACGAGCGGTGCGCATCCCTCGGGGTGCGGCTCCGGTTCCGTACCCAGGCCCCGCCCGCCGCCGAGCTCGCCACCTCGTACGACCTCGTCATCGCCGCCGACGGTGTGCACAGCCTCACCCGCGCCGCGCACGCCGACGATTTCGCACCCCGCATCACGACCCACCGCTGCCGCTACATCTGGCTCGCCGCCGACTTCGCCTTCGACGCCTTCCGCTTCGAGATCGCCGAGACCGAGCACGGCGTGATGCAACTCCACGGCTACCCCTACTCACCCCGGGCCTCCACCGTCATCGTCGAGATGCGCGAGGAGGTCTGGCGGGCCGCCGGCCTCGACGAGTGCGACGAGCAGCAGTCGGCCGAACGCTGCGCCAAGGTCTTCGCCGACGCCCTCGGCGGCCGCCCGCTGCGCGGCAACAGCTCCTCATGGATCGCCTTCCGCACGGTCGTCAACGACCGCTGGGCGCATGGAAACACGGTGCTCATCGGCGACGCCGCGCACACCGCCCACTTCTCCATCGGCTCCGGCACCAAACTCGCCGTCGAGGACGCCCTCGCCCTCGCCGCCTGCATCGAGGAGCAGCCCACGCTCCCCGAGGCACTCGCGGCGTACGAGACCGAGCGCCGGCCCGTCGTGGAGTCGACGCAGCGCGCCGCGGCGGCCAGTCTGCGCTGGTTCGAGGAGCTCGGGACGTATCTCGACCAGCCGCCACGGCAGTTCGCCTTCAACCTCCTCACCCGCAGCCGCCGTGTCACACACGACAACCTCCGGCTGCGCGACGCGGCGTTCACCGAGTCCGTCGAGCGGGACTTCGGCTGCCCGCCCGGCACGCCGCCGATGTTCACCCCCTTCCGGCTGCGCGGACTGACCCTGCGCAACCGCGTCGTCGTCTCGCCCATGGACATGTACTCCGCCGAGGACGGCGTCCCCGGCGACTTCCATCTCGTCCACCTCTGCGCGCGGGCCCTCGGCGGCGCCGGACTCGTCATGACCGAGATGGTCTGCGTCAGCGCCGACGGCCGCATCACACCCGGCTGCGCCGGCCTCTACACCGACGAACAGGCCATCGCCTGGCAGCGCGTCACCGACTTCGTCCACACGCGCTCGCCCGGTACGGCCATCGGCGTCCAGCTCGGCCACTCCGGCCGCAAGGGATCCACCCGGCTGATGTGGGAGGGCATGGACCAGCCCCTGCCGGACGGCAACTGGCCGCTGGTCGCCGCCTCACCGCTCCCGTACCGACCGGGCGTCAACCAGGTCCCGCATCAGCTCGACCGGGCCGGACTCACCGAAATCCGCGACCAGTTCGCCGCGGCGGCCGCACGCGCGGCGCACTGCGGATTCGACCTGCTCGAACTCCACTGCGCCCACGGCTACCTGCTCTCCGGCTTCCTCTCCCCGCTCACCAACCGGCGCACGGACGGGTACGGAGGCTCCCTCGCCGCCCGGCTGCGCTACCCGCTCGAAGTCTTCGACGCCGTCCGGGACGTGTGGCCCGACGACCGGCCCATGACCGTCCGCATCTCCGCCACCGACTGGGCACCGGGCGGTACCACCGCGCAGGACGCCGTGGAGATCGCCCGCGCGTTCGCCGCCCACGGCGCCGACGCCATCGACGTCTCCACCGGCCAGGTCGTCCACGGCGAACAACCCGAGTACGGCCGCTCCTACCAGACCCCCTACGCCGACCGGATCCGCAACATCCTCCGCGTCCCGGTCATCGCCGTCGGTGCGATCTCCTCCTGGGACGACGTCAACTCCCTCCTCCTCGCAGGCCGCGCCGACCTCTGCGCCCTGGCCCGCCCCCACCTGTACGACCCGCACTGGACCCTCCACGCGGCCGCCGACCAGGACTACACCGGCCCGGCCGCCCCCTGGCCGCTCCCGTACCGGGCCGGGAGCCGTAAACCCCCGACGGGCCGCACGGACGCCCCGAGGCCCCGCCTCACGCTGCCGTCGTCGTGAACTCCGCCCCCGCGTCCCGCAGCCGCTTGTGCAGCCCCGTGAAGACCGCTGCCGAACGGCCGCCCGGCCAGTCGTCGGGCAGGAGCTCCTCCGGCAGGCCCGGGTCCGCGTAGGGCAGGCGGCGCCAGGAGTCGAGGGCCAGGAGGTAGTCGCGGTACGCCTCCTCGGGCGGGGTGTCGGGGCGGGACTCCCACACCCGCAGCACCGGACCGTGCGCGTCCAGGAACTCCTCGTGCTGCTTCGCGATCGCCGCCAGGTCCCACCAGCGGGCCACCGCGTCCGCCGTCGCCGCGAAGCCGAGGTGCTCGCCGCGGAAGAGGTCGACGTACGGATCGAGCTGGAGGCGGCGCAGCGTGTGCCGGGTCTCCTCGTAGAAGCGGGCCGGGGCGATCCAGACGCCGGGCGCGGCCGTGCCGAAGCCCAGGCGGGCGAGCCGGGAGCGCAGGAGATGGCGCTTGTGGCGTTCGGCCTCGGGGACGGAGAAGACCGCGAGCACCCAGCCGTCGGACAGCTTCGGCGCGGAGTGGCCGTAAATGCGCTCGTCACCGTCGTCGAGGAGCTGGCGGGCGTCCGCCGACAGCGCGTAACCGGCCGCACCGGACGCCGTGCGCTCCGCGACGAGCAGGCCGCGCCGCTTGAGCCGGGAGACCGAGGAGCGCACGGACGGAGCGTCCACCCCGAGCGCACCCAGCAGACGGATCAGCTCCGCCACCGCGAGGGGCCCCGCGGCCTCGCGTCCGTACGCGCCGTACAGGGTGACGATCAGGGAACGGGGGGTGTGCTGCTCGGCCACGTGATCACTCTAGGGCCCTCAGCCGGAAGCGCTGCAGCTTGCCCGTCGGCGTACGGGGCAGCGCGTCGAGGAAGACGATCACGCGCGGGCACTTGTACGGCACCAGGCGGGACTTGACGAAGTCGCGCAGCACCCGCGCCGTCCCCTCGTCCCGCGCCACGCCGTCGCGCACCACGACGTACGCCGCCACGATCTGGCCGCGCAGCTCGTCGGGGCGGGCGACCACGGCGGCCTCCACCACATCGGGGTGGGCCAGCAGCGCATCCTCGACCTCGGGCCCCGCGATGTTGTAGCCCGCAGAGATGATCATGTCGTCGGCGCGGGCGACATAGCGGAACCACCCGTCCGGCTCGCGCACGTATGTGTCACCCGTGACGTTCCAGCCGTCACGCACGTACTCGCCCTGCCGTGGGTCCGACAGATAGCGGCAGCCCACCGGCCCGCGCACCGCCAGGAGCCCCGGCTCGCCGTCCGGCACCGGCACCCCGGTCGCGCCGTCCACGACCCGCGCTTCCCAGCCCGGCACCGGCAGCCCGGTCGTCCCTGGCCGGATGTCCCCGTCCGCCGCCGAGATGAAGATGTGCAGCAGCTCGGTCGCCCCGATGCCGTTGATGATGCGCAGCCCGGTCTGCTCCTGCCACGCCTGCCAGGTCGCCGCCGGCAGATTCTCCCCGGCCGACACACAGCGCCGCAGCGATGTCACGTCGTACCCCGCAAGGTCGTCCAGCATCACGCGATACGCGGTCGGTGCGGTGAAGAGGACCGAGACCCGGTGCTCGGCGATCGCCGGCAGCAACTGCCTGGGCCCCGCCTGCTCCAGCAGCAGCGCCGATGCACCCGCCCGCATCGGGAAGATCACCAGGCCGCCGAGCCCGAAGGTGAAGCCGAGCGGAGGACTTCCCGCGAAGACATCGTCCGGCGTGGGCCGCAACACCCGCGCCGAGAAGGTGTCGGCGACGGCCAGCACATCCCGGTGAAAGTGCATGCATCCCTTCGGCCGCCCCGTCGTCCCGCTCGTGAAGGCGATCAGCGCGACGTCGTCGGCCGCCGTCGCCACGGCCTCGTACGACGCCGGCTTCCCGGCCGCCAGCCGCAGCAGGTCGTCGGGCGCGTCCCCGCCGTACGCCACGACCCGCAGCCCCGGCACCTCGGCCTTCACCAGGTCGTCGACCGCACGGACGTCGCACAGCGCATGCTCCACCCGGGCGATACCGCACATCGTGGCGAGCTCCTGCGACCGCTGCTGGGCCAGCACGGTGACGGCGACCGCACCCGCCTTCATCACCGCCAGCCAGCAGGCCGCGAGCCAGGGGGTGGTCGGGCCGCGCAACAGCACCCGGTTGCCCGGCACCACACCCAGCTCGCCGGTCAGCACATGCGCGATGCGGTTCACGTGCTCGCGCAGCTCGCCGTACGTCCAGACCGTGCCGTTCCCGTCGCGGAAGACGGTCCTGCCCGGGCCGTACCGCTCGATCGTCGCGTCGAGCAGCTCCGCCCCGCAGTTGAGCCGCTCCGGATAGCGCAGCTCGGGCAGGTCGAGCAGCAGCCGGGGCCATTGCTCCGCGGGCGGGAGATGGTCGCGCGCAAAGGTGTCGCGGTGGGCCGAGGGTGTCAGCTCCATGTTCGCCCCCTTGTCGTGGTGGGGTCGCGCAACGAGCGTATCGTGATGGTGACGACAGTCAACGGTTCGCGATAGGTCCGGTGGCGGCTCCCGTGACGGGTCCGCGGCAGATGCGCAGGAAGTGGGGGCTCGGATGCCCGTATTCTCGCTCGATCCGCAACAGACCGCCTGGCGCGCGGAGCTCCGTACGCTCGCGGCCGAGCGGTTGCGCCCCCTCGCCGAGAAGGGCGAGCCGGGCCGCGTCAACCGGCCTCTCGTCGCCGCCCTCGGCGAACTCGGCCTGCTCAAGCGGCTGTTCGGCGACGCGAGCGCACTCGACCTGTGTGTGCTGCGCGAATCCCTCGCGTACGCCTGCACGGAGGCCGAGACAGCCCTCGCGCTCCAGGGACTCGGTACATACCCGCTCGTCCAGGCCGGCACCGGCGCGCAGCGCGAGCGCTGGCTCCCGGACGTCATCGCAGGCAGGGCCGTCGCCGCCTTCGCACTCAGCGAGCCGGACGCCGGGTCCGACGCCGCGGCGCTCGCCCTCGGCGCCGTACGGCACGGGCATGACGGCTGGCGGCTGACCGGTGAGAAACGCTGGATCTCCAACGCCCCCGAGGCGGATTTCTTCACCGTGTTCGCCCGAACGGGTGAGGCGCCCGGCGCCAGGGGCATCACCGCGTTCCTCGTTCCCGCCGACCGCCCCGGTCTCACCGGCAGCGCGCTGGAGATGCTCTCGCCGCACCCCATCGGCGCGCTCACCTTCGACGGCGTGCCCGTCACCCGCGATGACGTGCTCGGCGAACCCGGCGGCGGATTCCGGGTCGCCATGAACACCCTCAACCTCTTCCGGCCCAGCGTCGGCGCCTTCGCGGTCGGCATGGCGCAGGCGGCACTCGACGCGACCCTCACCCATACGTCGGGCCGGATCGCCTTCGGCGGACCACTGAAGGACCTCCAGGCCGTCTCCCACCAGGCCGCCGAGATGGCCACGCGGACGGAGGCGGCACGACTGCTGGTGTACGCGGCGGCCGCCGCCTACGACTCCGGCGCGGCGGACGTACCGCAGCGCTCCGCCATGGCGAAACTGTTCGCGACCGAGACCGCCCAGTACGTCGTGGACGCGGCGGTGCAACTGCACGGTGCACGCGCACTCCAGCGCGGCCATCTGCTCGAACACCTCTACCGGGAGGTCCGCGCGCCACGCATCTACGAAGGCGCCAGCGAGGTCCAGCGCAGCATCATCGCGAAGGAGCTGTACGCCAGGACCGGCACCGAGGAGGAGGCCCGATGAGCCTCGAACGCATCAACCCGCCCGGGCTGTCGCCGGCCGGAGGCTTCTCGCACGCCGTCGTCGCCACCGGCTCCCGGCTGGTCTTCCTCGCCGGACAGACCGCACTCGACACGGACGGCAAGGTCGTCGGGACCGGGCTCGTCGAGCAGTTCGAGACCGCCCTCACCAACCTCCTCGCCGCCCTCGCCGCGACCGGCGGCACCCCGCACGACCTCGCCCGCGTCACCGTCTACGCCACCGATGTCGCCGACTACCGCGCGCACGCCGCCGAACTGGGCCGCGTGTGGCACCGGCTCGCGGGACGGGACTACCCCGCGATGGCGGTCATCGGGGCCGTACGCCTCTGGGACGAACAGGCCCTCGTCGAGCTGGACGGGTTCGCCGTACTGCCGTAGGCCCCCAGCGCACGCTCACCCGTCCAGCAGCGTGCCCATCCACTCCTCGACGGCGTCCGGCGTACGGGGCAGCGCACCCGACATCAGCCGGGCGCCGTCCGCCGTGACGACCAGATCGTCCTCGATGCGCACCCCGATACCGCGCAGCTCGGCAGGCAGGGTCTCGTCGTCGGGCTGGAAATACAGGCCGGGCTCGACGGTCAGGACCTGGCCCTCCTCCAGCACCCCGTCGAGATAGGCCTCCGCGCGGGCCCTGGCGCAGTCGTGCACGTCGAGGCCGAGCATATGGCCGCTGCTGCACAGCGTGTAGCGCCGGTGGAAGTCGCCCTCGGCGTTCTTCAGCACACCCCAGTCGGCCAGTCCTTCCGCGATCACCCGCATGCCGGCGCGGTGGAAATCGCGGAACCGCGCGCCCGGCCTGAGTGCGGCCATGCCTGCCTCCTGTGCGGCGAGGACGAGTTCGTACACCCCTCGCTGCACGGGGGAGAAGCGGCCGGAGAGCGGCAGGGTACGGGTGATGTCGGCCGTGTAGAGGGTGTCGGTCTCCACGCCCGCGTCGAGCAGCAGCAGCTCGGAGGGGTCGAGCGGGCCGTCGTTGCGTGTCCAGTGCAGGACACAGGCATGCGCGCCGGAGGCGGCGATGGTTTCGTAGCCGGTGCCGTTGCCCTCCAACCGGGCGCGCAGTCCGAAGACGCCCTCGATCCAGCGCTCGCCGCGCGGGTGGGCGAGAGCGCGGGGCAGCGCGCTTACGACGTCCTCGAAGCCGGCCGTGGTGTGGTCGACGGCACGCTGCAGTTGCCCGACCTCCCAGGCGTCCTTGACCAGACGGAGCTCTGCGAGGGCCGTGGCCAGTTCCGGGTCGGTCGCGGCATCGCGGCCCGGCGGCAGCAGGTCGCGGCCGTCGAGGTGGACGCAGCGGACACCGGTCAGCTGCTCGGCCTCGGCGAGGTCGGGACGGCGGCCCACCCAGAACTCCCCGTACCTGCGGTCCCGGTAGAACGCATCGTCGCCGCTGCCGCGCGCCGGCCGCGGGCGCATGTACAGCACCGCCTCGTGGCCGCCGCCCGGACCCGAAGGTTCCATCACGAGCACATGACCGGGCTGGTCCTCGCCGGTCAGACCCGTCAGCCAGGCGTACGCGCTGTGCGGACGGAACCGGTGGTCGCAGTCGTTGGAGCGGACCTTCAACTCACCAGCGGGGATCAGCAGTCGCTCACCCGGAAAGCGCGCGGACAGCCGGGCGCGGCGGGCCGGGGTGACGGCGCGAGCCGGGACGAGGGCATCGGCGGGCGGGGGAACATCGGCCCATCCGGTGCTCATGAACGCCGCCAACTCCGCTGAAACGGGCAGGTCATGGCTTCCGGTGTGGAGAGGCTGGATGCGGTGCGGGGTGCCGGTCATCTCGACTCCTGGGAGACGGAAGGGCGCTGAGGGCTTGTCAGTGCAATTTCACATTACTATGTTACGGGTCACATCGCGCTCCTTCTGTACGGCCAATCCCCGCGTGCACCAAGGGACTTCGCGATCAACGCACCGCTGTCACGCCACCACACAGCCACCTCCCACACAGGAGCCTTCGGTGTCCCAGCCACGATCCGTGCTGCTCAGATCCGCGCGCACCCCGCTGCTCGCCGCAGCCGTCGCCGTCACCCTCCTCGCCTCGCTCGGCCAGACCGCCCGGGCGACCGCCACGGAACGCACCGACCCCACCGCCCCTACCGTCCCCGCCGCCTTCGCCGGCCGGCCCACACCCGCCACGGCCGGCGCCTCCCACGGCCACAACCCCTTCGACGAGGTCGACCGCCTCGCCAGGGCCCCCAAGCCGGTCGCCGAGCCCGCCCCCGCGCCGGGCGAGCTGGCCGAAGGCCGCATACCCGGCCGGCAGAACCCGGCCCCAGGAAAGAGCGATGCCTCCCGCGGCGCCGCCCCCCGCGCCGCAGGAGTGCCCTGCACGCTCGACGGCATCACCCGCCTCGGCCCCGAGCAGCTCGCCGACTTCCTCGCCGACCCGGCGGTCACCGCCGACGGCTGCCTCAGCGACCTCATCTGGACCTGGGACGCGCACCTCGCGCCGGTCATGTCGGACGCCCACGTCCAGGCCGTGGGCCGGCGAATATCCTCCCTGGCCACCGCGCACGACGGCCGCAACAGCACGCACCTGCTGGAGATGTTCACCTACCTCCATGCGGTCGTGTACCACGACTTCTCGCGTCCCGAGATCGACATCACCGATGTCCCGACCACCGAGGTACTGCGCCGGGCGATCCACGACTTCGGCACCGCGTCCCGCACCTTCCAGGTCACCCGCACCAACGCCGAGACTCTCCGCGAGGCCCTCTACACCGGCAGCGCCCCCGGCCTTCGGCACAGCCAGCTCGCCCTGATCAAGAAGGTCCTGGCCACGATGGACAAGTACCACCCGGGCCAGTACGACAACGCCTCCTGGGGCGGCGCGGCCCTGGCCGCCCTCTCCGTCAACTACCTCGGCATCTACCCGGGCAACGGGGACACCGCGTTCCACAACGTGGTCACCCGGAACGCCTCGTACCGCGCCGCCTTCAAGGCGTTCGCCGGCTACACCCACCTCAAGGGCACGGTGAACGAATGGGTCGTGCGCGACGCGCTGAGCGAGTACGGCCGCTTCGGCCAGGTGGACGCGCTCAAGGCGCAGATCGTGCCCGACCTCGGCGCCCTGCTGCCCGCCACCCGCACCAACTTCGGCAACGGCAGCCGGCCCTGGGCCTCACTCGTCACCTGGCTGAACTTCTACGAGGCCTGCAAGCCGTACGCGGTCTGCAAGGATGACATCGAACGGCAGATCTTCCCGTACACCTACACATATGACAGCGGAGCCATCAAGGTCCGCACCGGCCTCGACCGTGCCACCGTCGACCAGCTCTACTACGCGAGCAAGCAGGTCAAGGCGCAGTTCCACCGGGTCCTCGGCGCCGAACAGCCGCTCGCCGGCGACACCAACACCACCCTGAACATCGTGCTGTACGGCTCCCGCGCCGACTACGAGATCTACCACCCCATCCTCACCGGCATGGGCACCAACAACGGCGGCATCTACATCGAGCGCGGCGCCACCTTCTACACCTACCAGCGCCGGGTGCCGCAGGACTCCTCGCTCACCCTCGAAGAGCTCTTCCGGCACGAGTACGTCCACTACCTCAACGGCCGCTGGGCCGTGCCGGGATACTTCGGCCAAGGCCCCTGGTACAGCGGAGACCGCACCACCGCGATGGACGAGGGCACGGCGGAGTTCTTCGACGGGTCCACCCGCGACGACGGCATCGCGGTCCGCAAATCCCTGGTCCAGGGCGTCATCGACGACACCGCCGGCGGCGGCCCGCGGATGACCGTGAACCAGCTGCTGCACGCCACCTACGACGGCGACGGCTTCCGCTTCTACGACTACGCGGGCACGTTCTTCGAGTACCTGTGGACCGAACGGCCCTCGCTGCTACGGGAGATGTACGGCCATCTGCGGGCCGACGACCCGGCGGCCTTCGACGCGTGGCGCAACCGGCTCGGCGGCGACCCGGCGCTCCAGCGCGCCTACGACAGCTTCCTGGACGCGCAGATCGCGAAAGTCGACGACCTGTTCGTGCCCAACACCACCTACACGCCCAACGAGCGGCTGAGGGACGCCTCGCCCGAAGCCGTCCGCGCCTCCTTCGCCGCCGCCACGCACGCCGACCCGGCCTGCACGGAGAACGGCGATCCGGGAAAGCGGCGCTTCATCTGTACGGGCAGGATCACCGCCAACCTCTCCGGCGCCGGTGATGCGGACCTCGTCTTCAAGGACATGTCCGAGACGGTCGACTACTTCATCCTCGACCGGGCCGCAGCGGCCTCCACCAATCTCGCCGACATGAACTGCTCCTTCGGGCCGGTCGAGATCTGGTCCAACGGCCGTGCGGGAACGTCGACCTACCGCTGCGAAGGGCCGCTGCGCAGCTGAGCCGGACCGGTCGGTGACGTTCCCGGTGGTTGCCTTCCCCGGGGATGCAGCAATGTGACATATTATTGCTGGGACCACCAGACAACTCGTGGTCCCCTGGACGCCGTCATCACCGGCGCCGGGGAAGGCAATCTCTCGTCTCCGACAAGGAGGCGGGACCCGAGCTCGACCTCGCGCTGCTGTCCACCCGACTCCGGCGCGAACTCACCGACGTCCTCCCACCGGAGACGGAGTACGAGCCCAAGGGCGGTCTCGTCGTGGCGCCCGACGAGACCGCCCTCACGGCACTGCGCGACTTCGCCGAAGACCAGCGCAAAGCCGGCGTCGAGGCACACGAAATCCCCGCCGGCCGGCTCCACGGCCTGGAGCCCCACCTCGCGCACGGACTCGCGGGCGGCTTCCACTACCCGCAGGGCGCCCAGGTCCAGCCCGCCCGGGCAGCCGCACAACTCCTGCGCTCGGCACGGGAATCAGGCGCCGACGTCCGCCTCGGCGAGGAAGTCGCCGCCGTCCTCACCGGCCCGGACGGCACCATCCGAGGCGTATGTACGCAACGCGGCGAACTCCACGCCCCCGCCGCCGTCAACGCCACCGGCACCTGGGGCGGCGACCTCGCTCGGCCGCCGGACCGTCGTCGCGGGCAGCGGTCCGCTGCTGCTCGCCGTCGCCGGGACCCTCGCGGCCGCGGGGGCCACGGTGCCCGCCGTCGTGGAGGCCGCCGCTTATCCGGCGTACGCCCGTCAACTCCCGGCCCTCGTACGCAATCCGGGCAAGCTCGCCGAGGCGGCTGTGCACGGCGGCGCGCTGCTCCGGCACGGCGTACGGCTGCTCACCCGGCACGCGGTCACCGCCGCTCACGGCACGGACCGGGTCGAGGCCGTGACGTTCACTCTTCCGCTTCCATGACGGGGCTTGCCCTTGTGGCGCTGTCGCGGTGGTTAGTAAAATGTCACACCTCATACTAGGAGTTGCTATGGCACCCGCACCCCGCACGCGGCCCTGGCACGGCATCATGGTCGCCACCGCCCTGCCCCTGCGCGACGATCTCTCCATCGACCACGACGCCTACGCGGAGCATGTCGCCTGGCTGATCGAGAACGGCTGCGACGGCGTCGTCCCGAACGGTTCCCTCGGCGAGTACCAGACGCTCACCGACGACGAACGCGCCCGCGTCGTCCGTACCGCGGTCGAGGCGGCGGGCGACGGGGACCGCGTGATGCCCGGCGTCTCGGCGTACGGCAGCGCCGAAGCCCGCCGCTGGGCCGAGCAGGCCGCCGAGGCCGGCGCCGGATCCGTCCTCCTCCTGCCGCCCAACGCCTACCGGGCGGACGAGGAAGCGGTCGCCGCCCACTACGCCGACGTCGCGCGCAGCGGCCTGCCCGTCGTCGCGTACAACAACCCGTACGACACCAGAACCGATCTCACACCCGCCCTCCTCGCCCGACTGCACGGCGAGCAGAGCATCGTCGCCGTCAAGGAGTTCAGCGGCGACGTCCGCCGGGCGTACGAGATCGCCGAACTCGCACCGGGGCTCGATCTGCTGGTCGGCGCCGACGACGTCCTGCTCGAACTCGCCCTGGCCGGCGCGGTCGGATGGATCGCCGGATACCCCAACGCGCTGCCCGCCTCCTGCGCCACCCTCTACCACGCCGCTGTCGCGGGGGACCTGGACACCGCGCTGCCGCTCTACAAGTCCCTGCACCCGCTGCTGCGCTGGGACTCCAGGACCGAGTTCGTCCAGGCCATCAAGCTCTCCATGGACCTGGCGGGCCGTACCGGCGGTCCGACCCGGCCCCCGCGCTCACCTCTCACCGGCGAACAGGAGACGGCCGTACGAGCAGCCACGGAGAAGGCGCTCGCCGAGGGCCACCGGTAGCCGGCAGGAACCGAGCAGCAGCGAGAAGGGACCCCATGCGCACCCGCCACGTCTACCACGCCGTCGACTCGCACACCGAAGGCATGCCGACCCGGGTCGTCACCGGCGGTGTCGGTGTCATTCCCGGCGCCACCATGGCCGAGCGCCGCCAGTACTTCATCGAGCACCTCGACCACATCCGCACGCTGCTGATGTACGAGCCGCGCGGCCACTCCGCCATGAGCGGCGCGATCCTGCAGCCGCCCACCCGGCCGGACGCCGACTACGGGGTGCTGTACATCGAGGTGTCCGGACTGCTGCCCATGTGCGGCCACGGCACCATCGGCGTCGCCACCGTCCTCGTCGAGACCGGCATGGTGGCGGTCACCGAACCGGTCACCACGGTCCGCCTCGACACCCCGGCCGGGCTCGTCAGCGTGGACGTACAGGTCCAGGACGGCGAGGCCACATCCGTCACGCTCACCAACGTGCCGTCGTTCTGCCTCGGGCTCGACCGCAAGGTCGAGGTACCCGGACATGGCACGGTCACCTATGACATGGCATACGGCGGCAACTTCTACGCCTTCGTGTCCCTGGACGCTCTCGGCCTGCCCTTCGACCGCGCCCGCAAGGACGATCTGCTCGCCGCCGGACTCGCCGTCATGGACGCCATCAACGCCACCGACCGGCCCGTCCACCCCGAGAACCCCGGCATCGGCGGCGTCAAGCACGTCTATCTCGCCGCCCCGGGCTCGGACGCCGTACGGTCCCGGCACGCCATGGCCATCCACCCCGGCTGGTTCGACCGCTCCCCGTGCGGCACCGGCACCAGCGCCCGGATGGCCCAGCTCCATGCCCGAGGTGAGCTTCCCCTCGGCCGGGACTTCGTCAACGAGTCCTTCATCGGCACCGAGTTCACCGGCCGCCTCGTCGGGGAGACCACGGTCGGCGCACTGCCCGCCGTCATCCCCACCGTCACGGGCCGCGCCTGGATCACCGGCACGGCACAGTACTTCCTGGATCCGTCCGACCCGTTCCCCGGAGGCTTCCTCCTGTGACCCCGCCGACGACCCCACCGACGGTCCCGCCCACCTCCCGGACCGAGACCGTTGTCCGCACCACCGACTACCACACCGCCGGTGAGCCCTTCCGTATCGTGGCCGACGGGCTGCCCCCCATCCCCGGTGACACCGTGGCGGAGCGCTGCACGGGCGCCATCGGCCCCGGGGGCTCCGCCACCGCGCCGCGCCCGGGCCCGCTCGACGACATCCGCCGGCTCCTCGTCCAGGAACCCCGCGGACACGCGGGCATGTACGGCGGCTTCGTCGTACCGCCGGACGACGACGGAGCCCACTTCGGCGTCCTGTTCTGGCACAAGGACGGCTACTCCACCGCCTGCGGCCACGGCACCCTCGCGCTCGGCGCCTGGGCGGTCGACAGCGGACGCGTCGCCGCGCCCGACGACGGCTCCGTGCAGATCCGCATCGACGTGCCCTCCGGGCGGGTCGGGGCCACGGTCCACCGCGCTCAGGGCCGCACCACCGCCGTCACCTTCCGCAACGTCCCGGCCCGCGTGACGGCCCGCAAGGTCCCCGTCGCCACCTGCTTCGGCACCGCCGACGTGGATGTGGCCCACGCCGGGGCCTGCTACGCCTCGGTGCCCGCCGCGCAGCTCGGCCTCGACGTGGACCGCGCCTCGCTGCACCGGCTCGTCCGCGCGGGGCGGGAGATCCGCGCCGCCCTCGCCGGTCATCCCGCCACCTGGCATCCCGACGGCCCACTGCTGTCCGGTGTTTACGGTGTGATACTGCACGAGGAAATGCCCGACACCGCCGCCGGCCCCGCCCAGGTCAGTGCGACCGTCTTCGCCGACGGCCAGGTCGACCGCTCGCCCTGCGGCTCCGGCACCTCCGCACGCCTCGCCCTGCTGGCCGAGGACGGCAGGCTGGGCCCCGGAGACGTCCTGCACCACGAGTCGGTCGTCGGCACGGTCTTCACCGGCCGTGTGGTCTCCCGTACGGACGAGGGAACCGTCACCGAGGTCACCGGCACCGCCCACCGCACCGGTGAGCACACCTTCGTACGGGACCCGTACGACACCCTGGCGACGGGATTCCTGCTGTGACCGCGTCCTCGCAGGGTCTGCTCCGGCTCGACGCCGACGACATCGCCGGGCTGCTGGCACCGGCCGCCGCGGCCGACGCCGTCGAGGCGGTGCTCCGGGACGGACTCGACCCGGAGAACTGCCCGCCGCGCACCCAGGTGACCGTTCCGGCAGGCCAGCTGCTGCTGATGCCCGCCGCGGCCGGGGCGTACGCCGGGGTGAAGATCGCGGGCGTCGCCCCGGCGAACCCCGCGCGCGGGCTGCCCCGGATCACCGGGAGCTATCTGCTCCTCGACGGGGAGACCCTTGTCCCGCTCGCCCTGCTCGACGGGGCGGCGCTGACCGCCCTGCGCACCCCCGCCGTCTCCGCCGTCGCCCTGCGGCATCTCGCGGCGCCGGACGCCGGGCATGCCGTGCTCTTCGGTGCCGGACCGCAGGCGTACGGCCATCTGGAAGCGGCCCTCGCGGAAAGGCCGTTGACCCGGGTGACGGTGGTCGCGCCGCGCCCGGAGCCTGCCGAGGCGCTCGCCGCCCACGCCCGCAAGCGCGGCCTCGACGCCCGTACCGGGACTCCCGGCGACGTGGTGGACGCCGATTTCGTCCTGTGCTGCACGACAGCACGCGAGCCGCTGTTCGACGGCCGGCTGGTCCCGGGCCGCGCCACCGTGATCGCGGTCGGCTCGCACGAACCGGACGCGCGCGAAACCGACAGCGCGCTCGTCCGCCGCTCGGCGGTGTACGTCGAGGCGCGGACGGCCGCCCTTCGCGAGGCCGGTGATCTCATCATTCCCGGGTCGGAAGGGGCCATCGGGCCGGACCACATCACGGGCACGCTCGCCGAGCTGGTCATGGGCCGGACCACCGCGGCCGCAGGTTGTCCACAGCTCTTCAAGAGCGTGGGCATGGCCTGGGAGGATCTTGCCGTGGCCGCAGCCGTTCATCGGGCAGCCATGACGAAGCCGGGCAGTGCAACGTGACCTTGTACGCTTGCCCTCCACTGATTCTCGGAGGACGCGCCATGGGGGACCTGAAGCAGATCAACCTGATCACCGCTCAGGAGCGGCTGCGCGATCAGGTCGCCCACGCCCTGCGTGCCGCGCTGGTGGCCGGCGAACTCCGTCCGGGCCATGTGTACTCCGCACCCGGCCTCGCGGCCGACTTCGGGATCTCGGCCACACCGGTGCGCGAGGCGATGCTGGACCTCGCCCGTGAGGGGCTGGTCGAGCCCGTGCGCAACAAGGGCTTCCGGGTCACCGAGGTCAGCGAGCGCGACCTCGACCAGTACACCGAACTCCGCGCGCTGATCGAGGTGCCGACCATCGGCCGGGTCGCACAGATCGCGACGGAGGACGAACTGGAAGCGCTGCGGCCGGTCGCCGAGGAGATCGTGGAGCACGCCACGAACCACAACCTGATCGGATACCTGGACGCGGACCGCCGCTTCCATCTCGGCCTGCTCGCCCTGGCCGGTAACGACCGTCTGGTCGAGACCGTCGGAGACCTGCGCAAGCGCTCCCGGCTGTACGGCCTCACGAGGCTCGACGAACTCGGCCTGCTGGTCGCCTCCGCGGAGGAGCACCATGAGCTGCTCGATCTGATGGTGGCCGGGGACCAGCGGGCCGCCGAGGAGTGCATGGCCCGCCATCTCGGCCATGTCCGTTCCCTGTGGGCGCAGGCCAGGGACGAGCCGGTGGAGCCGCGCCCGAAGCGAACGCTCGGCAGCCGCTGAGGATCCTCGGCCGCTGCGGCGGGGAGCAGCGCCGGCAGCAGCGGTGGCAGCAGCGGTCGGGCGGCGGCCCTGTCGCCGGTGACGCACTGACCCGGGGCGCCTTCCTCCTATAGCGTCGTGATGACACGAGGAGGCGCCATGCCCGAGATCGAACTCTCCGCCGGGGCCATCGCGTACGAGGACTCCGGCGGCCCGGGCCCCGTCGTCGTCCTCCTCCACGGGCTGGTCCACGACGCGAGCGTCTGGCGCAAGGTCGTCGCCGAACTCGCCCCCGCTCATCGCTGTATCGCCCCGACCCTGCCGTACGGTTCGCACCGCACACCCATGCGCCCGGACGTCCCCCTGGGACCGGACACCGTCAACGACCTGGTCGTGGAGTTCCTGGACCGGCTCGATCTGCGTGATGTCACCCTCGTCGAGAGCGACTGCGGCCGCGCCCAGACCGTCGCCGCCCGCCACCCCGAACGGCTCGCCCGGCTCGTCCTCATCTCCTGCGAAGCGTTCGACAACTACCCGCCGGGCGTGCCCGGAAAGATGCTCTCCCTGGCCTGCCGCATCCCCGGCGCCGTCGCCTTCCTGGCCCGCACCCTGGCGCTCAAGCCCCTGAGACGGCTGCCCATCGGGGTCGGCGCCCTCGTCAAGTACCCCGTACCGGACGAGATCGTCGACGCCTGGCTGCGACCGCTGCGCACCGACAAGGCGATCCGTGAGGACTTCCGCCGCTACGGCCTCGCCGTGCGGAAGACGGAACTCCTCGAAGCGGCCGAGGGCCTGCGGAAGTTCGACCGGCCCGCCCTGGTGGTATGGGCCGTCGAAGACCTGATGATGCCCCGCGCCCACGGCCGCCGGCTCGCCGAACTCCTGCCGCACGGACGGCTCGTGGAGATCGAGGACAGCCGCACGCTGATCGCGGAGGACCAGCCGGAACGGCTCGCGGCGACGCTGCGCGCGTTCATCGCCGAGTAGCCGGGGAGCACGGGGACAGCCGGTACGCCGCCCGTGCGAGGATCCCTGCGGAGTATGCGGTGATCCCGATGGTGGAGGGCAGTGATGTACGCGGTATCCCTGGGCGACGACGGTGCGGAGCTGCGCCCGCTCGAGCCGTGGCAGGCCGAGGAGTTCCTGGCCCATATCGACCGGGGACGGGAGTTCATCGGGCAGCACAACGCGCTGCCCGACGTCGTCAGGGACCTGGAGTCGAGCCGGGCGTTCCTCCAGGCGTACGCGGAGAAGGCCGCAGCCGACGCCGGGCGGATCCACGGCATCTGGACGGACGGCAAGCTGGTCGGCGCGGTCATCCTCCGGACGATGGACGTCGAGCAGGGCACCGCCGAGGCGGGCTGCTGGCTGGAGCCGTCGGCGGTGGGCCAGGGGCTGGTGACCCGGGCCGCGCGCGTGATCATCGACTGGGCCGTCGAGGAGCGGGGCATCCACCGCGTGGACTGGTGGGTCTCGTCGGACAACGGGCCCAGCATCGCCGTGGCCCGGCGGCTCGGGATGACGAAGGAAGGCGTACTGCGGGAGAGCTACCTGTACCGGGGGACGCGGCACGACGAGGAGGTCTGGTCGGTGCTCGCGCCGGAGTGGCGGGCGGGCAGGCGGGCGTCCTGAGCTCCTGGATGCCGGTCGACCCGACGTAGGGCCTTGCCGTGCGCCGGGGGCGGAACTGCGCGAAGCGGCCGAAAGCCTGCGGAAGTTCGGCAGGCGCTCTGATCGACTGGCGGCGTCTGCGACCCCGGCCTACGGTCGGATAGGGACCCCGCCGCCCACCGCGCTCCGGGCGTCCGCAGTCCACCGCCTTGTGGACGCCCACGGCCACCGCGTTCCGGACGTCCACCGCCCTCCGCCCTCCGCCGAGGGCGCATGCGCCATGACCACTCCGCAGCCGACCCCGATACCGCAGACCACCGCCCCGGAGCGGGGTGACGGCAGCGGGAGGGCGCTGCTCGTCATCGCTTCCTGCCAGCTCATGGTGGTGCTCGACATCACCATCGTGAACATCGCGCTGCCGCACATCCAGGCGTCTCTCGACCTCTCCACGGCGAACCTGTCGTGGGTGGTCAGCGCGTACACGCTCACCTTCGGCGGACTGCTCCTGCTCGGCGGCCGGTCCGGCGACATCCTCGGCCGCCGCCGCGTCTTCGTCCTCGGCGTACTGCTCTTCGTCATCGCCTCGCTGCTCGGCGGACTCGCCCGGAACTCCGCGCTGCTCCTCGCAGCCCGCGCGCTCCAGGGTGCCGGTGCCGCCATAGCCTCCCCGACCGCGCTCGCCCTGATCAGCACGACCTTCAGGGAAGGCCCGGAACGCAGCCGGGCCTTCGGCGTCTTCGCCGCCGTCTCCGCGGGCGGCGGAGCGATCGGCCTGCTCGCGGGCGGCATGCTCGTCGAATGGCTCGACTGGCGCTGGGTGTTCTTCGTGAACGTGCCGATCGGGCTGCTCATCGCCGCGGCCGCGCCGCGCCGGATCAGGGAGTCCGAGCGCCACCCCGGCACCTTCGACCTGACCGGCGCGCTGACCTCGACCGCCGGCATGGTGCTGCTCGTGTACGGCTTCATCCGGGCCGCGCAGGACGGCTGGCGGGACGGGCTCACCGTCGCGTCGTTCGTCGCGTCGATCGCGATCCTCGCGGTGTTCGTCCTCGTCGAGCGCCGCTCCGGTCAGCCCATCACCCCGCTGCACATGTTCGCCGACCGCAACCGGGCCGGGGCGTACGGAATGATGCTGAGTCTCGCCGCTGCGATGTTCGGCGTGTTCTTCTTCCTGACGCTCTTCGTCCAGAACGTCCTCGGCTTCGGCCCGCTGCAGGCCGGCTTCGCCTTCCTGCCGGTCAGCACGGTCATCGCGGTGGGCGCGGGGACGGCCTCGCGACTCCTGCCCAGGTTCGGGCCGAAGCCGTTCCTGGTGACCGGGGCGCTGCTGGCGACGACGGGCCTCGCCTGGCTGAGCCGGATCGATGTCGACTCCACGTATCCGGGCAGCATCCTGGGGCCGATCCTGGTCTTCAGCCTGGGGATGGGGCTGCAGTTCGTCTCGCTCACACTGACCGCGCTCTCGAACGTCGCGGCCCGTGAGTCGGGCGCGGCCGCCGGGCTCCTCAGCGCCCATCAGCAGCTCGGCGGCTCGCTCGGACTGGCCGTCCTGGTCACCGTGTTCGGCGCGGCGGCCGGCAACGAGGCGGGGAAGCAGGTGGCGAGCCAGGACATCCTCACCGCAGGGGTGTCCACAGCCTTCGCCGTCGCCGCGGTCTTCATGGCGATCGCCGCGCTCATCGCCCTCCTGGTCGTCCGGGTGCGCCCCTCGGACATCGAACGCCTCAACGGCGGTGCCGGCCCGCGGCAGCTGTGAGGACGCCCGTACGCAGCCGCCGGTCACGTCGGTCGTACGTCGCGGCCGGTCACGCCGCCTCGAGCTGGAACCACACCCACTTGCCGCGGTCGCCGACCGTGGCCACACCCCAGGACCCGGCCAGCGCCTCCAGCAGATCCAGCCCGCGCCCCGTCTCCATCTCGTCCACCGGTTCGTCGCCCGACCGGGCACCGCCGCTCATGCCCGGCTCGGTGTCGAAGACCGCTCCGGTGATGCCGTCGGCGGCCTCGTCGCGGGCGACGGCGATCTCGATGGAGGCACCCTCGGCGTGGCGTACGGCGTTCGACACCACCTCGGACAGCAGCAGCGCCGCAGTCTCGGTGACGGCGCAGTCGGCAGAGGCGACCTCTTCGAGGACGCGCCGGGCCTGAGCGGCTGCGCGGGGGTGGCGGGGCAGGATGGCGACGGCGCCGTTTCCGGTCATGGGTGCGCTCCAAGCATCACGGTCGGGAAGCTCTGTCCCTCGGGCCGGTGTCCCGCCGACCTCGTGGACTCCTTCCAGCCTGGTGGCGCGGGAGGGGCCGAAAGCGTCCCTTTCTACCGGTTTCGGGACTGTCGTCCGTCACATCGCGGCGTAACTTTCGTCGCGCTCGCTCGGCGGCCGCGGGCTCGACGTCGGCAGGCTCAGCCGCCGGCAGATCGCGGTCATCCGCAGGACGAACACCACGCCGGCCGCCACGGGTGTGGCCACACCGGCGCCGACGCCCGCCCGGCCGGCACGACGGTCATCAGCGCCCGCCGGGGGGCTCCCACCTGTGCAGATACGCCATGGTCGCGACGGCGACGGCCCCGATCACGGCACACCGCTGCGGCGTGCCGGTCGTCGCGATCCGGAACGACGAAAGTCATACAGTGGCCGCAAGGTGCTCCGCGAACGTGCGCCATGTACGTGCGCCATGCAGGTGCGCCACGTACGTGTGACGTGCGCGAGGTGGTGAGGGCGCAGTGACCGAGTGGAAACGCTGGTCGGCACGGCAGCAGGACGCCCTGCTCACCGCGACCGTCGTGGCCGTTGGCGTCGCCGACACCTGGATCAAGTCGCCGAACGGGCTGCTCACCGGTCAGTCGACCGCCGTCGTGGCGGCCGCTTCGGGCGCGGTCGGCTTCGTGCTGTGGTGGCGCCGGCGGAGTCCGGGCGTCGTGGCCGTCGTCGTCATGGTGGGGTACGTGATCGCGTTCACCCCGGTGGCTCTGGGCGTGGCCATGTACACCGTGGGGGAGCGGTACCGGCGCATCCGCACCCTGGTCCTCTTCGGCGCGGCGGGCTGCGCCGCGGGCGTGCTGTCGCTGTGGGCCGGTCCGCCGGGCTTGGACCTGCGGTACGGGGCGTTCGCCCTCGCGCTCATTCTCGGGCCGCTCGTCGTCGGCTATGCCGTCGCGATCCGCCGCGATCTCGCGGCCGGGGCGAAGGCCACGATCGACGCCCTGGAGCGGGAGCGGCATCTGCTGGTCGAGCGGGCCCAGGTGGGCGAGCGCGCCCGTATCGCCCGCGAACTCCACGACGTGGTCGCCCATCGCGTCGGCAACATCGTGCTCACCGCCGGCGCGCTGAAGGTCGGCCCCGAGGCGCGGGCCGCCCCGGCGGTCGCGCGGGCCGCCGAGCTGATCAGGGACGAGGGCCACCAGGCGCTGGAGGAACTGCGCGAGGTCCTCGGCGTCCTCACCCCGGACCGCCAGGGCCGCCCGGCCGCCAGGGCGCCGCAGCCCGACGCCTCGCAGCTCGACAAGCTCGTCGCGAGCTCGACCCGGCTCGGCCGTCAGGCGACGCTACGGATCGACGGGCATCCGGAGACGCTGCCGGCCCCGGTCCAGCGCGCCATCCACCGCATCGTCCAGGAAGGGCTCACCAACGCAGCCAAGCATGCACCCGGGGCGCCGGTCGGCGTCGTGGTCGAGTGCCGGCTCGACGGCGTCGAGGTGCAGGTCACCAACGGCCCGGCCGCCGGCGCCGGGGACGCGGACGCACCACCACTGCCGCCGAGCGGCGGAAACGGTCTGATCGGCCTGGCCGAGCGCGTCGGGCTGCTCGACGGCACGTTCTCGGCGGGTCCGTACGACGGCGGTTACCGCATCGGCGCCTTCATCCCGCACAAGCCCGCGACGCTCTGAGCACAATCGCGCGACGCGCCGACCAAAAGCGCGCGACGCGCTGAGTACGAGCGCAGGACGCGCTGCGCACCAGCCTGCAACGCGCTGCGCACCAGACTGCGACACTCTGACCACCGCCCGCGCGACTCCGAGCGTCCACCCGCGGTCCTCTGAGCGTCCGTCAGCGTTCCAGGCCCGCCCGGTACGCCAGTCGCGCGGCCTGCACCCGGTTGCCCGCCCCGATCTTCGCCAGCAGCCGGCTGACCTGGCCCTTGACCGTTCCCTCACTGATGTGGAGGGCGGCGCCGATATCGGCGTTGGACAGCCCCTTGGCGATCAGCTTCAGCACCTCGAGATCGCGCTCCGACAGCGACTCCAGGACCTGCTTCTCCGCCTCCGTGAGCTGCGACGCCTGCCCGGCCAGCGCGTCCAGGACCCGCCCGGTCACCGCCGGGTCCAGGGCCGCCTTGCCCTCGGCCACCTGACGCACGGCGCGCAGCAGTTCCTCCGGAGGCGTGTCCTTCAGGAGGAATCCACTGGCGCCCGCCCGTACCGCCTCGTCGACGTACTCGTCCGCGCTGAACGTCGTCAGGATCAGCACCCGGGGCGGCCGCGGCAGCGCCCTCATCTCGCGGGTCGCGGCCAGCCCGTCCATGCCCGGCATCCGGATGTCGAGCAGGGTGACATCCGGGCTGAACTGCCGCGCGGCATCCACGGCGCTCCGCCCGTCCCAGGCCTGGGCCACGACATGCATGTCGTCACTGGACTCGACGATGTCGCTCAGCCCACGGCGCACGATCTCGCTGTCGTCGGCGATAAGGACATGGATCACCGTCCCATGATGCTGCAGCTCGCGCCGGGATGCGCCGTCGCCGGGCGGCGGCGCATCCCGGCGCGAGCCCGGGCGCACGACCGATCCGATCGCTTGCGCAGGGTCAGCATCGGGCGGACTCTGGACCTGATGAGGCAGGCCGGTGAGGGCGTCATGAGCTACGCAAGGAAGGCGACCGGGGACGCCGACTTCCGTGGCCCGCTGGACGTGACGAAGGCTGCCACATGGGTGCTCGACGGCCAGGACGTGGTCATCGGCTGGAGTCCCGCGGCGCAGGAGCTTCTCGGCTACCGGTCGACCGAGATCATCGGACGCTCCGTCTGCACGTTCCTGGTGGGCACGACCGCATCCGCATCTGAATCCGCATCCGCATCGGCCGAGGAGACCGCCGGCAAGGCGGTCCTGCCCTTCCCGGAGCGTGACGTCTGCCTCGCCGTCCACCGCGACGGTCACCGTCTGCAACTCGTCACCGCGGTCTGTCACCTGTCCGGACCCGGGCCTGCGCAGCGGGTTCTCATGGCGGCCGACCTCGAGCGGCTCAGGGAGTGGGAATCCCGGCTGGCCATGCTCCAGGGTCTGGCCACCCAGTCACCTCTGGGTTTCGCCATCTACAACACCGAGCTCCGTCTCGTCTGGTGCAACGCCGCCTCCGAGCGGGAGCTCGGGCTTCCGCTCGCGCAAGTCCGGGGCAGGCTGGCCGACGAGCTGTACCCCAAAGGCCGATTCGTGACACCGGGCTATCCGGAAACGCTGGATGCGGTCATGCGGCAGGTGCTGGAGAACGGAGAGCCGATCCTCGACGTGCACTTCCGCGGAGAGCAGCCCAGCGACCCCGGGAAGGAACACCTGTGGTCCTGTTCGTACTACCGGCTGCAGGACCCGGACGGCCATGTGTTCGGGGTGTGCGAGGACGCGTTCGACATCACCGACCGTTACGAGGCACAGCGGCAGCTGAATCTGCTGGTCGAGGCCGGCCGGCGCGTCGGCACCACGCTGGACGTGATCGCCACGACGGACGAGCTGGCCGCGGTGGCGGTGCCCGAGTTCGCCGACCTCGTCGAGATCGACCTCGCTCCGGCGGTGCTGGACGGTGAGCTGCCGGGCGTCGCGGGCCCGGTGGGTACCGAACTGATCCGGGCCTCCTCCCGCTCGGCCGCACCCGGCGGCACGGCGGACACCGCGCGGGCGCCGAGCCGTCCACCGCATCAGGTCGAGTACGCGTACGGCTCGCCCCAGCACCGCAGCCTCGCCTCGGGCGGACTCGTGCTCGAGGACGACACCCTGGTCGTGCCGCTGCGCGCCGGAGGCAGCGCCTTGGGCCTCGTCACCTTCGTACGCCGCAGCGGATCGGGAGTCTTCGACAGCCGTGCCGTCGCGGTGGCGGACGAGCTGGCCACCCGGGCTGCCGTGTCCATCGACAACGCTCGCCGCTACACGCGCGAACGGGCTGCGGCCCTGGCTCTCCAGCGGCAGCTCCTGCCGCAGTATCTGCCGCCGAACTCGGCGGTCGAAGTGGCTCATCGCTATCTGCCCACGGACGCTCTGAGCGGCGTCGGCGGCGACTGGTTCGACGTCATCCCGCTGTCCGGCACGCGCGTCGGGCTCGTGGTCGGGGACGTGGTGGGCCATGGGCTCCACGCGGCGGCCACCATGGGACGGCTGCGTACGACGGTGCGCGCGCTCGCGCCCCTGGACATCCCTCCTGACGAGCTCCTCAAGCGGCTCGACGATCTCGTCGGACAGTCGGCGGAGGCTGACCTGGACGGCCCCGGAACCTACACCGACAACGACGATGTCGCGGCCGGGGCCACCTGTCTGTACGCGGTCTACGATCCCGTGTCGCGGCGCTGCACCATGGCCCGCGCAGGTCACCTGCCGCCTGCGGTCGTGGAACCGGGTGGCCGTGTCTGCTTCCCGGATCTGCCGGCCGGCCCACCCCTCGGTCTCGGCGGACTGCCCTTCGAGTGCCTCGAGGTCGAGCTGCCGGTGGGCAGTCTGATGGCCCTCTTCACGGACGGTCTGGTCGAGGCGCGCGACCGGGACATCGACAAAGGGCTGGAAACCCTGGGAAAGGTCCTCAGCGAGAACTCGAGTTCCCTGGAGGACCTCTGCGACCGTGTCATCTCCGAACTCCTTCCCGGCAGCACGACCACCGATGACACGGCTCTCCTCCTGGTCCGTACCCGCGAACTCGACAACCGGAGGGTCGCCGCCTGGGACCTGCCGGCGGAACCGGTCGCCGCAGGCCGGGCGCGGGAGCTGGTCGCCGGCCGGCTGACCCAATGGGGCCTGGACGAGCTCGTGTTCCCCACCGAGCTGATCGCCAGCGAGCTGGTCACGAACGCGGTGAGATACGCCGAGGGCCCGCTGCACCTGCGGCTCATCCGCGACCGCACCCTCGTCTGCGAAGTCGCGGACGCGGGCCACACCGCCCCCCACCTGCGCCACAGCGGCGACGACGACGAAGGCGGGCGCGGACTGTTCATCGTGGCCCAGCTCGTCCTGCGGTGGGGGACGCGGTACAGCCGTGACGGCAAGTCCATCTGGACGGAACAGGCACTGCCCTCGGGCTGACGGGATCCGTGTTGTCCCGGTGCCGGCCGGTGCGTGGGCGCGACGGAGTCGGCATGCATCCGGACCGGGACAGGGTGGGGTGAACCACGGGCTGGACGGGCGCGCAGGACAGGGAGGACGGCGCGCCCATCGGCGCGTAGTGACAAGCCCTCCCCTCCGCAATCGATAACATCACATATGCCCAAATACGTACCAGTGTGGGGATTGTGATGCGTCGTCTGACTATCGGCCTGGCCCTGTTGGCCGGTCTGGCCTCCTGGCCCTGGGTGGGTACGCAGGCCGTCTCCGCAGTGAAGGAACCGGCCCGCCAGGACAACAGCCTCGGCACGAACATCCTGGTCGTCGGCATCGACAGCCGCGCCGGGCTGTCCGCGGCCGAGAAGCGGCGTCTCCACGTGGCCGGCGAAGGATGCGACTGCACCGACGTGATGATGCTCGTGCACCTGTCCGAGGACCGCCGGCGCGCGAGCATCGTCTCCATCCCCCGGGACAGTTACGTCGAGTACGCCTCGGCCGACGGCGCCACCGCGCCACCACGCAGCGGCAAGATCAACGGCGCGTTCAAGATCGGTCGGGGACCACTGGCCGTACGCACCGTCGAGAAGGTCACGGGCCTGCACATCGACCACTACCTCGAGACCGGCTTCACCGGCTTCGAGCAGGCCGTCAACAATCTGGGCGGCGCAACCGTGTGCACGGACAAGCCGCTCAAGGACGAGAACTCCGGCCTCGACATCGCCGCGGGGACCCACCATGTCGACGGGAACGGAGCGCTGCGCTACGCCCGGGCCCGGCACATCAACCGCCCAGGGGACCTGGGCCGAGTCCGCCGCCAGCAGCGCATGCTCGCCGACATGCTGGCCCGTCTGACCGTCCAAGGCGCGCTGGCCGATCCCGCGAGCACGGCGCACACGGTGCGCCTGCTGCTGAAGTCCGTCCGCACGGACGAGCGGACGGGCCTGGGCGATCTCGTCCGCATCGGCTGGTCACTGGGCCGACTGCCTGCGGACCGGACGGAGTTCACCACGGTTCCGATCGCGGAGTTCGACCACCGCGTGCCCGGCGTGGGCTCCACGCTCGTCTGGCACAAGGCCCGCTCCCGGGCCCTGTGGAACGCTCTGCGCTCCGACCACCCGTTCACCGGCGACACCCGCATCCTGCCTGTGCCCGAAACACGCGCCGAGACCGATCCCGCCCGAATCAACGTGCGTGTCGACGACGCCACCGTCGCCGCGGCCCTGCGGCGCAACAAGTTCGTCGTCATGGACACCTCGGCATCCGCCCCGACGGTACGGCCCGCCGGTTCCCCGCTCATCACCTATCCCGCGGGGCAGGAAGCGGAGGCGTCCACGCTGGCCGCCGCCCTGCCCGGATCACACCTTCGAGCAGTCTCCCGGCACGACGCCGTCTTCGACGTCGTCGTCGGCACCGAGCCCGTCGTGGTCAAGACCGTCACCTACGACCGCAACGTCGCCGAAGGTGCCCCCGTCACGGCGGACCAGCTCCGCTGCGCCGGACCGGCATAGGGGGTGCAGCTCTGTGGGCCGGTGCAACGGCCGGCCGTGGCGGTCGACGCCTCGTCCGGCCGCCGGTCCTCAGCCCGCCACCACCTGCACGTCTCCGCCCTTCGAGAAGACCTTCACCTTCCGTGGCGACGACGCCCGATGCTCGACGGTGACCCTGCGCGAGCCGGCCGCCGTGGTCACGTCGAGGGCGTACGGTCCGCCGGGCAGGCGGACGGCGACGTCCCCGCCGTCCGACGTGGCGGAGATGCGGTCGGGCGCCTCTGCCAGGCGCGCGTCGATGCCGCCGCCGCCCGTGTGCGCCACGACGGTGGGGGCTGTGCTGTCCTCGATCAGGACGGCGCCGCCGCCGGTGCTGGCCACGGTGGCGGCCGACAGCTTGCGCACGACGATGTCGCCGCCGCCGCTGTCCAGCTTCACGGGGACGCCGTGGGGGACCTCGACGCGGAAACGGACACCGCATCCGCGCACCCCCGTGTCCCCGCAGCCGGAGGCGGCGAGCCTGAGTTCGCCGGAGGCGACGGCATGGCTGGTGTCCGGTTTGCGGGGCGGTGTAGTCCAGGGTCTCGGTGACGCGGACTGCGGCGCCGGTGGCGGCCGTCACCTCTATGTCGCCGCCGCGGTTGTCGACCGCAAGGCTGCGCACCGGTTCGGACACGGTGTGGGAGCGGGTCTCCGTACGGGGCGGTTCACCCGTCGAGCAGCCCGCGAGCAGGCCGCCGAGGGTCGCGGCCACGACGGCCAGGGGCCGCGTTGCGTGTCCTCACGGGAGCACGGCATGCACGCTCTCCGGCACTTCTACGTGGTCCTCCTGGACGCCGCCGGTCGCCGAGAAGATCCAGTACAGGACCCCGAGGACCAAGAACAGGACCACCAAGGTCTTGCCCGCGCCGGAGAGCAGCAGCGGGCGGGTGGCCGAGCGTGGTTGCTCGGCGGGGCGGGCTTCGTCGCCGAACAGGTACTTGGGGTAGGCCGCGGTCAGCATCATCACGTAGGCGCTCACGCGCATCGCGTAGCGGGCGGTGGCAGCGGTTGCCTCGAACACCGGGCGCGGCACCCGGCCGAGGATCAGCACCAGGAGCCAGAAGATGAAGCAGATCACGTACCAGCCGGCGGTCACCAGGTACTCCACGACGGCGGCGGGGATGACCAGGATGATGCGGAACAGGACAGCCAGGCGGTTGAGCTCGCCGGGGTGGACCTCGACCTGGACGGGGTGGCCGGGCGCGTGGAAGGCGAACGGCGGGTAGGCGTCGACCAGCAGCATGGCGGAGGCGTAGACGCGGGTCGCGTAGACGAGGTAGTCGGACAGGAACGAGGCGATCGATTCGGGCAGCCGTCCTGTGAACAGGGCGGCGAACCAGCCCACGACCATGACGAAGAATGCGGCGACCCCCAGAAAGAACACGGCGATGAATTGGGGGATCAGCAGGAGCCAGCGCAGCAGCACGGTCCAGCGGCGCTGGCGGCCGGGCTCGGGGAGGTCCAACTCCGGGAGGAGCTCAGGGGTCGCGGGGCGGGGGCGAGCTGCCCATGTCTGGTCTGCCATGGTCGGCTCCTGTCGGGTCCGCGACTGTCACACTGTCAGGATCACGCCGCCCGGCCCGATGCACGCGCCGGGAGGTCCGAACGGATGAAGAGGCCTCGCCCGCGTCGAGGGTGCGAACCGCCTCGGTCCGATGCGTGTGCCGTCGACCGTGCCTTTCGCCAGGGCGGGTGACACGGCCGACGGCCCACAGTCGGCCCAGGACGGAGAAAAGCCCTCCTGACCAGCGGATACGTCAGATGTCGCGGAAGATCTCGATCTGCGCGCCCACCGAGTTCAGGCGCTCCGCCAGATCCTCGTAGCCGCGATTGATGACGTACACATTGCGCAGCACAGACGTGCCCTCGGCCGCCATCATCGCCAGCAGGACGACCACGGCGGGGCGCAGCGCCGGCGGGCACATCATCTCGGCGGCGCGCCAGCGGGTCGGGCCCTCGACGAGAACGCGATGCGGGTCGAGGAGCTGGAGCCGGCCGCCGAGGCGGTTGAGGTCGGTCAGATAGATCGCGCGGTTGTCGTAGACCCAGTCGTGGATGAGGGTCTTGCCCTGGGCGACGGCCGCGATGGCCGCGAAGAACGGCACGTTGTCGATGTTGAGGCCGGGGAACGGCATCGGGTGGATCTTGTCGATCGGCGCCTCCAGCTTGGAGGGGCGAACGGTCAGGTCCACCAGCCGGGTGCGGCCGTTGTCCGCGCTGTACTCGGCCGTGCGGTCGTGGTCGAGGCCCATCTCCTCGAGTACCGCGAGCTCGATCTCCAGGAACTCGATCGGCACCCGGCGGATCGTCAGCTGGGACTCGGTGACGACGGCGGCGGCGAGCAGGCTCATCGCCTCGACCGGGTCCTCGGAGGGGGAGTAGTCGACGTCCACGTCGATGGTCTCCACGCCGTGCACCGTCAGGGTCGTGGTGCCGATGCCCTCGACACGTACGCCGAGCGCCTCCAGGAAGAAACACAGGTCCTGGACCATGTAGTTGGACGAGGCGTTACGGATGACGGTGACGCCGTCGTGGCGGGCGGCGGCCAGCAGGGCGTTCTCGGTCACCGTGTCGCCGCGCTCGGTCAGTACGATCGGGCGGCGCGGGGTGGTCGCCCGCTCGACGACGGCGTGGTAAAGACCCTCGGTCGCGGTGATGTCCAGGCCGAAGCGGCGCAGGGCGATCATGTGCGGCTCGATCGTCCGCGTGCCGAGGTCGCAGCCGCCGGCGTACGGGAGGCGGAAGCGGTCCATCCGGTGCAGCAGCGGGCCGAGGAACATGATGATCGACCGCGTCCGGCGCGCCGCATCGGCGTCGATGGCGTCCATGTCGAGCGTGGCGGGCGGGACGATTTCGAGGTCCGTGCCGTCGTTGATCCAACGGGTGCGGACGCCGATGGAGTTGAGGACCTCCAGCAGCCGGTAGACCTCTTCGATACGGGCGACGCGGCGCAGGACCGTACGGCCCTTGTTGAGCAGCGAGGCGCAGAGCAGCGCGACACAGGCGTTCTTGCTCGTCTTGACGTCGATGGCCCCGGAGAGCCGGCGGCCGCCGACGACCCGCAGGTGCATGGGTCCGGCATAGCCGAGCGACACGATCTCGCTGTCGAGCGCCTCACCGATGCGGGCGATCATCTCAAGGCTGATGTTCTGATTGCCGCGCTCGATGCGGTTGACGGCGCTCTGGCTGGTGCCGAGTGCCTCGGCAAGCTGCGTCTGTGTCCAGCCCCGATGCTGACGGGCGTCACGGATGAGCTTGCCGATGCGTACGAGGTAGTCGTCTGCCATGGGGGCAGGCTATCTCAGATATGAGATGAGCCGCCCAGTGAGGTGGACCATTCGGGTGAAGCGCCCTTTTGATGGTCCATCATTGTCCCAACTCGGGCAAATCGGACACATAGGGCGGCGGGCGTGTACCGTCGGGCCGTGATGCTCGCCGGGCGCTGCCCTGTCGCGCTGCCCTGTCGCGCCGCCCGTCGCCCCGGCCCGGTCGTTCCCGGGTCGGCGGTCCTCGGATCGGCCGTCCTCGGATCCGCCGCCCCTGGACCCACTGTCCGCGACCGGTGAGCGACGAAAATCGCCGCTACAGCATCCGCACCTCGGCCTCGGGGAGCTTTTCCCACCAGTGGCGGTAACGGCTGTAGACCGCCGCCTCGCGGTCGCTGAGGAGGGCCGTCAAGGACTGGGCCTCCGCGGCGAGTCCGTCCCAGGTGCTGGGTGACAGAGGGTGGAAGGCCGTGGCCTCGATGCCGCCGTCCGCCGGGCGCCACACACCGGCGACATGGCCGTCCACCAGCAGGGTGGGCAGTACGTCGCCGTTGCGTCGGATCACCAGAGGGCGGTAGGCCGGGGGTATCACCCGGCTGCGGTCGGCGTAAGCCAGCAGGATGCTGTCCCACATGGCCATGAGCCGGGGAGGGGCGGGGGTTTCGGCGGGCGGCCGGGAGGCGCCCGGGAGGTCGAACAGCGTGCCGCCGTCCGGCCCCTGGAGCTGCTCGACGGCGCCGTCCAGAGCGCGGAGCGCCGCGCGGACGGGTGCCCGCTGCACCATGGCGAACTGCGCCACGTCCGCGACCGACGCGGGCCCGAAGCCCGCCAGATAGCGCAGGATCAGGGTCCGCAGCGCCTGAGGCTCCACCGCCCGGTCCGCGGGCACGGGCCCGGTTCCGGCCGCGACGAAGGACGGCCGGAGTCCGAACGACCATGGCGCATCCGTCGGGGCGTGGTGCAGCGGCGCGTACGCCTTCAGCCCCCACCACGCCGCGTCCTTCTTCTCGGCGCCGAGCCGCTCCTCGGCCCACGCCTGCATCTCTGCCGAGGTCCGCGGCCGGCGGGCGAAGGCCAGCAGCTCCGGCACCAGCTCGTCGGCGTCCGCGGGGGTCAGCCCCGCGACGGCGAAGCGGGCGCCGAGCCGGGAGGCGTACAGCGTGGGCTGCATCGCCGCGCGGAAGACCGGGTAGTCCTCGGCGTGCACGGTGTGCAGGGTGATCCGCATCAAAGTCGCCTTGACCACCGATCGCCCGGTGAAGGCGGCGTCGAGCTCGGCCGGAGCGAAACCGGTGAGCCGGTTCCACAGGGCGAGGTACGGCGAGGCCGGGTGCTGCGCCTGGAGCGCGACCACGCGCCGCACCCCGTCGGGGACCGTCAGCGGCTCACGGTCCAGCAGCAGCTGGCGGCTGAGGGTGGCCCGGTTGAGTGCGCGCGCGGTGATCATCACAGCCCGGGATTCTGCCCTGTCCCGCTCCCGTCAGCGCCTCGTGTTCCAAGTTCGGTGACACGAATCCGCGTCCCTCAAGGTTCGACGGCACGCGCTCAAGGTTCGCGGTCATGCCCGGACACCCGTGTCCGGGCATGACCGCTCGGCGGGCATGTACTAGAGTTATCTCGACATCGAGATATCTGCAGAAGGCGAGCCGCAACACCTTCCGCCGAGGCCATTCAGTAAGGGTGGCCTAACTAAGCCTTACCTTAGCGGATTGCTGAGAAGTCACAGGCGGCAGGATGCGGTCAGTACGCGCACATTGATGAAGGAGACTGTCGTGTCGGCGAACAGCTTCGACGCCCGCAGCACGCTGCGCGTGGGCGACGAGTCGTACGAGATCTTCCGGCTGGACAAGGTCGAGGGCTCCGCGCGCCTCCCTTACAGCCTCAAGGTCCTGCTGGAGAACCTGCTCCGCACCGAGGACGGCGCGAACATCACCGCCGACCACATCCGGGCCATCGGCGGCTGGGACTCGCAGGCGCAGCCGAGCCAGGAGATCCAGTTCACGCCGGCCCGCGTGATCATGCAGGACTTCACCGGCGTGCCCTGCGTGGTGGACCTCGCCACCATGCGTGAGGCCGTGAAGGAGCTCGGCGGCGACCCGGCGAAGATCAACCCGCTGGCCCCCGCCGAGCTGGTCATCGACCACTCCGTCATCGCCGACAAGTTCGGCACGCCGGACTCCTTCGCCCAGAACGTGGAGCTGGAGTACGGCCGCAACAAGGAGCGGTACCAGTTCCTGCGCTGGGGCCAGACCGCCTTCGACGAGTTCAAGGTCGTCCCGCCCGGCACCGGCATCGTCCACCAGGTGAACATCGAGCACCTGGCCCGCACGGTCATGGTCCGGGGTGGTCAGGCGTACCCCGACACCCTCGTCGGCACCGACTCGCACACCACCATGGTCAACGGCCTCGGCGTCCTCGGCTGGGGCGTCGGCGGTATCGAGGCCGAGGCCGCCATGCTCGGCCAGCCGGTCTCGATGCTCATCCCGCGCGTCGTCGGCTTCAAGCTGACCGGCGAGCTGCCCACCGGCACCACCGCCACCGACCTCGTGCTGACCATCACCGAAATGCTGCGCAAGCACGGTGTCGTCGGCAAGTTCGTCGAGTTCTACGGTGAGGGCGTCGCCGCCACCTCCCTCGCGAACCGCGCCACCATCGGCAACATGTCGCCGGAGTTCGGCTCCACCGCCGCGATCTTCCCGATCGACGACGAGACCCTGAACTACCTCAAGCTGACCGGCCGCAGCGAGCAGCAGGTCGCGCTCGTCGAGGCCTACGCCAAGGAGCAGGGCCTCTGGCTGGACCCGTCCGCCGAGCCCGACTTCTCCGAGAAGCTCGAGCTGGACCTGTCGACCGTCGTTCCGTCGATCGCCGGCCCGAAGCGCCCGCAGGACCGCATCGTCCTCGCCAAGGCCGCCGAGCAGTTCACGCAGGACGTCCGCAACTACGTCGAGGACGACGACGAGGCGGGCAAGGAGTCCTTCCCGGCCTCCGACGCCCCGGCCGAGCACAACGGCGTCCCGACCCGACCGACCCTGGTCACGGCCCCCGACGGGTCGACGTACGAGATCGACCACGGCGCCGTCACCGTCGCCGCGATCACCTCCTGCACCAACACCTCGAACCCGTACGTCATGGTCGCCGCCGCGCTCGTCGCGAAGAAGGCCGTGGAGAAGGGCCTGACCCGCAAGCCGTGGGTCAAGACCACCCTCGCCCCGGGCTCCAAGGTCGTCATGGACTACTACGACCGCGCCGGCCTCACCCCGTACCTCGACAAGATGGGCTTCAACCTCGTCGGGTACGGCTGCACGACCTGCATCGGCAACTCCGGCCCGCTGCCGGAGGAGGTCTCCAAGGCCGTCAACGAGCACGACCTGGCCGTGACGTCCGTGCTCTCCGGCAACCGCAACTTCGAGGGCCGGATCAACCCCGACGTCAAGATGAACTACCTGGCCTCCCCGCCGCTGGTCGTCGCCTACGCCATCGCGGGCTCCATGAAGGTGGACATCACCCGCGAGGCGCTCGGCATCGACACCGAGGGCAACCCGGTCTACCTGAAGGACATCTGGCCGTCCGAGGCCGAGGTCAACGACGTCGTCGCCCACGCCATCGGCGAGGACATGTTCTCCACGTCCTACCAGGACGTCTTCGCCGGTGACGCCCAGTGGCAGTCGCTGCCGATCCCGACCGGCAACACCTTCGAGTGGGACCCGCAGTCGACCTACGTCCGCAAGCCCCCGTACTTCGAGGGCATGACGATGGAGACCACTCCGGTCACCGACATCGCGGACGCCCGCGTCCTCGCCAAGCTCGGCGACTCGGTCACCACCGACCACATCTCCCCGGCCGGTGCCATCAAGGCCGACACCCCGGCCGGCAAGTACCTCACCGAGCACGGTGTGGAGCGTCGTGACTTCAACTCCTACGGCTCGCGCCGGGGCAACCACGAGGTCATGATCCGCGGTACGTTCGCCAACATCCGCCTGCGCAACCAGATCGCGCCGGGCACCGAGGGCGGCTACACCCGCGACTTCACGCAGGACGGCGGTCCGGTTTCGTTCATCTACGACGCCTCGCGCAACTACATCGAGCAGGGCATCCCGCTGGTCGTCCTGGCGGGCAAGGAGTACGGCTCCGGCTCGTCCCGCGACTGGGCGGCCAAGGGCACCGCGCTGCTCGGCGTCAAGGCCGTCATCGCCGAGTCGTACGAGCGCATCCACCGCTCGAACCTCATCGGCATGGGCGTCCTCCCGCTGCAGTTCCCGGACGGCGCCTCGGCCCAGTCCCTCGGTCTGACCGGCGAGGAGACCTTCTCCATCACCGGCGTCACCGAGCTCAACGAGGGCACCACGCCGCGCACGGTCAAGGTCACCACCGACACCGGTGTGGAGTTCGACGCGGTCGTCCGTATCGACACCCCCGGTGAGGCGGACTACTACCGCAACGGCGGCATCATGCAGTACGTGCTGCGGAGCCTGATCCGTAAGTAAGGGCCCCGCAGGACCCTGGGACCCGGCCGGCCGCCACTCGTCCATCGGACGAGTGGCGGCCGGCGCCATTTCACAGCGCCATTTCACAGCGCCATTTCACAGCGCCATTTCACAGCGCCGTGTCACGCCTCCGTGAAGCCGAGGTGGCGCTCCAGGAACCGTGTCATCGCGGCCCAGGTCTCGCTCTGCGCCAGCGCGTTGGCCTGCGGAGTGCCGCCCGAGACGAGGTCCGCCGTCCGGTCGACGGTCGTCGGGATCAGCGGCGGGCGCAGAAAATGCCCCGAGCCCGGGTGGATCAGCAGCACGTCATCGGCGGGCACGGTACGGCGGCGCTCGATCAGGGCGCGGGCCATGTGGTCGGCGGGCCACAGCGCGTCCTTGGTCCCGGCGACCGCCATCAGCGGAGCCGCGATGTCCTCCACCGGGATCAGGGCGTTCTCCACCGCGGCCGTGTCCCTGAGCCCGGCCGCGTACGCGAGTCGCATCCGCAGCGCGGTGGAGCGTGAACGGCCGCCGGGCAGCCGCCGCAGCACGGCACGGCCCGCGATCTGCGGCAGCAGCAACTCGCCCCTCACGGGTACGTACGGCAGGGCAGCGCCCTCGTACGTCCACGCCGAGGTCTTCGGCGACGGACCGCCGGAGCCCTGGGCCTGCCAGACGACATGCGTCGGCGCGACGGCCACGACCGCCCGCACGGGCACCCGGGCCAGCGCGAGAGCCGCCAGTGCCCCGCCCGTACCCACCGAAAAGGCGACCACACCGACGCGGCGACCGTTCGCCACCGCGCCGACCGCACGCGCCAGGCGTTCGAGCGGAACATCCCTCAACGTCGCCGGCTGCCCTTCCCCGCCGAGGTATCCGAGCACCACCGTGGTGAAGCCGCAGCGGGACGCCAGCAGCGCGGCCGTGGGGGTCACCGCCTCCACGCCGGTGGAGCCCGGGATCAGCACGACCACCGGCCGGAGCCCGGAATCGAGCGCGCGCGGGGCGAACTCGACGACCCGCAGCCCCTCGTCCACCGCCTCCGTCCGCGTGATCCGCCGCGCACACCAGCGGCGTACGACCGTCCGCCGGACCTGGCGTGCCGCATCGGCGGCGCAGCGGACGGTCCAGATCAGCTGGTCGTCCGGTGCCGCGAAGGCGCGGGGCGGCAGGTCGCGCTGCACACACGTCATCGACCACCACGGACCCGTCGGGTCCACACCCGTGTAGGAACCCGCGATCGGCGCGTTCGTGGCCGTGTCGGCGACGCCGTCGGCGTCCGCGCGGTAGCGGTTGACGGACCGCCAGGCCCTCCCGCCGACGTCGGTCACATCGATCCGTACGGTCACTTCCTCGTGCGCGCCGAGTCCCTGGACGACGAGGTCCGGGACCTCGTCGACGAGACCGTCCCCGGGTGCGATGGTGAGTTCCACGCTTCGGAACGTAAGCCGCTGCCGACCTGCGGGCGACCGGGCGCTCGCCGGTCGGGTGAGGGCCCGGCCAGGTGCCGCCCTTCACCTGCTTCACCCCGTCCGGGGCAGGGTGCCCCCCTTCGTCTGCTTCACCCCGTCCGGGGCCGGCTCCGCGCGGAAGCGCCAAGGCCGGAGGGCCGTACCCCGTCACGGGGTACGGCCCTCGGGTCCTCTCCTGCTCCTCCGCTACGAGAGCAGCTCGACCTCGGCCAGTACCGCTGAGGTGTCGGCCACCAGCCTGTAGCGCTCGTACGTCCCCGGATGCGTGACCGTGAAGACGCGGGTCTGCCGGTCCCAGGCGAACGACTCACCCGACCGCCTGTCCACATCGGTCCACGTCGTGCCGTCGCGCGAACCCTGCAGCACCCAGCCGGCCGGCGCCTCGTCCCGTGCCGACGAGGTCAGCGTGTACTGGACGGCGCGGGTGCCCGGCGCGACGGGCAGTTCGACGGTCTCCACCACCGCCTCCGTACCGGAGGAGTTGTCGAAGAGCGTCCCGGTCCCGCTGATCGCGTCGCGCCGCGGCGAGGGCACCTTGTCGTCCTTGGTGACCGAGACGGGCGCGGCGTCCTTGCCCGTGCCCCAGCTCGACGGCTTCGGTCCCATGGCGAACTCCAGCGTGCCGCCGCGAGCGAGCAGCGAGTGCGGCAGCGCGGTGGAGTTCCAGGACGAGCCGTTCACCTTCAGACCCTGCACATAGATGTTCCGCGAGCTGTTCCTCGGAGCCTTGACCACCAGCTCCCGGCCGTTCTCCAGATGCACGGTGGCCTTCGTGAAGAGCGGCGAGCCGATCGCGTACTCACCGCTGCCCATCACCAGCGGGTAGAACCCGAGCGCGGAGAAGAGGTACCAGGCGGACTGCTCGCCGTTGTCCTCGTCGCCGTGGTAGCCCTGCCCGATCTCGCTGCCGGTGTAGAGGCGGGAGAGCACCTCGCGCACCTTCTCCTGGGTCTTCCAGGGCTGCGAGGCCGCGTTGTACATGTAGGTGACATGGTGGGCGACCTGGTTGGAGTGCCCGTACATGCCCATCCGTACGTCCCGGGCCTCCGTCATCTCATGGATGACACTGCCGTACGAGCCGACGAACTCGGGCGACGCCGTCTCCGGCGTGGCGAAGTAGGTGTCCAGCTTCTTTCCGAGCGCCGAGCGGCCGCCGTACAGATTGGCCAGGCCGCGCGAGTCCTGGGGTGCGGTGAAGGCGTACCCCCAGCCGTTCGTCTCGGTGTAGTCGTAGCCCCAGACGCGGGGGTCGTACTGCCCCGAGGGAATGCGCCAGTCGCCCTTCAGGTCACGGCCCTGGAAGAAGCCGGCCTTGGAGTCGAAGAGAGCGACGTAGTTGCGGGCCCGGTTGAGGAAGTACGCCGACTCCTCCTTGTAGCGCGCCTTCTTGGTCTTGGCGTAGAGGGCGTCGGCCATCTTCGACAGGCCGTAGTCGTTGAGATAGCCCTCCAGCGACCAGGACAGGCCCTCGTGCGTCTCGGTGGACGCATAGCCGAGGAACGGCGAGGTCTCCATGCCCTTGCGGCCCACGCCCCGGGTCGGCGGTGCGACGGTCGCGTTCTTCAGCGCGGCCTCGTACGCCGCCTCCGCGTCGAAGCCGCGCACGCCCTTGACGTACGCGTCGGCGAAAGCCACGTCCGACGAGGTGCCGGTCATCAGATCGGCGTAACCGGGGGAGGACCAGCGGGAGATCCAGCCGCCGTCCCTGTACTGCTGGACGAAGCCGTCGACGAGCTCGCCCGCCTTCTTCGGGGTGAGGAAGGAGTACGCGGGCCAGGTCGTCCGGTAGGTGTCCCAGAACCCGTTGTTGACGTACACCCTGCCGTCGACGATCTTCGCGCCGGTGTGGGTCGGGGTGTCGGGTCCGGTCTGCGGCGAGAACGGGCTGGCGTACTTGTCCTGGCCGTCGACCTTCTCGAAGCCCGAGTTCGGGTACAGGTACAGCCGGTAGAGCGACGAGTAGAGGGTCACCAGCTGGTCGTGGGTGGCGCCCTCGACCTCGACCCGGCCGAGGATGTCGTCCCAGGCGTCCTGCGCCCGGTCCCTGATCCGGCCGAAGCTCGACGATTCCGGGATCTCGGCGGCGAGGTTCTTCTTCGCCTGGTCGATGCTGATCAGTGACGTTGCCATGCGCAATGTCACCGTACGGTCCGCGCCGGCGTCGAAGCGCAGATGGCCCTTGACACCCTGCGCGGCGGACGAGGTGACGGGCGCGTCGAAGACGCCGTACACAAAGAGCCGTGTGGCGCCCGTGGACAGGCCGCTCTTGACGTCGGAGTAGCCCGTGAAGGAGCTGGTCCCCGGGTCGAGCGTGAGGCCGGCCTGGTCGGTGACGTTGTCGAAGAGCACCGCCGCGTTCTCACCGGGATAGGTGAACCGCATCATGGCGGCATGGTCCGTGGGGGCGATCTCCGCCTTCAGTCCGTTCTCGAACGTCACACCGTAGTAGTGCGGGCGCGCGATCTCCTTCTCGTGACGGAAGGGAAGGGCGCGGGCCGTGCGCGACGGATCCGGTGTGCCCTCGGCGACGGACGGCATCAGCTGGAAGGTCTGCCGGTCGCCCATCCAGGGACTCGGCTCGTGGCTGGCGCTGAACGCCTGCACGGTGGGCAGATTGTCCGCGTTGTTGGCGCGCGCGTACTCGTACAGCCAGCTCAGGGAGCCCGCGTTGGTCACCGGCGTCCAGAAGTTGAAGCCGTGCGGGACCGCGGTCGCCGGGAAGGTGTTGCCGCGCGAGAACGAGCCGCTGGAGTGGGTGCCGCGGACGGTCGACGCGTAGTCCGACAGATGCGCGAGGCGCTTCTCGGGCGCCTTGGGGGCGATGCGGAGGTCGTCGATCCAGCCCTGGAACGTCGCCGGGCCCGTGGGCGAGTCGTACGCCACCAGGATGCGGTCCACGGTCCTGCCTGCGGCGACGGAGCCGATCCGGGAGGCCACCTGGTTCCACTGGTTGACGTAGAGCCGCTTGGCGGCGCCCTGGCCCTGCGGCGTCAGCAGGCCGCCGTGCGCGTCGACCGCCCGGAGATCACTCAGATAGGTGCCGTCCGTGAAGGCGAGATCCACCGACACGTTGGTGGCAGGGTAGTTGAGGTCCGTCTCGGGCAGTGACGGGTAGATCCGGTACGACAGCTCCGTGTCGCGCCCCACGGCCGTGTCGACGTCGAAGACCTTGTTGTACGAGTAGGCGCGGCCGTCCGGCTTGTGCGCACCCGCGTACCTCAGGGCGCGCTTACCGGTGAAGCCGGCGTTGGCCTTCGCGGTGGGGGAGCCGGCGGGGCCCCGGTCGACGTGGCTGCGCATGTCCTCCGGCACCGGGGTGCTCGTGTCACCGTCGGAGAACTGGACGTCGGCGAGCTGGACGATGTCCGACGCGCCGTTGTTCGCGGTGATCTCCAGCCGGTAGTGGGCGTACGAGGCGGCGTTCGCCGTATCGATGTCGTACGTCTTCGTCTCGAAGCGCTTCTCGAAGGTCTGGCCCTCGCGGGTGTCCAGGACCTTCCAGTCCTTGCCGTCCGCCGAGCCCTTGAGGGTCCAGTCCTTGGGGTCGCGGATGTCGAAGTCGTTCGCCGATGTCAGCGCGTAGGTGACGACCTTGACCGGGGCGTCCATGTCGAATTCGACCCAGGCCGTCGGGGTGAAGGTCAGCCATTTGGTGGACGGCTGGAGATCGACCAGATTCTCCTTGGTCTCACCGGCGCCCGTGTTTTCGCCGCTCGCCCGCAGTTCGACGACCTTGTCCGTCACATTTCCGGGTATTCCGGAGGCGAAGCCGCCGTCGACACCTGATGACCGCTTTCTTCCGTCGAGCCCCGTTTCGACGGTATTACGCCAATCGGGCTGAGCTTCGTCGGCTTCGAACGACGTGGTGAATTCCGTGGCCGGCGCGGCGGGTTGGGAGGGAAGTGCGACGGCGGCCGATTGCCCCGCCACCACCAACAGGGAAGCGGCCGCCACCAGGGCGGCCGTGCGGGCGTGTCTGTGCCGAGGGCTGGGTCTGGGCTGCATACCGAGCCTTTCCTCCCACCGAAGCGATGCTGGACAACGTTGTCATGTGCATGGCGCAGGGTCCAGTAGGGAGGCAAGTGCTGCATGGTGTCAAGGGTGTTGACGGTGTGGTGCGTTCGGAATCAGCCGTTTCGATGAGATTCTGCCGGTGGAATCCATCCGGGCAGTGTTCTCCTGTCCCCGAGGTCTCAACTCGGGAAAGCTTGCGGTCGAACCTTGCTTTCGATCTTGCTCCCTTGGCGGGAAGTGGACTATACCTGTCGGCGTCCGACTCGCCGCATCGACACGGCGGGCGGGCAGGGATGGGGGCGGCGCGGACGTCGGGATCATTGACTTTCCCGCGCGGAACTTCCGTTCCGCCGCAGCACCTCTGAACCACCTGTGAACCACCTCTGCACAACCCGAGCTTCAGCAAATGACCGCGGTGGCGGGGCCCTTCGCCTCAGGCGAGAAGGACGGGCGACCGGTACACCGCCTGAGTCCTGGAGAAGGCGAGGACTTGAGCATGGGATCCACCTCCGCCCACAACAATGAGGGCCTCAGCCGTCGCGATCTGATCAAGCGTTCCGCCGTACTGGGCTTGATCTCCGTTCCGACGATGAGTTTCCTGTCCGCCTGCGCCAGCAGCAGCGGCGACGATCAGTCCAAGCAGAAGGGTGAGGTGACCAAGGAGAACCCGTTCGGCGTCGCCAAGAACGGTGTCCTCGACGTCGTCATCTTCAAGGGTGGCTTCGGCGACCAGTACGCCATCGCGTGGGAGAAGGAGTACAAGAAGACCTGGGGCGGCAACGTCTCCCACCTGGGCACCCAGGAGATCACCGGCAAGCTCCAGCCCCGCTTCGTCGGCGGCAACCCGCCGGACGTCATCGACAACTCCGGCGCCCAGCAGATCAAGCTCGACACCCTCTACAAGGACGGCCAGCTGGCCAACCTGGAGGAGCTGCTCGACGCCCCGGCGTACGACGACCCGTCGAAGAAGGTCCGGGACATCCTGATCCCGGGCACCGCCGAGAAGGGCAACTTCGACGGCAGGATGTACTCGCTGAACTACATCTACACCGTCTGGGGCATGTGGTACTCCGGCAAGCTCTTCAAGGACAAGGGCTGGGAGGTGCCGAAGACCTGGGACGACTTCCTCGCCATCATGAAGGAGGCCAAACAGGCAGGCGTCGGCGGTCTCGCCCACCAGGGCAAGCACCCGTACTACATCAACGTCATGATCATGGACCTGATCGCCAAGACCGGCGGTCTGGACGCGATGAAGGCGATCGACAACCTCGACCCGAAGGCCTTCGTCGGCAGCGAGGCCGCCCAGGCGTCCATCGAGGCGGTCTACGAGATCGTCGACAAGGGCCTGCTCATGCCGGGCACCAACTCGCTCGACCACATCGAGTCGCAGACCGCCTGGAACAAGGGCAAGGCCGTCTTCATCCCCTCGGGATCCTGGCTGGAGAACGAGCAGCTGAAGCAGACGCCCGCGGACTTCGACATGAAGTTCCTGCCGATGCCGCTGCTGCCGGGCAGCAAGCTGCCCTTCGAGGCGATCCGGGCCGGCGCCGGCGAGCCGTTCATCGTCCCGGAGAAGGCGAAGAACAAGGCCGGCGGCCTCGAATTCATGCGCCGGATGCTGTCCAAGGAGTGGTCGACGATCTTCGCCCAGCAGGCGAACTCGCTGACCATCGTCAAGGACGGCGTGGACACCTCGGTCCAGCTGCGGCCCGGCACCAAGTCCGCGATCGACGCGGTCACGGCGGCCGGCGCCAACACGTTCGACTACTACTACATCAACTGGTACAGCGAGATGGACGAGTCCATCCGCACGGCGTCCGCCGAGCTGATGGCCAAGCGTATCCAGCCCAAGGAATGGCTCAAGCGGTGCCAGGCCGCGGTCGACAAGGCCGCCAAGGACCCGGCGAGCAAGAACAACAAGCGTTCGTAGCCGTTCCCGCAGCGACCAGGGGCAGAGTCATATGCACAAGGGCAAGAACCGGTTTGTCGCCGGATTTCTGATCGGACCGCTCGGCCTGTATCTGATCTTCATGATCTGGCCGTACGTCCAGACCTTCGGATATTCCTTCACGAACTGGCGCGGGCAGTCCGCGCAGATGAATTTCGTCGGTCTCGACAACTACGCGGAGCTGTTCTCCGACAGCGTCTTCCTCCAGGCGCTGTGGAACAACTTCCTGCTCCTGCTGGCCCTGCCCCTGGCCACCATCCTGCTCGCCCTCTTCTTCGCCTTCATGGTGAACGTGGGCGGGCGGGGTGGTGAGGCCGGTATCCGGGGTGTCCAAGGCTCCGGTCTGTACAAGGTCGTCTTCTTCCTGCCGCACGTCCTGTCGGTGGTCATCCTGGCCATCCTCTGGCGGGCGGTCTACCGCGGCGATGTCGCCGGTCTCATCAACGGCACCCTGATCAAGCTCGGCATCTCGGACCCCGAGCAGCCCGTCGAGTGGCTCAACTCCCCGAACCTGGTGCTGTGGTGCGTCGCCTTCGTGCTCCTGTGGTGGGGCGTGGGCTTCTACCTCGTCCTGTTCTCGGCGGCCATGCAGTCGATCCCGAAGGAGATCTACGAGGCGGCACTGCTCGACGGTGCCCGCCGCACCCAGACCTTCTTCAAGGTGACGCTGCCCCTGCTGTGGGACACGGTGCAGACCTCCTGGGTCTATCTCGCGATCAGTGCCATGGACTGCTTCGCACTCATCTCGGTCATGACGCCGGGCAACAGCTTCGGCGGCGGGCCCGACCACAGCAGTGAGGTGATGGCGACCTACCTCATGCGCAACTTCCTGGTGTTCGGCAAGAGCGGCTACGCCTGCGCCATGGGCGTGGTGATCCTTCTCCTCACGCTGATCCTGTCCGTCGTCACGCTGCGGGCCAGCCGCCGCGAGCGCATCGAGTACTGAGCGGGGAAGACGCGAATGTCCACTACACCGACCATCGACGGCGTGACCAAGGATGCCGTGCCGGCCCAGCGCGGCGCAGGCAAGCAGGCCGCCGGCGGACGCGGCGGCGACGGCGAGGGCAGGGTCCTCAACGTCTTCTCGCACGGCTTCCTCATCCTGTGGGCCGTGATGATCATCCTGCCGCTGATCTGGATCCTGCTCGGCTCCTTCAAGACCGACGCGGAGATCGGCGCCAGCTCCTGGTCCTGGCCCTCCAACTGGAACTTCGACGCCTTCTCGCGGGCCTGGACCAAGGGCCACATCGGCTCGTACTTCCTGAACACCGTCATCGTGCTGGTCTTCTCCGTGCCGCTGACGATGCTGCTGGGATCGATGGGCGCCTATGTACTGGCCCGGTACAACTTCCGGGGCAACCGCGCCATCTACTACTTCTTCATCGCCGGCGCGATGTTCCCGGTGTACCTCGGGCTCATCCCGCTGTACTTCCTCGTCAAACAGCTCGGCATGCTCAATACGTACCAGGGACTGATCCTGGTCTACGTCGCCTACTCCATGCCGTTCACGGTTTTCTTCATGCACGCGTTCTTCCGGACGCTGCCGACCGCGATCCACGAGGCGGCGGTGATCGACGGAGCCTCGCACACCCGGATCTTCTTCCAGGTGATGGTGCCGATGGCCAAGCCGGGCCTGATCAGCGTGGGCATCTTCAACCTGCTCGGCCAGTGGAACCAGTACATCCTGCCGCTGGTGCTCATGCAGCAGCAGAGCGGCTTCGACCCCGACCGCTCGATGCTCACGCAGGGCCTGGTGCTGCTCAACCAGCAGCAGGGTTATGCGGGCGACCTGCCAGTGATCTTCGCGGGTATGACGGTGGCGATCCTGCCCGTGGTCGTCGTCTACCTCTCCTTCCAGCGGCAGGTCCAGGCCGGCCTCACGGCGGGCACGCTGAAGTAGCCGCCCGCCCCGCACCCGCCCGCGGCGCACGCATGCCTCGCCGCCTCATGCCCACCCGCCCGTCGGCAGCCGCCGGCGGGCGGTTCCGCGCTTGCTCAGGTCTTGACGGGGAGCGGCCCGAAAGGCTCCCCTTAGAGTTCACATGTTGGAGTAAAGAGCGGGAGTGTGTGAGTCGATGGAGACTCCTGGGTCGCAGACATCTCTGCATCGGGCCAATCTCGAGCGGGTCGTACGTGCCGTGCGCATGGCCGGTTCGCTCACCCAGGCCGAGATTGCGAGGAGCACGGGCCTCTCCGCCGCCACGGTGTCCAACATCGTTCGTGAACTGAAGGACGGCGGCACGGTCGATGTCACCCCGACGTCGTCCGGCGGCCGCCGGGCCCGCAGCGTCTCGCTCAGCGGCGACGCCGGTATCGTCATCGGCGTCGATTTCGGCCACACCCATCTGCGGGTCGCCCTCGGCAACCTCGCCCATCAGGTGCTCGCCGAGGAGTCCGAGCCGCTGGATGTCGACGCCTCGTCCGCCGAGGGCTTCGACCGGGCGGAGCAGCTGGTCAAGCGGCTGGTCGAGACGACCGGGATCGGGCGGGACAAGGTGATCGGCGTCGGTCTCGGCGTACCCGGACCGATCGACGTCGAGTCGGGGACGCTCGGCTCCACCTCGATCCTGCCGGGCTGGTCCGGGATCAACCCCGGTGACGAGCTCTCGCACCGCCTCGGTGTGCCCGTGTACGTCGACAACGACGCCAACCTCGGTGCGCTCGGCGAGCTGGTCTGGGGGAGCGGGCGCGGGGTCAGGGATCTCGCGTACATCAAGGTCGGCAGCGGCGTCGGCGCCGGGCTGGTCATAGGGGGCCAGATCTACCGGGGGCCGGGCGGCACGGCCGGGGAGATCGGGCACATCACGCTGGACGAGTCGGGGCCCGTCTGCCGCTGCGGTAACCGCGGCTGTCTGGAGACCTTCGCGGCCGCCCGCTACGTCCTGCCGCTGCTGCAGCCCAGCCACGGCCCGGACCTGACCATGGAGCGCGTCGTGCAGCTGGCGCGCGAGGGGGACCCGGGCTGCCGCCGGGTGATCGCCGACGTGGGGCGGCACATCGGCAGTGGTGTGGCGAACCTGTGCAACCTGCTCAACCCCAGCCGGGTGGTCCTGGGCGGAAATCTGGCCGAAGCGGGAGAATTGGTCCTTGCACCGATCCGCGAATCGGTCTCCCGGTACGCGATTCCCAGCGCGGCCCGCCAGCTCTCCGTCCTCCCCGGCGCGCTGGGCGGACGGGCCGAGGTGCTGGGCGCGCTGGCACTCGTACTCAGCGAAATGGGCGATTCGACACTTTTGGAAAGCTCGGTCTCCGCCGGGGCGCCTGCCTTCACTTAGATAACGGATGGCACCGTTGTCATCTCGTTAAGGATTTACTCCTTGACGTCGGCCTGGCGGCCGAGTTGACTTCCAGCCACCTCGGCCGCAAGGACGCGGCCTCGTCAGGGAGGTTTCTGAATGAACACGCAGATGCGTCGTGCCGCCGTGGCTGTGGCCGCCACCGCGATGGCCGTGTCCCTCGCCGCTTGTGGCAGCGCCAAGGAGTCCGGGGAAAACGGGACCAAGACCGGTGCCGCGAAGGGTGACGCCCTCAAGATCGGTCTCCTGCTCCCGGAGAACCAGACCGCGCGCTACGAGAAGTTCGACAAGCCGCTCATCGAGAAGAAGATCAGCGAGCTCACGAACGGCAAGGCCGAGGTCGTCTACGCCAACGCCAAGCAGGACGCGACCCTGCAGACCCAGCAGGTCGACACCATGATCACCAACAAGGTCGACGCGCTGATCGTGGACGCGGTGGACTCCAAGGCCATCGCCGGCAGCGTGAAGAAGGCCAAGGAAGCCGGCATCCCGGTCGTCGCCTTCGACCGCCTCGCCGAGGGCCCGATCGACGCGTACACCTCGTTCGACAACGAAGAGGTCGGCCACGTCCAGGGCAAGGCGCTGCTGGAGGCGCTGGGCGCCAAGGCCAAGGACGGCCAGATCGTGATGATGAACGGCGCGATCACCGACCCGAACGCCGCTCTCTTCAAGAAGGGTGCGCACTCCGAGCTCGACGGCAAGGTCAACGTCGGCAAGGAGTACGACACCAAGGAGTGGAAGCCGGAGAACGCCAACGCCAACATGGAGGCGGCGATCACGGCCCTGGGCAAGGACAAGATCATCGGTGTCTACTCCGCCAACGACGGCATGGCGGGCGGCATCATCACGGCCCTGAAGGCCGCCGGCTTCTCCAAGCTCCCGCCGGTCACCGGCCAGGACGCCGAGCTCGCCGGCGTGCAGCGCATCGTCGCGGGTGAGCAGTTCATGAGCGTCTACAAGCCGTACGCGCCGGAGGCCGCTGCCGCCGCCGAGATGGCCGTGAAGCTCGCCAAGGGCGAGAAGCTCGGCTCCATCGAGACGGCCCGCGTCGACAGCCCCACCACCAAGGACATCCCCTCGGTGCTCGTCCCGGTCGTCTCGCTGACCAAGGACAACATCAAGGACACCGTGATCAAGGACGGCGTCTACACCGTCGCCGACATCTGCACCGCGAAGTACAAGACCGCCTGCGACGCGCTCGGCCTCAAGTAGGTCGTACGACCTCACACAGGTCACCCGAAGCCTGTCCGGTGCCCCCGCCCCACATCCAGCCCCCGCTATCGGGGCGGGGCACCGTGACAGAAACGCTTCTCCTCAGTCCCTTTCACTACTGCTCAGCCATCGCGCCACCCCTCCGGCGCGGTATCCCCGCCGGTCAGGCGGCGAAGGAGATGGTTCACGTGTCCGCTACGCCCGTGCTGGCGTTGCGCGGGGTCTCCAAGCGGTTCGGTGCCGTTCAGGCGCTCACCGACGTAGAGCTTGAGGTCCACGGCGGCGAGGTGATCGCCCTCGTGGGCGACAACGGCGCCGGAAAGTCCACGCTGGTCAAGACGATCGCCGGTGTCCACCCCATCGATGAGGGCGTCATCGAATGGGAAGGCAGGGCCGTATCGATCAACAAGCCGCACGACGCCCAGAACCTGGGCATCGCGACCGTCTATCAGGACCTCGCGCTGTGCGACAACATCGACGTCGTCGGCAACCTCTACCTCGGCCGGGAGCTCCGCAAGCGCGGCGTCCTCAACGAGGTCGAGATGGAGCGCCGTTCCCGCGAGCTTCTCAACACGCTCTCGATCCGCATCCCCAGCGTCCGTATCCCGATCGCCTCGCTCTCCGGCGGTCAGCGCCAGACCGTGGCCATCGCGCGTTCGATGCTCGGCGAGCCCAAGCTCGTCATCCTGGACGAGCCCACCGCCGCCCTCGGCGTCGAGCAGACCGCACAGGTGCTCGACCTTGTGGAGCGGCTGCGCGAGCGCGGCCACGCGGTCATCCTCATCAGCCACAACATGGCCGATGTGAAGGCCGTCGCGGACAAGGTGGCGGTGCTCCGGCTCGGCCGGAACAACGGCGTCTTCGACGTCAAGTCCACCTCTCAGGAAGAGATCATCTCCGCCATCACCGGCGCCACCGACAACGCGGTGACCCGTCGTGCGGCGCGCACCTCGGAGGCGAAGAAGTGAGCACCGAAAAGACCTCCGCCCCCATCGGCAGCGAGCACGAAGTCGTGAACCCCGAGGCCGCCCACGACGCGGTCACCGCGGTCGACCCCCGGCTGCTGGTCCGCGAGCAGGGCTTCGCCGGCTACGTGTCGGAGTTCAAGCGCAAGCTGCACGCCGGTGACCTGGGCTCGATCCCGGTCGTCATCGGTCTGATCCTCATCTGCGTGATCTTCCAGAGCCTGAACTCGCAGTTCCTCTCCGCGAAGAACCTCAGTGACATCGCCGTCACGATGGTCGCCACCGGCATGATGGCCGTCGGCATCATCTTCGTGCTGCTGCTCGGCGAGATCGACCTGTCTGTCGGCTCCGTCAGCGGAGTGTCCGGCGCGATCGTCGCCGTCATGACAGTCACTCATGGGATGAACGAGTGGCTCGCCATTCTCGTCGCGATCGCGAGCGGCGCGGCCATCGGAGCCCTCCACGGCTTCTTCTTCGCCAGGATCGGTGCACCCGCGTTCGCCGTCACGCTGGCAGGGCTGCTCTTCTGGCTGGGCTTCATGCTCCAACTCCTCGGCGACCAGGGCACCATCAACCTGGACGACGAAGGTGCGGTCGCCCAGCTGACCACGTACTTCTTCTCGGACGTGGCGGCCGCGTACGGCCTGGCCGCGGTCGCGGTGGCGGGCTTCTTCCTCTCGGCGTTCTTCGACAGCCGCCGCCGTGAGGCCGCCGGGATCCCGTCCCGGCCGCTCGCGGACATCGTGTTCCGTACGGTTCTGCTGGCCGTCGTCGCCTTCGCCGCCGCGTTCATGTTCAACCAGTACAAGGGCCTGCCGCTCGCGCTGGTGCTGTTCCTGGCCGTGCTGGTGATCACGGACTTCGTGCTCCGGCGCACGGCGTACGGCCGCAAGATCTTCGCCCTCGGCGGCAGTGTCGAGGCGGCCCGGCGTGCCGGTATCAACGTCACGGCGGTCCGGATCTCGATCTTCGCCATCGCGGGTATGTTCGCCGCCATCGGCGGTCTGTTCTGGGCCTCCAAGATCGCGGCGGCCAACCAGAGCGCCGGCGGTGGTGACCTGCTGATGAACGTCATCGCGGCGGCCGTCATCGGCGGCACCAGCCTCTTCGGTGGCCGTGGTCGTACCTGGAACGCCCTGCTCGGCGTCATGGTGATCGTCTCGATCCAGTACGGGCTGGCGCTGGAAGGCATCCGGACGCCCGTCGTGTACATGATCACCGGCGGCGTTCTCCTCGCCACCGTCGTGATCGACTCGGTCACGCGCAAGACGCAGAAGACCGCGGGCCGCGCCTAGCGACATCCGCCACAGTGCCCGGCGCCGGGGAACCGGCGCCGGGCACTGCTGTGTGTCCGATGTCATGTCGCCCGAAGGCGTGACGCTCAACGCACCGCCCGATGACGGCGGCCGCGAGCGGAACATTAGACTCGACCAATCGTTGCCAAGCTCGACCAGCTCACACGCAAGGAGGCACGGGTGGCGCTGCTGACCCGTATCAAGGGACCGCGCGATCTGGACCGGCTCAGCCCGGAGCAGCTCGACCAGCTGGCCGCAGAGATCCGGACCTTCCTCGTGGACGCCGTCTCCAAGACCGGTGGACACCTCGGTCCCAACCTCGGCGTGGTCGAGCTGACCATCGCCCTGCACCGTGTCTTCGACTCCCCGAAGGACAAGGTCCTCTGGGACACGGGCCACCAGAGCTATGTGCACAAGCTCCTGACCGGCCGCCAGGACTTCTCCAGGCTCAAGATGAAGGGCGGCCTCTCCGGCTACCCCGCACGCGCCGAGTCCGAGCACGACGTCATCGAGAACTCGCACGCCTCCACGGTTCTCGGCTGGGCGGACGGGCTCGCCAAGGCCAACGAGGTGCTGAAGAAGGACGACCACGTCGTCGCCGTCATCGGCGACGGCGCCCTCACCGGCGGCATGGCCTGGGAGGCGCTCAACAACATCGCCGAGGCCAAGGACCGCCCGCTCGTCATCGTCGTCAACGACAACGAGCGCTCCTACGCCCCGACGATCGGCGGCCTCGCCAACCACCTGGCCACGCTCCGCACCACCGACGGCTACGAGCGCTTCCTGGCCCGTACGAAGGAGATCCTCGACCGCACGCCGGTCGTCGGAAAGCCGCTCTACGAGACCCTCCACGGCGCCAAGAAGGGCCTGAAGGACTTCATCGCCCCGCAGGGCATGTTCGAGGACCTCGGCCTCAAGTACGTCGGCCCCATCGACGGCCACGACATCGCCGCGCTGGAGTCCGCCCTGACCCGCGCCAAGCGGTTCGGCGGCCCCGTCATCGTCCACTGCCTCACCGAGAAGGGCCGCGGCTACCAGCCCGCCCTCCAGGACGAGGCCGACCGCTTCCACGCCGTCGGCAAGATCCACCCCGACACGGGCCTGCCCATCGCCTCCTCCGGCGCCGACTGGACCTCCGTCTTCGGCGAGGAGATGGTCGAGCTCGGCAAGGAGCGCGAGGACATCGTCGCGATCACCGCCGCGATGCTGCAGCCGGTCGGCCTCGACAGGTTCGCCAAGGCCTTCCCCGAGCGGGTGTACGACGTCGGCATCGCCGAGCAGCACGGTGCGGTCTCCGCGGCCGGCCTCGCCACCGGCGGCCTCCACCCCGTCTTCGCGGTCTACGCGACGTTCCTCAACCGCGCCTTCGACCAGGTGCTGATGGATGTGGCACTGCACAAGTGCGGTGTCACCTTCGTGCTCGACCGGGCAGGTGTCACCGGCACCGACGGCGCGTCCCACAACGGCATGTGGGACATGTCGATCCTCCAGGTCGTCCCGGGGCTCAGGCTCGCCGCCCCGCGCGACGCCGACCAGGTCCGCGCCCAGCTGCGCGAGGCCGTCGAGGTCAAGGACGCCCCGACCGTCGTCCGCTTCTCCAAGGGCGCCGTCGGCCCGGCCGTCCCGGCCGTCGGCCGGATCGGTGGCATGGACGTCCTGCGCCGGCCCGGCACGGACCGGCCCGACGTCCTCCTGGTCTCGGTCGGCGCGCTCGCCCCGATGTGCCTGGAGATCGCCGACCTCCTCGACAAGCAGGGCATCTCCACGACGGTCGTCGACCCCCGCTGGGTCAAGCCGGTCGACGAGGCGCTCGCCCCGCTCGCGGAGCAGCACCGCGTCGTCGTCACCGTCGAGGACAACAGCCGCGTCGGCGGTGTGGGCTCCGCCGTCTCCCAGGCGCTGCGCGACGCCGGTGTCGACGTACCGCTGCGCGACTTCGGCATCCCGCCGCGCTTCCTCGACCACGCCTCCCGCAAGGAGGTCCTGGCCGAGATCGGGCTGACCGCGCCGGACATCGCGCGGCAGGTCACCGGGCTGGTCTCCAAGCTCGACGGCCGCCTCGACGACGACCCCGCACAGACACCCGAGCCCGCGCGCGACTGACCCGCACCCCGTCGGCGTTCCGCCCGGGATCACCCCGGGTACGCATTGGGCCGGTCGGAGCACCCCCAGAGGGCTCCGGCCGGTCCTTTCGTGTGAATCGCACCGGCAGCGCGGGCGAGGTTCCCCGCCCCTCTCGATCATGGGCTTACGGCCATGGGTACGGAGGTACGCCGGTGAGTACGGACCAGCAGTCAAGCGATTCCGGAATGTTCCGGACCAAGACGGTCGAACAATCGATCCGGGACACGGAGGAACCCGAGCACGCGCTCAAGAAATCCCTCTCCGCCTGGGACCTGACCGTCTTCGGCGTCGGCGTCATCATCGGTACGGGCATCTTCGTCCTCACCGGCATCGCGGCCAGGGACAACGCCGGACCCGCCACCGCCCTCGCGTTCGTCGCCGCGGGCGTCGCCTGCGCCCTCGCGGCGCTCTGCTACGCCGAGTTCGCGTCCACCGTGCCGGTGGCCGGTTCGGCGTACACGTTCTCGTACGCCTCCATCGGCGAGCTGCCCGCCTGGATCATCGGCTGGGACCTGGTCCTGGAATTCGCCCTCGGCACCGCCGTGGTGGCGGTCGGCTGGTCCGGGTACGCACGCAGCCTCATGAGCACCAATCTCGGCTGGGACATGCCTGCCGCGCTCTCCGGGCGCGACGCGGGAGGCAGTTTCGACCTGCTGGCCTTCCTGCTGATCCTGCTGCTGACCGTCATCCTGGTCCTCGGCATGAAGCTGTCCGCCCGGATCACCGCGATCGTGGTCGCCATCAAGGTCACCGTCGTGCTGATGGTCATCATCGCGGGCCTGTTCTTCATCAAGTCGGCCAACTACTCGCCGTTCATCCCGCCGGCAGAGCCGCAGCCCGCAGGCACCAGCCTCGCGTCACCGCTGGTCCAGGTGCTGTTCGGCTACGCGCCCACGAACTTCGGCATCATGGGCATCTTCACCGCGGCCTCCATCGTCTTCTTCGCCTTCATCGGTTTCGACGTCGTCGCCACCGCCGCGGAGGAGACCAAGAACCCCCAGCGGGACATGCCGCGCGGCATCCTGGGCTCCCTGTTCATCTGCACCGCGCTCTACGTGGCCGTGACACTGGTGGTCACCGGCATGCAGCACTACACGCAGATGTCGGCCACCGCCCCGCTCGCCGACGCCTTCAAATCAGTCGGCCAGCCCTTCTTCGCCGGTGCCATCAGCCTCGGTGCGATCGTCGGCCTCATCACCGTCTGCATGATCCTGCTGCTGGGCCAGACCCGGGTGTTCTTCGCGATGAGCCGTGACGGACTGCTGCCGCGCTTCTTCTCCATCACCCACCCGCGGTACCGCACGCCCTACCGGGCCACCATCCTGCTCGGCGTCATCATCGCCTTCATCGCGGGCTTCACCAGTCTCGAGGCCCTCGCGGCGCTGGTGAACATCGGCACGCTCTTCGCGTTCGTCGTCGTGGCCCTCGGCGTCATCGTCCTCCGCCGCACCAGGCCCGACCTGCACCGCGCCTTCCGTACCCCGTGGGTGCCGGTGGTCCCCATCCTGTCCATCGCGGCCTCGTTCTGGCTCATGCTCAACCTTCCGGCCGAGACATGGGTACGGTTCGCCATCTGGATGGCGATCGGCATCGTCGTCTACTTCCTGTACGGGCGCGGCCACAGCCGCCTCGGCAAGGCGGGCAAGGACGCCCTGTACTAGAGGGCCCGTCCCGCGCACCCGAATCCCGTCATCCCCGTATGTCCCCCTACAACGGGACATACGGGGACCTAATGTGATCGCATGCTCGCCGAGCCGCCGCCATCGCTACGGTACTCATCCGCACGCGCTGCCACGGCCACCGCCCGAGAAGGCAGGCCGGCCGGCTACTGGCGGCGGCTGCTCCCCGTCCTCGCCGTGCTCGCGGTCGTCACCCGGCTGCCCTCCTTCCGGCACCCGCTGTGGAACCCGGACGAGGGCTACCTCGCCGTCCAGGCCCGCATACTCGCCGACGGGGGAACGCTGTACGAGACCGTCGTCGACCGCAAACCCCCGCTCCTGCCCTGGCTGTACGAGGCGTGCTTCGCGGTCTTCGGCGACGACTCGCTGCACCCGCTCAAGGTCCTCGCGATCCTCGCCCAGCTGCTCACCGCCGCGGCCCTCGCCGCCACCGCCCGCGACCGCTGGGGCGACCGGGCCGGACGGACCGCGGGCGTGCTCTATCTGCTGGTGTCGATCGGGCTCAACCCCGAGGACGCGCAGGCAGCGACCTTCGAGATCTTCATACTGCCGTTCACGGCCGCGGCGGTGTGGTGCGCCGGCCGGGGCCGCTGGACCGGGTCGGGGCTCGCCGTCGCCGGGGCGTTCCTGGTGAAACAGACCGGCGCGGCCGTCCTCGTACCCGTGCTGTGGCTCCTCTGGCGCGGCTCCCCGCAGCGAGCGGACCTGATGCGGCTGGCCCTCGCCGTCGTGCTCCCCGTGCTCGGCGCGGCCCTGCTGACCGATCCGTCGGGCTTTCTCTTCTGGACGGTGACGGGCTCCGGCGCGTACGCCACCTTCACCGGCTCCGAACTCCACGTCCTCCTCCGGGCTCTGGCGAACACGGCACTGCTCTGCGCCGCCTGCGCCGGACTGATCCCGCCCGTCGTCCGCGTCGTAAGGACCGCCAGGGCCGGGGCCGTCGACCTCTGGCTCTGGCTGGCCGCATCGGTGGCCGCCGTGCTCGCCGGCCTCCACTTCTTCGGCCACTACTATCTGCAGCTCCTCCCGCCCCTCGCCCTGCTGGCGGCGGCCGCCCTGCACGTCCTGCCCCGCGACCGGCTGGCGACCGCGCTGCTCATCTCGGCGGCCGCCTGCGCCCTCTTCTTCACCTGGGGTCTGCTGGCACCCCGGTCCGAGCTCGCGCACGCGCACCGGCTCGCCGCCCAGGTGCGGCACCGCACGACCCCGGCGGAGCGGGTGCTGCTGTGGGGCATGCACCCGGAGACGTACTGGCTCGCCGACCGCACCCCCGCCAGCCGCTATCTCACCGCCGGGCTGCTCACCAACTACAGCGGCGGGCGCGACGGCCCGCACGTGGGCGAGAAGCACGGGGTCGCGGGCGCCTGGCCGGTCTTCGTGGCCGAGCTCCGGGAGCGGCCGCCGACGCTGATCGTCGACGACTCGCGCGGCAAGCCGTACGCCCCCGAGCACCTGCCCACGCTGCGCCGGCTGCTGGCCGGGCGCTACGAGCCCCTCCCGGACCAGGTCGACGGCGCGGTCCTCTACGTACGCTCGCCGGGCGGCTGACGTACGGTCCTGGGCCCGGCGCACTCGGCCCCGAGGGCCTCGACCCGCTCGCGCAGCCCCCGGTCGGCCGTCACCACGACGCGGGTACGGTCCGGGGCCGCCCTGACCAGCTCCACGATGTGGTCGTCCCCGCTCCCGGGCGCCGACTCGACCCGTACCTCGGGGAGGCTCGCCACCCCCCGGGCCCGGCCCTCGACGACCAGCACCACCTCGGCCGGGCCCGGATGTCCGGGAATGCCCTCCCGGGCAAACGGAACGAGTCCGTCCCGTAGCCGCTCGGTGGCGCCGAAACGGTCCCGCCACCAGCCGTCAGGGACCGAGCCGACCACGTTCGCGGCATCGACGATCAAGAGAATCCGCATGTCAGGAGGGTGGCACAGACCAGTCTCCCGCCGCCGGGATCCGGTCCTTCGGCAAGTGTTATCGTCACGTGAATCAAGCGCTCGCACGGCGCTCAGGGAAGGTGGCAACGGGCGATGGCACTGCGGTCTGCGCGGAGATCGAAGCGGCGGACGGACGAGGCCCAGCGGCCCCGGAAGCAGTCGCGTTCCACGGCCGGGGCGACGCCGTCGCTCCCGGCGGACCCCTCCCTGCCGCCGACCGCCGACTGGCTGCTGCGCGGCAAGGACGGCCGCCTCTCCGCGTACGCGCCGAGCGCCGGCGGCCTCCTGCGCTGGACCGAGACCCGGCCCGGCGGACCCGAGTGGGAGGGCCCTCTGCCTTTCCAGGTACCCGACCTGCTCGGCTACCTGGCCATCGCACAAGGCACCGACGGCTATGTGCACTTCGTCGGGATGCAGCGCAGTGTCGCCGAGGACGGTCCGAGCGTCACCGAGCTGACGTCTTCGATGCAGTACCAGTCGGGCCGCCCGTTGCGACAGTGGCACGGCATGGGCACGCCGTATCCGACGGACAAGGAGCGGGCCCGCCGAATAGGCCTCCCCTCGGCTCTCGTCGACCCCCGGGGCGCACTTCACGTGTTCTTCCGGAACGCCGGTGGAGGCGTGTCCCATCGCCCCCAGTCGCTGAACGGACGATGGGGGTCGTGGGCCGACCTCCAGGGCAGCGATGTGCTGGGGCGGCCGAGCGTGAACCTGACCGATGCCGGTCTCACGGAGGTCGTCGCCGTGACGCGTGGACGAGTCCTGCGGTGGGTGCACGATGCCCTGGGAGCGCCGTTCGAGCGGGCCGACGACATCGAGGCGTCCGTCGCACCCGACTCACTGAGCGCCGAGCGCACCGGCCACGGGCGGCTGACCCACTTCTGGCGCGAGGCCGACACCGGCACCGTGCAGGCCTGGCGCGAGGGCATGTCCGAGCCGGTCGCACTGGGCGGCACCGGGGGTACGGGCCCGGTCGCCGTGCTGCGTACGCCGGTCGACGGGCACGACTGCACGATCTTGGCCCAGCTCGGCCCGGACGGGCGCCCGACACTGGCCGCATACCCGACCGAGGACGAGTCGGCGGGCGTGGTGTGGACCGCGACCGGGGAGCCGTGCGTCGGCGCACCGGCCCTCGCGATCGACGCGAACGGACGGGTGGTGCTGGCCGCGCTCGGGGCGGACGGCACGTTGCGGGTCACCCGGCAGAAGGACGAGTCGGGTCTGGCGATGGAGGCGTGGACGGCCGTCTGAGCCGTCTGCTCTCTGCCGTCCGGTCAGGGACTCAGCCCGTCCGGCGGCCCGCCGGGTCCGTGGACCACGCCGCCGTGACGGCGGTGACAGCCTCCGCCGCGCGCACCGCCTGCTCGCGGGAGGTGCGGACCGCGTTGCTGAACTCGATGTGCAGGAACGGGACACCTTCCTCCGCCGCCTTCCGGCCCTGCACATTGCTCCTGCCTTCGAGCGGGCACGAGCGCGCCCAGGCCCGGCACACGTCGAAGCCGCCTTCGCGAAGGGCCTCGGCCAGGGCCTCGGCGAGAGCGCGCCCCTCCGGGCGGGCCGGCTCGTCGTCGCCCGTGGACGCGATGACGTCGTAGCCGGGTGCCGAGTCATCGGCGAACCCATGCAGCTGGACGCCCGGCAGCCCCCGCTCGGCGAGCTCGTCGCAGACGGCGTCGAAGACGCTGTCGGTGCGGTGTGCCACGTCGGCCACGTCCGCACGGCCCGCCCGGCGATGTGCACCGGCGACCACCATGACGCCGCCGCGCGAGCCTCGCAGCACGCTCACGCCGAGCTGTTCGGTGCGCTGGTCGGCGACGGGGTGGGGCACCTGCACGGACCACCGGGCAGGTGTGTCCAGATCGACGTAGACCCGTCCCCAGCCCCGCGGCGACGGGGCGTCCTCGGCGCGGTCGGCGATCTCCGCGTACCGCCGTCCCGTGGCGCTGTCGGTGACGGTACGGATCTCGAAGTCCACGGCGGACAGCTGCTGCCGGGCCCGTTCACGATGGCCGTCGAGGAGCAGCCCGACGCCCTGCGCGACCGTCCGCCGGTCGTCGCGGGACGGCCGGCGGTAGCCGCTGTCCTCGCCGAAGCGTGACGTGTACTCCGCGATCCGGCGCTCCAGGTCCACCGCACCGGTCGCCGGGTGGCCGGTCCCGTCGGCCTCGGATGTCCGGTCAGCGGTCATAGCAACACCAAGATATCCAGCAGGCGCGGCGGACGCCGCCGTTCGATCACATGACGGGTACGCAGAAGGGGCCGTACGGGACGGATCCCGTACGGCCCCTGCGCTGTGCAGCCGGCGGTGTTACGCGGGCACGCTCGCGACGCCCTGCGCCAGGAACTTCTTGCCGTTCACACGCTCGCTGACGCCCTCACGGTCCAGGTACGGCGTGATGCCGCCCAGGTGGAAGGGCCAGCCGGCGCCCGTGATCAGGCAGAGGTCGATGTCCTGCGCCTCGGCGACGACACCCTCCTCCAGCATCAGCCCGATCTCCTGCGCGACCGCGTCCAGGACGCGGGCCCGGACCTGCTCCTCCGTCAGGACCGTGTCACCCTGCTTCAGCAGCGCGGCGACCTCGGGGTCGAGCTCCGGCTTCCCGGAGTCGTACACGTAGAAGCCGCGCTTGCCGGCCTCGACGACGGCCTTCAGGTTCGGGGACACCGTGAAGCGCTCCGGGAAGGCGCGGTTCAGGGTCTCCGACACGTGCAGACCGATGGCCGGGCCGACCAGCTCCAGCAGGACCAGCGGCGACATCGGCAGACCGAGCGGCTCGATCGCCTTCTCGGCGGTGGCGACCGGGGTGCCCTCGTCGATGACGTTCTGGATCTCGCCCATGAAGCGGGTCAGGATGCGGTTCACGACGAACGCCGGGGCGTCCTTCGTCAGGACCGCGGTCTTCTTCAGCTTCTTCGCGACACCGAAGGCGGTGGCCAGCGACGCGTCGTCCGTCTTCTCACCGCGGACGATCTCCAGCAGCGGCAGCACCGCGACCGGGTTGAAGAAGTGGAAGCCGACCACGCGCTCCGGGTGCTGGAGCTTGGAGGCCATCTCGCTGACGGACAGCGAGGAGGTGTTGGTGGCGAGGATCGCGTGCGCCGGGGCGACCGCCTCGACCTCCGCGAACACCGTCTGCTTGACCGACATCTCCTCGAACACGGCCTCGATGATGAAGTCCGCGTCCGCGAAGCCCTCGGCCTTGTCCAGGACACCGGTCACCAGGGCCTTGAGGCGGTTGGCCTTGTCCTGGTTGATCCGGCCCTTGCCCAGCAGCTTCTCGATCTCGGCGTGGACGTAGCCCACACCCTTGTCGACACGCTCCTGGTCGATGTCCGTGAGGACAACCGGGACCTCCAGGCGGCGCAGGAACAGCAGCGCCAGCTGAGAGGCCATCAGACCGGCGCCGACGACGCCGACCTTGGTGACCGGACGGGCCAGGCTCTTGTCCGGGGCACCGGCGGGACGCTTGCCGCGCTTCTGCACCAGGTTGAAGGCGTAGATGCCGGAACGCAGTTCGCCACCCATGATCAGGTCGGCGAGGGCGGTGTCCTCGGCGTCGAAGCCCTTCTGCAGGTCGCCGTCCTTGGCCGCCTCGATGATGTCGAGGGCGCGGTACGCGGCCGGGGCCGCGCCGTGCACCTTGGAGTCGGCGATGAACCGGCCGCGGGCGACGGCCTGGTCCCAGGCCTCACCGCGGTCGACCTCGGCGCGCTCGACCACGGTGTCGCCCTTGAGGACGGACGCCGTCCAGATCAGCGACTGCTCAAGGAAGTCGGCGCCCTCGAAGATCGCGTCGGCGATGCCGAGCTCGAAGACCTGCGAGCCCTTGAGCTGCTTGTTCTGGTTGAGCGAGTTCTCGATGATGACCGAGACCGCACGGTCGGCGCCGATCAGGTTCGGCAGGATCGTGCAGCCGCCCCAGCCGGGGACGAGGCCGAGGAAGACCTCGGGCAGCGAGAAGGCCGGCAGGGCCTTCGACACGGTCCGGTACGAGCAGTGCAGACCGACCTCGACACCGCCGCCCATCGCCGCGCCGTTGTAGTACGCGAACGTCGGGACGGCGAGGGAGGCCAGCCGCTTGAAGACGTCGTGGCCGCCCTTGCCGATGGCGAGCGCGTCCGAGTGCTGCTTCAGCAGCTCGACGCCCTTGAGGTCGGCGCCGACGGCGAAGATGAACGGCTTGCCGGTGATGCCGACGCCGACGATCGCGCCCTCGGCCGCCTCCTTCTCGACCTGGTCGATCGCGATGTTGAGGTTCGCGAGGGACTGCGGCCCGAAGGTGGTCGGCTTGGTGTGGTCGAAGCCGTTGTCCAGCGTGATGAGGGCGAACTTCCCGGCGCCGCCCGGGAGGTCGAGGTGGCGCACGTGCGCCTGCGTGACGACCTCGTCCGGGAACAGCTCGGCCGCGCCCTTCAGGAGCTCAGCGGTGGTGCTCACTTGTTGCCTCCGGCGTCCTTGTGGTGCGGGTTCTCCCAGATCACCGTGGCGCCCATGCCGAAGCCGACGCACATGGTGGTGAGGCCGTAACGGACCTCCGGCTGCTCCTCGAACTGCCGCGCCAGCTGCGTCATCAGACGCACGCCGGAGGAGGCGAGGGGGTGGCCGAACGCGATGGCGCCACCGTACTGGTTGACGCGGGCGTCGTCGTCGGCGATGCCGTAGTGCTCGAGGAAGGCCAGCACCTGGACGGCGAAGGCCTCGTTGATCTCGAACAGGCCGATGTCCTCGATGGACAGGCCGGCCCGGGCGAGGGCCTTCTCGGTCGCCGGGATCGGGCCGTAGCCCATGACCTCGGGCTCCACACCCGCGAAGGCGTACGAGACCAGGCGCATCTTCACCGGGAGGTTGTTCTCGCGGGCGAAGTCCTCGGAGGCGATGAGCGAGGCGGTGGCGCCGTCGTTCAGACCCGCGGCGTTTCCGGCGGTGACACGGCCGTGGACGCGGAAGGGGGTCTTCAGACCGGAGAGGTTCTCCAGGGTGGTGCCCGGGCGCATCGGCTCGTCGGCGGTGACCAGGCCCCAGCCCGTCTCGCCGGCCTCGGGGTTGGTGCGGCGCACCGAGATCGGCACCAGGTCCTGCTGGATCTTGCCGTTGGCGTACGCCTTGGCGGCCTTCTCCTGCGAGCGCACGGCGTACTCGTCGGCGCGCTGCTTGGTGATCGAGGGGTAGCGGTCGTGCAGGTTCTCCGCGGTCATGCCCATGAACAGGGCCGACTCGTCGACGAGCTTCTCCGACACGAAGCGCGGGTTCGGGTCGACGCCCTCACCCATCGGGTGGCGGCCCATGTGCTCGACGCCGCCGGCGACGGCGATGTCGTACGCACCGAAGGCCACGCTGCCGGCGACCGAGGTCACGGCGGTCAGGGCGCCGGCGCACATGCGGTCGATGGAGTAGCCGGGCACGGACTGCGGCAGACCCGCGAGGATGCCGGCGGTACGGCCGATGGTCAGACCCTGGTCACCGATCTGCGTGGTCGCGGCGATGGCGACCTCGTCGATCTTCGCGGGGTCCAGGTCCGGGTTGCGGCGCAGCAGCTCCCGGATGGCCTTCACGACGAGATCGTCGGCGCGGGTCTCGTGGTAGATGCCCTTCGGGCCCGCCTTGCCGAACGGGGTGCGGACGCCGTCGACGAAGACGACGTCCCTGATGGTACGAGGCACGATGGCTCTCCTCCAGGGTGCGGGATGGCACTGCTGCGGGCACGCGGCTAAGCGCGCGCTTGCTTCCCTCATGCTACTTGTGGGTAACCATGTTGCCCACCCCTCACGGCGGTAGCGGCGAACGTCACACGCGAGGGGCCCGAGCCCCTCACCCCGGGCTCGCCCGGCTACCCGGCGCCGGGTGCGCATCCGGGGGTGTCCGTCCTCAAGCGCCGGACGGGCTGAGTGTGCACCCGGTACCGCGGCGCCGGCCGGCGGGCTGAGTGTGCACCCGGTTCCGCTGGGTGGGCCGGGGTGTCCGTGGTGTGCACCCGGTACCGCGGGCGCGACCCGGGTGTCCGTCCTCAAGCGCCGGACGGGCTGGGTGGTCGGGGGTGCCCCGTGCCGGGTCGGTGCCGTCCGGGTCCGCTCCGGGGCTCGTATCCGGGACGGCATGATTTACGGCGCGCGCAAACCCCGGACCCACCAGTCATCGCCCATGCCGCGCGCCACAA